>NZ_LMYH01000012.1:0-297927 GCF_002917995.1 Parasaccharibacter apium
GATGACCGCTCGAAAATGCAGGTCGGACTCCAGGAGCGTGCAGGAATAGCGACGCGCGCGCTTAAGGAACGCGGAGCTGACATGCAGGACGGGAAACAGAAAGCGCAAGAAAAGGCTCAAGCCGCCAGTCTTGCCCTATGAGGAACAGTATTGTGCCTCTTGCAATCTTATGTAACCAATTAGGATATGCTTTGGCCGTTTGAACTTCATCGATTCTATCATCGTCGCAATGATATTCATGCGCGTTTTGGTGGTCAGCAACAGGGCGGCATTTCAACGCCGGCTGACACGCCTGGGATCTTCATTTTTACCGGGCACGGCGCGGGCCATGTTGGCCACCAAGATGCTTTCGAAGCAGATGGGAGCTTCCGCTATACGGGGCAAGGCCAGCTTGGCGATATGCGGATGATCTCGGGAAACCGAGCCATCCGTGACCATGTGCAGAATGGCAAAGACCTCTTGTTGTTTCAGCAGACCAAGAAAGGCGGCCCGGTCCGGTTTGAAGGGCTCTATGTCTGTGGCGGTTGGGAAATCGAGCAGCAGCCCGATATGAACGGCCAGCCGCGGCAGGCAATTGTCTTTACGTTGGTGCCTCAGAGCCAGCTTTCCATAGAGGCTGAAGATCTTGCAACGAAAGCTCCGACTGATCTCCCGTTAGCAGAACTGAGAAAACGAGCATTCCAAGCGGCTCTTGCCCCCACTGCGGCGAGCCCACGTGTTGCGTTGGCAAATGTGAGGGCTCGCAGCAAAGCAGTGCGAGATTACGTTCTGGCTCGTGCGAGGGGATCTTGTGAAAACTGTCGCAGTGCAGCCCCGTTCTTGACTGCTACAGGACAGCCCTGCCTCGAAGCTCACCATATTCATAAGCTGAGTGATGGAGGTCCGGATCATCCCGCATCGGTTGCTGCATTATGTCCGAATTGCCATCGGGAGGCTCATTTTGGGGTTGGTCAGGTGCTTTTGAACGATCAATTACTTCAGCATGCCCAGAGCTTGGAGAAATATTGATTATATCGTGCATTCATTAATGAGATCATAAATAAATCCGGGGAATAAAATGTACTCTACACTTTACGGAAAAAGATTAGATAAAAAACCAGACGAGTTCCACTTCGCTTTATCACCAAGCGGAATTTGGGAAAATGAGGAAATTGGAACAATCGTAAATAGTATCAGGGATGCATTCGATAATCTAAACATGAAGTGTTTGCAGATATTGTTTGATTCTGCAGATCATTTTTGGAAGGTTCTTGAGCGATCTGATTTTAATATTGTCCATGCAGGATTAGATACGGAAGCCATTTTTAGTTCAGAAGAATTTAGGTTGTATACCAATAATTTAGAAAACATCGACGATAAGAAAATTTTATATTATTATTCTATAAAGAACTATTACAACGTTGCACTTAATATGATCAATCATTTTGTTGTCGCCATTGGCGATGCTTATGCAACGCTTTCTAAGCCAAACCTGTATAAAAATGTAACTCTTGAACAACAAAAGTTCAAGATGGGAGAAGACTATCGTCACAGCATCTCGCCTGACACCATGAGAATTTGGTCGGGATTTAGTTTTTCAATAGAAAAAATTATCAGCTTTCTTGATTTTACAACAAAATATATCTCTGATCTATCAGGAATTACTCCAGGAATGGTTTCATGGAAGTCTAAAGCAGGTAGCGTTCTGTTTGGTGATTGGAAGTCTATTCGTTTAGCAAAAGGAACACCTCTATGCGAACGCAGCATTCCATTCAATATAATTGATTCCTTAAGAAATGAAAGTGTTCACAATGGAACCATCAATCATTACTCTGGCGTATACGAACATACGAATGATGAAAAAGTAAATAGACGCTTTATTCTTATGCCGGACTATAATAAAAGCACTGGACGTCTTCTGGTCGCAGGAGGGAGAAAGCGTTTTTACACCCAAGATAATCATCTCAACGCACTTTTGCCCACTCTTGTTATTAGGGTATTTTCAGATGCTCTAGAATCTCTAAACCAGATAGATGCTAAACTCGAAAATAGATGGACGGATATGGAGGACTATATTGGAAGATACCCTGAATTTTTTGCCGCTGTTAGAGCTTCAGAGCAAGAGAACTCTTTTCTGAAATATACACCATTATAGTGAGCAAGTTATTTCATACTTCCTATCCAATGGTCGCCTCTCGATGAAAGCAGGCATCATTGTAGATAAAACTGAGCTGACGCATAAGCGAACAAAGCGTTTTGCGCCTTTCCAAGCAATCTACGTGAGGATTTTATGTGGGATTAAATTTTCAGAGGAATAATATTTCCAATTTATTCAATGAGTTGTTGACTATCTTCGGAAGGCATCCCCTCCGCCACGGTTCCTTCTGAAAATCGCAGTGTCGCCCCAGAGATAAGATGGCATTTATTTTCTGGCCCCCGGCGAGGCCCAAAAATTATTCCTTAGAAGTAGCTGCTTCAATAGATTGCTACCGCCCATTGTCCCAAAGGAGGGAGGTGGGATTGCGATTCCCCTCCCATAAATTTTCATGAAATTTAAGAATCGCTTGCGATGTGTACACTAGCAGTATGGAAAGAGAATCACAGAGCGAGAGAATGAAAGTAGCGGCATCTGACTTTACCAACGCCGAGGCCAATAATGGTCGGGGATCAGACCGTGGGATCGTGCAGGCAACTTTCGAAATCGTTTCCAGCCATGATGACGCTAAGCAGATTGGGGAGGTTCTTACTGAAGAACTGGAGCTTACGCTATGAAAAAATCTGGAACTGTCGGTGTGATTATAACTCAGCAGGAATACACTTCGCATCACGATGAGTATGTCATCCCGCCAGATAGGGCGGAACGATTGTCCGTATTGTTGTCAAGGATTTTGATAGGCTGATTTCTATCAAGGCAGCCAACAGATATCGTTTCCTGTTCTAGATTCAGAAACACCTAAAGAGGATGGAAATAAAGCCGTGAGGCCGTTTTTTGACGAACTATCCATGTGAGCCGCCAGGGCTAGTTAGTTCAGCGACGAGATACTCTGTCTGTTTTGAACTGGATTGTTGACAGGTTAGAGAGTGACGTGGGGCGTGAGGGAATGGTTCAAATCATTGAGAGAGCGTTATCGTTGGCTCTTTATTTTTGGAGTGTTAATGGAAATGGTTCTCTTCGCATCCATATGTAAGAATTGAGGCATATTGAGGGGCATAGATGAAGGGGAAGCTTCATCAGGGAAACAAATTTATTCTAATTTATAATTCTAAGATATAGTTTCACGCAAGGGAAATACATATAGAGTCTTCAAAAGTTATCTTTCAGCATAAGGATTTATTGTAAATGGCATCAGTTGTATCTTAATAGATCAGATATAAAAATTTTAAATAAAAATCCCTCTATCTTTTATATTTTGTTCTAAATATTGAATCAAGGAAAGGTAAGCTTATTGAATAATTATGCTCTTCCGTGCGGTAGTGATGAAGTAAATGGTGCTTTTTCCATAAAGATAAGGGGAATTTTCTCATTTTAAAATTATGCGTAGCATAATGTATGGTATCGTATATGGCGTACCCTGAGAAAAATCCCATGAAAAAAGAGGTGCCTAAAGAAAAACCTATACTATAGACACTAATACTCCAGATAAATAGTCCAATTGGTAAAGTCACAATTATCGGCATCAACGTTCGAAAGGGATGATTGGGTTGAATATGATGATTTCCGTGGAAGATATAAATCAGTCTTTGTATTTTTTTATTATTACTAACAAAATGGAAAGCAAATCTATGAAGAATATACTCAAATAAAAGCCACAAAAATACTCCAATTAAAAGAGGGATAATAAATGTTATCAATGGTGTGCGTGTATAAAAAATGGAGAAAAGCAAAATACCCTCAAAGGTTATGCAATATATAATAAATTTCCTGAAAGAGATTAGAGTGAAGGATTCCATCCAATCTTTCTGGAAGATTCGAACAGGGGGTTCCTTGGCAGAAACTTTATGATTGGGAGTTAAAGAATTTGCTGGATCAGAAACTCTAATCAATCTTGAAGAAGATTTTGACATATTAAGACAGAACCCCAAGTCGTTGGTAGGAGGGAGAATTACATCAAGGTTGCCTGCTGATATATCCTGAAAGGATTCCTCTTAATCATAAGACGGACTAGCGAGCAGCAACGGCAGCCATGGATGCGGCTTGCCCGAACAACGCTCCAACAATCATATTTATCTTGAAAATGGAATCTGTCGCAGCGTCAGCTATCAGGATAGAATCATGGTCCTTCATTGGGATTCTTTGTGCCAAGAAGTATTGAGTCGGATTCAGCATATCAATCTCATATACAACTGGAGCAGAATCCATTCCTGGCTTAATCGGAACACCAAGGCGCTTACAGACCATTTCATTTTCATAGCGGATAAGATAAACGGCATTCCCATCAGCACGACTATCAGCAGGGCCACCAATACGTGCCAGAGCTCCTGCAAGGGTCAACTTAGCTGTTCCGAACTGCACCTCATTACGTGCCTGTGTCTGTCCTACTGCGCCAAAGGCAGTGAAAGTACGAGGCTGGTATATAACATGGATCCGATCGCCAGGATCAGCTCGAATATCTTCTTCCGGGTGGTTTTCTAATGTTGCCAGATCCGTAGCCCCAATTTTGCCGTTACGTACCAGTTCAACTTGTGAGTCTGTTGGTGGGTACTTTGCTCCTCCAGCTATGGCGATCACATCTGAAAGATGTTCGTCGGCAAGGGAAAGGACAACCCGGCCTGGATGAATGATTTCACCTGAGACAATAACGGTGTTACCAATGTCATTCTGAATACGGACCATAACTTGAGGATCTTGCGATTTTCCTTTTAGATGTTCCTGAATTACCGCAGCGACCTGGCTAGGGGTTTTCCCTAAAACATTCATCCTTCCGACATATGGAACCATAATGGTTCCGTCACCTTCGACTTGAGTAGGAGGAAGATTTTGAGAAGAGATATGAGGTGCACTTCCGCCTACAGCCGCACCATCACTGGTGGGTGCTGTTTTATCAGAAGATGAGAAGAGGCCATTTCCCAGCTCAAATATCGTAATACCTAGCACATCGCCAGCGCCGATATGATCGTTGCGGGATTGCCTGAGATTACTAGTGACGAGTGTAGATATCTTGGGGGTTATTTCAGATGACAAAATATCTGCAATCTCTGGTGTCATGGTTAGAAGTTTGTAATCGAGAGCTTTCGTATTCTTCGATGATTTCGTATAGTTATGGACCTGTTTCTGCGTAGGACTGGAATGAGGAACCCAGCTACAGCCAGATAGAAGGAGGATAGCAAGCCCAGTGGCCCCCCTCATTGCACGGGTGAAGGTACTAGCGTTGCAAAAGGAAGTTTTCTTTAAAGAGGGGGAATCAAGCACGGTGCGATCCTGATGGTAATGACCTTGAAGGGCTAGCCGGACTTGTCATTATCCATTTTTTAGGAGTAAGGCAAGCCTGATATGTTTCGGTATTGTGCTTTCTCAAGAGGTAGCCTTTGCTTTTCCGAAGTTGCAAGTGCTTGACTGAAAAATATTCAGGTTGGTATGAACGCACATGGCCGAAGGGAGTGGGTTTGAACCTATCCTGGCAGATAGTTTTAGGAAGTAGACAGTTGAGTGAACCGCTACCGGAACATCTGAAGCATGTTCAGAAAGATACTTTTCTTGATGATAAAAATAGGACACCGGTTAGCTCTGGCATGATGTCTTCTATTACCTATTTAGGGAATGTACTGCTACGGAATATGGTTGGTGCGGCAAGATGGCTGAGGAAGCAATGGGATTTTTCTTTGATAGTCTTGCTTCCAACTACCGTTGTAGCAGTCTATCTTTTGTGTTTGGCAAGTCCTCAGTATATTTCTGAAACACATTTCCTTGTTCGTGGGAAATCAATTAACAACTCCGCTATGGGTGGGTTAAGTAGTCTGCTGGAAACTAGCCACGGTGGATCCCAAGACACTTATGCCGTACAAGATTATATGATATCGCGTGATGCTTTGAAAATGTTGATTGAGAAAGTACGTATCAATACATTATTTAATGACCCCTCGGCTGATTTTTTAGCTAAATTTCCTTCTTTTTTTCTGAGAAAGGATTTTGAGAGTTTTTATAGCTACTATAGGAGGCATATAGATGCGCGCATTGACGAAGAAACGGGTATATCTCATTTAAGAGTTCGTACTTTTTCGGCGCTCGATTCACAACGTGTTGCGCAAACATTATTGGACGCAGGTGAAAGGTTGGTTAATGAGATAAATGATAGGCAGCGATATAACACTCTTCATGCTGCTCAAATGGAACTTGATACAAGCTTGAAGGAGTTGCATGATACAGAAATGCAATTGGCGATTTATCGGTATAGTAATGAGATCATTGATCCGATGAAGCAGGCTATTCCGATGGTCGGTACGGCACTTTCTCTGGAAACAAGACTTTCTATGTTAGAAGCTGAAAAGAAACAGCTTATTTTGAGTGCTCCTAATAGCCCTCTGATAAAAGTATATGCTCAGCGGATTGCGTCGATTCAAGCTCAAATGAGTGGTATGCAAGCCCACATAACAGGGCGGAAGGGAGAAGGACAAGGATCTTTAGTGCCTAAGTTGCTTGGATATGATGAGCTCACGGTTAAAAAGAGTATAATTGAAAAAAAGATTTTAGCTGAGACGAGCGCATTGGAAATGGCTAAAGCTCAAGCTGATAGGCAGATGCTATATGTTACAGTTGTGGCGCAGCCGAGTTTGCCGGACTATCCGGAGTATCCTAAAAATTTGGCCTTTCTTTTTATAACGTTTGTATCTGCATTGTTGGTCTATGCTACCGGGAAACTATTAGTTGCGGGGGCACGTGAACATGCGCTCCAGTAAAGATTCTTCAATAGAGGAGATCAGTAGATATAGTGCTGCAAGGCATGCGAGGCCGAGTTTGCCTCATGCTTTTATGATACAACTACGTGTTATCTATGCTCTATTAATGAGGGAGATACATACTCGATATGGTAGAGAAAATATTGGTTTTTTATGGGTAATAGGTGAACCTATTTTATTTTGTGCTGGGGTTGCAATTGTATGGACTGCTATTCGTCCCTCTCATGAGCATGGGTTGCAGATGACGGCAATGGTCATCTCAGGATACGTTCCCCTAACTATGTGGCGTCATACTTATAGCCGATCCATCAAGGCTTATGAGGTTAATTCATCTTTATTGTTTCACAGGTTGGTTACTCCATTAGATATTATTTTGGCTCGAATTATTTTAGAAGCAGCTGGGGCGATATTAGCTGGAGCCTTGGTTGTAGCTGGTGCTTTGTATTTGAATTACATGGAGGTTCCAGAGAGCTGGTTTTTTGTATACTTAGGTATGGGGTTTTGTACATTTTTTTCATTTGGCTTTGCAATTATTTTAGCAGCATTAACAGAGCGCTCTGATATTTTGGAAAAAGCGATGGCTGTCTTTTCGTATCTCTCGCTTCCATTGTCGGGAGCCTTTGTTATGACCGATTGGATTCCTGCTCGTTATCGTTGGTTGTTGGAGTATTCTCCGCTGGCAAATAGTATTGAGATGATAAGGTATGGTTGTTTTGGAATGAAAGTTATTCCTCACTATTCGGTGCCCTTTCTTCTTTTTAGTTGTACGCTTTTGTTTATGATTGGATTGTATTTGACTTTGCGGGTAAGGCCGCACATTAATATTTCGTGAGGCATGTATGATAGGACTAAAGTGTATTGGCCTAACTAAGACTTTTAAAGTTGGCCGTAAAAGGCGTGTTGTTTTAGATGAGGCCGACCTTGATGTCTATAAAGGCGATAAGCTGGCTGTTCTTGGGCGGAATGGAGCTGGGAAGTCGACACTAATAAAATTGATAGGGGGAGTCGAGCATCCTACAGGGGGCATCATAGAGCGAAGGATGACCATTTCGTGGCCGTTAGCGTTTTCAGGGGCGTTCCAGGGAAGTCTTACGGGGCATGACAACTTGCGTTTTATATGTCGCGTTTATGACCTTCCCTACGAAAAGACATTGGATTACGTCGAGGATTTTGCTCAATTGGGTAGGCAATTTTATGAGCCTGTAAAAACATATTCTTCGGGTATGCAAGCGCGGCTTGCTTTTGCCCTTTCTTTGGCAATAGAATTTGATTGTTATTTAATAGATGAAGTCATTATGGTGGGGGATGCACGTTTTTCTAGACGCTGTGAGGAAGAGTTGTTTGGGAAGCGTTCGGATAGAACTTTGATTGTCGTATCACATCAGATGGACTTTTTAAGAAGGACCTGTAATAGGGCGGTATTGCTGAATGACGGCAAAATTCAAAATTGCTCATCGGTCGAAGATGCTATCCAACGGTATGAAGCACTCTAACTAATTTGAAAGGGACGTTCGGTGAGGCCTAATTTGCGCATTGGAGTTGATGGGTTTAATCTTGCTCTTCAGAAAGGGACAGGGGTCGCTACATATTCAGTAGCTTTGACTAGGGCTTTGCGTTTATTAGGGCATCATATAAGTTTATTATATGGATTGCCAATACCTAGAAATCTTTCTTCCGATTTAAGGGAAGTCTTGTTTTTTGATACGTTAGGTACCGATCTTTATCCAAGACGGCCTAAATTTCCCAAGCCCTCTTGGTGGAAAGAGACATTTAATCACTTTTATGGTCATAAGGCAGAAGAAGTAGTTATTAGTGGACATGTTGTTTTGAAAGAGCATGCAACGCGCCTTCCGGAATATGACAAAGTTTATAATGTTCCTTCATTGTTTAGAGCTGCCCAGGGTTTTTTTAAAACAACAGGGCGTTTTTTAACTGTAACCATGCCCAATCCGCCTGATATCATGCATTGGACGTACCCCTTGCCGCTGAAGGTGCGAGGTTCTAAAAATATCTATACCATACATGATATAGTTCCCTTGCAGTTGCCACATACAACATTGGATGATAAGAAGTTATATTTTGACCTGTTGACGAAGATAGTCCGTCAATCTGATGGAATTTGCACTGTCTCAGAGGCTTCGAAGAAAGCTATTGTTGATATGTTCCCGGCTGCAGAGGGGCGTGTTTATAATACATATCAATCCCATTTACTTGATGCATATTGTATTGATGATAATTCTTTGATTACGAATAACGAGTTGCATCGACTTTTTTCGCTGAAGAGTGACGAGTATTTTTTGTTTTTTGGTCAGTTAGAGCCTAAAAAAAATATAGGCCGCATAATAAAGTCTTTCTTGTTATCAAATACGCGCAGGAAATTGGTGATTGTTGGTTCAAATTCGTGGAAGGAAGAAGATGAGCTTAGGTTCTTAGGTAAAGGTATAGAGGACGGCCGTATTATACAGATCCAATATGTAGAGAGAGACGTTCTTTATTCACTTATCAAGCACGCACGGGCTTTGATTTTTCCGTCTATCGCCGAAGGTTTTGGATTGCCTGTGTTAGAATCTTTGGTTTTGGAAACTCCAGTATTGACCTCTAGGGAGGCTCCTTTAAGAGAAGTGGCAGGGGATGTTGCGGTTTTAGTCGACCCTTATGACATTAATGATATTAAAGAGGGGATTGAACTTTTGGATAGTAACGATGAGTTATGCTTTCTTCTAAGGCAAAAATCAAAAGAACAAGCAGAAAAATTTTCTCCAAACCATTATGCGGAAAATTTATCTCATTTTTATAGAAAAGTTCTTATTTAGTGCAAAACTATATTTTACTATTTTCTATGTCTAAGATAGATTTCTAGGGAGAATTGAGGAGTGATTCAGAAGATAAGATGTAAAATATTTATTTTGCGGAGATTCTATTAAGATATCCGGCAATGAATTGATAATACCTCTTACCGGGTGCTCCTATTCTTTATTCTTTGAGCTTAGCTCAGAGATTTTCCTCTGGATGTCGGCATTCTGTATGATTATTGTGGATGGTAGAAAGTAAGTTGCCGTCGTTTTAGCGGGGTGACAGGAATGAGTTGACGCTGTTGAGGCATTTTTTGATTTTATCCAGAGTATATCCTCTGCCACAAAGCAGATAGGTTGGGAACTTAGATAATTGATCAAAAAGAGCACAGGGTTATGGCAGCTTACGGGCTTGGTTAGGAGGCGGGTGAAGGTTAGAGTTTTTTCGTGCCATTAGAGGTGACGTAGACTTTTGATCTAGGGCCACCATGTGAGGGGCCAAAGCTCTGCGCGATTCTGATTTTTCTCTGCTTTACCTTTTTTACGACCCTGACTGCTTTTCGGTGAGCAAGTATGACGGTTCCATTAAAATAGGCCGAGCCAAAGTGAAATCAGCTTTTCTGAAATGATGGCAAGTTTCTGCTATATTCTTTATAGTAGTGTATGTGCCTTGATTTTGCTGGGAGGGTACATCATGAGGCTCCATTTTCCTTTACATGGCCTCTAACCTGCCGATCTCCCGGTTGGTTTATGATTTGGCTGGCCGGCATGGGGCGGAATATCAGGAGGGAGGCTTCGGAACATGGCCATTTATCGGCTAGCAATACATCCTTCTTTGCCTACAGGCGTTACGTGCAGCAAACTGAGACAGTACCTCTAGAGGTAGATCCTTATTGTGAGGTGAATATATCCAATAGGTTAGTGATCATAGCATCACAGTCTCTTCAGCCTCATTCTTGCCTGATTAATGAGATCAACGGTTCGATTGTCCCAGAAGGTTGTGGTTGGATGAGAGCATATATGTGCATTGACGAGAATTATTGGGTTGGTGCCAATGTAATATTGCTGAGAAGGCTGGGATGACATGATGAGCCAATGGCCTTCTCATTTGTAGAGGCTTGCAATTTGGATTGAAAAAAGAATCTAGCCTGCACCCTAGGGGACGGAACTGGCGCAGTGCCTGTCCGGAGAGGTGCGGTGGAGAACACTACGCTGTGCCCAGGCTGAAAAGCTGGTGTATCTGTTATTCTACCGAACTAATTGTTCCGATAGAGTTAGTTGCTCTCATCAGGACATCGGAAAATGCTAGTAAGGCAATGCGTCAAGATGGGGGACGGTGAATATTGACTGGAATAGTGCTACTCGTTTCCTTCCGACGTAGAGAACGTAAGTTCAAATTTTCCAATTTATCGTTGACCGTGCTCCGCAGTTGCGCGTGTCCGTTACGGATAACGGCTCTAATTCTATCAGAATATCCTGTGTTACCTAGCTATTGAAGATGATGACGGCATGTACTTTTGGGCAGGTTGGCCTAAGCCCTAGTGATTATTAATAATATCAGGATGGCTTAAATGCCCTAGCCCGACTTGGACTCTTAGAGCTCATGGCGTGTGATCAGAATCTCCATGCTGAGTTGGTGCCCGTTCGTTAACGGGGGAGGGGGGAAGTGTCTTTTGACCGACGTCGACCTCGTCGCTTCTAACTGCGTTGGGTTCGGACCTGGGTGTGGTACTGGACGGCATGGATTGAATCTTCGGCGGGGAGACATAATCATGGGGATATCTATTCAAGACAAGTTGGGCAGTAAGCTCTGCCCCGTTTTCTTAATCTTCTCTAGTAATGCCACGAGGCGATCTTGGCCAACGTAGGAGGTGTGGTCGGTCAGCTTATAAAGAATCTCCTGTAGTAGCGTCGTCGTAACGTAATTGATGCTGAATAGCTGAAAAATGAGCATTCGCCTTAGCTCTGAATCGTGAAAAAATTCTGACTGATTGGGTGACAATTCAAGGGCTAGGAAGCTAAGAATGAGATGTTCTGGCTGCGTCGCTATGCAGGGAGAGGGTGGGATAATTTTGGAGTAAGTTGAACTAATTTTACTTGGTTCGATCTGACTAAATTGGGTTTAGTTCTGGAAGAGATATGTGAGTGTTTGGCTCATGTCGTGATCGTATGTTTTTATGGAAGATTGTAATAGATTCGTACGATACTTCCGGCACATTGTTCTTTATATTGAGACCCATTGGAAATTAGCGTTCTGGCGGGATAAGTTCATCGAGATGGCAGGCTATTTCCGCAATCTGCAGGGATGGTTTGTTCTAGCCTTCTGTGGTTGCCCGCAGGTAAGGGATTGTTTATTTGATCTGATATTGAAAAAGTTGATGTAGGATACTTGCCTTTTGGAGTGTGCTGACGGCAGTGGTTGGCAAAGTGAGCCGTTGATCTCGAATTAAAACGGAGATCAAGGACGGTTCAAGCGCCACTTTTAGTGGGAAGATTGGGTTAGAAAATCAGTCATTTTTTCTTGTTTTGTAGCAGGATACCTGCCTTAATATATTCATTTCTCTATCTTAATACTTGACGCATATTTTTGTATATGTCATATAACCTGCTTATACTAATTAATAATTTATTTCTAGTTGTGGAATTATAGACAACCATATCAATGCGATGAAGCATATGCTTCTGTTACACCTAAGTGTAACATTATAAATAATTATGTGAAATATTCAACTATTGCTTGTGATAATATGTAACGGTATCCTTAACGACTCCCTGATCTGGACAGGTTTAAGCTGAAGCTCGAAGATTAAAAAAATATTTTTTTTGAAGGAGGTTTTATCTGGCGGGACGGTTTGAGCTGTGGTAAGTAAGGACATAATAGCTGAGACGGTGAGCATGTTGTTTTGCCCATTTCAGTGGGGCTTTTGTGCAATGCGTGGGGTGTGAATCTCGGAAGGTGAGGGGTCTGTCTATCCTGAGAAGTGCGTATTGGCTCAAAGTTTTTAATGTATGCAGCCATGTTTATTAAGAAGGGCTTGGGTTGTATCTTGCTGGAATGGGACTTGCGGGTTGGGAGTGACTGCCTTGTGTCTTCCGAGAAAATGGTAAGGCATTTTTGATGGAGTGGTAGGGTATTTTCTCTCGGCTTGTCGATCGTTTGTATTTATGGTTCGACCCTTTCTGGGTGCTTTAAAAAGGAAGTAGTTGGTATGCCTACAGCTCTTATCACTGGTATTACGGGGCAAGATGGAGCTTATTTAAGTGACCTTTTGTTGAAGAAGGGTTACCGCGTTGTGGGGCTTGTACGGCGGACCGCATCTGCAGACGTGATTTGTGCTCGTTTAAAGTGGCTTGGGATAGAAGATAAAGTCGAATTTGTCGACGGGAATATGACGGACCTGTCAAGCCTTATACGTATCATGCAGGATGTAAAGCCAGATGAGGTTTATAATCTCGCAGCGCAGAGCTTTGTTGGTGCTTCGTGGCAGCAGCCTCTTTTAACGGGGACTGTAACGGGTCTGGGTGCCGGTAATCTTCTTGAGGCTGTCAGGATCGTTAATCCGGGAGCTCGTTTCTATCAAGCGTCTTCATCGGAAATGTTCGGGAAGATTCAAGAGGCTCATCAGTCTGAGCAAACGCCGTTTTATCCACGCTCTCCTTACGCTGTTGCCAAGCTCTATGCGCATTGGATGACGGTGAATTATCGTGAAAGCTTTGGGATGCATGCGTCGTCAGGCATCCTTTTTAATCACGAGAGCCCGCTACGCGGGATTGAGTTTGTTACCCGCAAAGTGACGGATGCTGTGGCGCGTATTCACTTGGGGTTGGCGGACCATGTTTCCTTGGGGAATTTGGAAGCAACTCGCGATTGGGGGCATGCGCGCGATTATGTAGAGGCTATGTGGCTGATGCTGCAGCAGGAAACACCGGATGATTATGTTGTTGCGACGGGTCGGACAACCAGCATCCGTGATTTGTGCAGGATTGCCTTTTCGTGTGTTGGTCTTGATTATGAGCCGTATGTTCGTGTTGACCAGGCATTTATGCGGCCGGCCGAAGTTGATGTGCTGCTCGGAAATCCGAAAAAGGCTGAAGATAAATTGGGTTGGAAGCCGACAACTTCGTTGGAAGATATGATCTCGGAAATGGTTGAAGCCGACATTGCGCGTCATACAGCGGCTGCGCACAAACTGACGCGGAAGTAATATGTCACGTCGAATCCTCATTACGGGCGCGAGCGGTTTTGTTGGGCGCCATTTGACGTCTCTCCTTAAGGCTCATCCTTCGAAAGACTTGATCTTCGATGAGCGGTTCGACGTTACTAACATTTTGGAAGTTAGCGATGTTGTTCGGCGTGTGCAGCCGGATGCTTGTGTGCACTTGGCTGGCGTGACTTCTATCGCTCAGGCGCGCCAGGATCGCAACAAGGCGTGGAATGTTAATCTACAAGGTACGTTAAATGTTGCCCAAGCTCTTTTGGCGTATGCACCACAGGCAACATTGGTCTTTTCGTCGAGTAGTGAAATTTACGGGGATAGTTTTCTTACGGGTGAGGCTTTAGATGAGAACGCTCTTCTCATACCTAATAATCCTTACTCAGTTACTAAAGCGGCAGCTGACCTGAGTTTGGGAGCGATGGTGCGAGAAGGGCTTAAGGTCATTCGTGTTCGTCCTTTCAATCATACGGGGGCAGGGCAGGTAGAAAATTTTGTTGTAGCGGCATTTGCTCGACAGATTGCAAAAATCGAAGTTGGTACGCAGAGGCCAGTTGTCGAGGTTGGTAATTTAGACGCCGAGCGTGATTTTCTTGATGTCCGCGATGTTTGTGAAGCTTACAAGGCCTGTATTGATCGTTCCCAAGATATTCCATCGGGAGTAATCTTGAATATTTGTTCAGGGCAAACGCGCTCTATTCGTTCCATTTTGGAAAAATTAGTTAATTTTTCTAAGGTCGAAATCGAGATACGTGTTAAAAAAGAGCTTTTACGGCCTGTCGATGTTCGCTATGCACGTGGCTCGAATGAACTAGCATGTAAGATATTGCATTGGCAGCCGAAGGTTCTGTGGGAAGAAACCTTGCAAAGTGTTCTAAACTATTGGCGTGAAAAAGAGCGCTCGGCAAGTATTTCTTAGTCTTAATTTGAGGGTTTGTTGTTTTTGTATTCGGGGGGGGGATGATGAAATTTTTTAAGTTCGCTTCAGGTGTTAAGGATAACACAAATTACTGTGCTGTCGGTGATCGCAACATGAAGGAAAAGAAATGGGAGTCGGCTGTTGTAAACTATAAAAAGCATCTGGAATTACACCCAGGTGATTCTGCAATTTGGGTACAATATGCTCATGCCCAGAAAGAGCTTGGGCGGTCAGAATTAGCTATTGCGGCCTATGAAAAGGCAGTGAGTCTTGACAATCGAGACCATGAGACATTTTCCCATTTAGCTCATCTCGAATATCGACTTGGAAAACAAGAGGAAGCTCGCTCTCATGCGTTTGAAGCTGCAAAAATAAAACCATTCAAGAATTATGTTGATTTGTTCGTTCGTTTGGGTGGAGACATACGCTTTTTTGAAACGAAGGAAAGTAAGGCTAAATATCTGATCGAGATTGATGATATACTTATTTTTTTAAAAATCCATAAAACTTTATCAGGAATTCAGCGTGTCCAGGCTGGTATAATGCAGGGCATCATCAACCTTCCTAAAGCTAATTCGAAAAATTTTGCCTTTGTAAGAGCAGGTGAGAACGGCTTTGGATTTTGGCAGATTTCTTTTGAGAATATTTCGCGGATTCTTGAATATATCCGCTCCGATAATGTTGAACAGGAAAAGTTAGTTCGTTTAATTGAGGATGCTGAGAGAGAAGCCTCTCTTATTTCCGTTGTTAAAGGTCAAGTTTATCTCATTCTTGGAGCTTTTTGGGCTGCTCAAACAAGCCCCGCACGTTATTCATTGCTTAAGAAAAGTGGGGTGTCCATTGGTGTTTATATATATGATATAATTCCAATATCTTATCCTGAATATTGTCATGTTAATTTGGTAGCTGAATTTTCTTATGCGTTGTCGGATGGTTTTTTCAATTTTGATTTTGTCTTTACGATATCTCAGTATGTTGCAGATGAAGTTAAAGGGTTTATGAGGGAGCATAATCTTAAAGAAATTCCTGTAATCCCGGTTACTTTGGCCCATAGGATGAATGGGGAGACTAATCCGACTTTAAGATCTAAAGAATTTGAAGGGGACTTATCCTTTCTAAATGAACGAGAATTTGTATTAATGGTTTCGACCATTGAAGCTAGAAAGAATCATATTTATCTGTATAGGGTATGGAAGGAGCTTGTTAAGCAAGGGGTCTCGGTTCCTGATCTTGTTTTCGTTGGGCGTTTTGGTTGGCGTGTAAATGACCTCAAGAGCATGCTTGAAGATACGGACTTTCTAGGCGATAGAATTCATGTTCTTCATGATATCGGTGATGTTGAATTGGAGATGCTCTATAATAAATGTCAGTTCACGGTATTCCCCAGTTTTGCAGAGGGATGGGGCTTGCCTGTTGGTGAAAGTCTTTTCTTTGGTAAACCGTGTGTTGCCTCCTCAAGTTCTTCCATACCGGAAGTAGGTGGTGATTTAGTTGATTACGTTGATCCACTCAATTTGCATGAGGGTATTGAGGTCATCAGAAAGATGATTGAAGATGCTCAATATCGGGCCCGTCGTTCTAAACTTATAGCCACTACCTTTACACCAAGAAGCTGGGACGATGTGACGAATGATCTCATCTCAGCCCTGCCCAAAAAATCTATTGTTACCGATGTGGATTATTTGCCACCATTGTTAAAAATGGGTAAGAAATTTGAGCCGGCACGATATACGCATGGTCAGAGATTTTGCCAGGATTACGTCAACCAGCCGCTTCGTCTTTTGCTTGCTGATGGTTGGTATTCATGTGAGCCAAATCTAGGCGCATGGATGAAAGGGAAAGAAGGAATTATCGAGTTTAGAACTAACCTTCCGCCACAAACAAAGATTACAGCGTATCTTGATCTTATAGCTGCGCCTTGGACGAAGCATAAAGTTCGTGTTTCAGCAGGTTTGGCTAGTAAGTTCCCTACAAAAGACAAAGGCATCGATCTTGTTGCTGGGGAGAGAATTTCATTACCTGTAACTGGCTATTCTGATAAAAAAGGCGTCTTCTCTATCTGTATTGAAATATCGGGAGAAGATATTATCTCTCATCCGTTGAGAAATGCTCAGGAGAATCGGATTTTTTATCTAGGATTGCAATGTTTGATTTATGTTCCCAATCTTGATTGACTTGAAATTTTGGAGCTAGTTGTAGTCTTTCACTGTTGGAAGGGGATGTAAAACTCAAGCTTGTCACTTTGGTTTTTGCAAGTTTCAAAAAGTACTTCAATGTAAAGATCAGGTGGTAAGCAGCCATGACGTTCTTCCGAGAGCAATAACTCTCGAGCAAGGTGAATTTGCGGCGAGAGAGTTATTGTTGGAAGCGAGGAACTTGAGGAAGTTACGACTGTAGAGAGAAGTATACGGATACCAGACGTTCGGAACTATCCTGAGGTTTGGAATTTTTATACTTCTCTCGCATTTTTAACTTGGAAGTTGACGGTCCTCTGTCTCCCTACTTTGCCTTTCTGGAAAAGGCCAGGGTATATACACTTGTAAATACTTGCATATCTATTTATTTTGACGTGATGATTCTTATATAAAAATTTGGGCTTATGTGTATTGGAAATATCCTACAATAATGGAATATTTTGTTTTTGTGGTATTGATATTTTGAAATAAAAGTGCAGGATCTGTTTTCTTTTGTTGTTAAGGTAATTTTGAGAATTTATCCTATCTTTTGACTTTCCATACGAATCAGATTGTTTTTTTTTGTTAGGGGGGCCATTATCGCCCTCTTCTTAAGGGGGGGGATTATTCATGAAAATCAGCAAGTTAATGCAGGACTCTGGCGTCTCTTTCGGCACAAGTGGGGCAAGGGGGCTTGTTTCGGACATGACCGACCAAGTCTGTTTTACATATGTTCAAGGTTTTTTATCATATCTTGGAACAATTGGTGAGTTTAAGTCAGGAAAAGAAGTAGCTTTGGCAGGGGATCTTCGGCCTAGTTCACCACGAATATTGCAAGCCTGTATTGCAGCTATTGAATTTTCTGGGGGGAAGCCTGTGTTTTGTGGCTATATTCCAACCCCAGCTCTTTCTTACTATGCTTATGCAAAGAAGATTCCATCATTAATGGTAACTGGTAGTCATATTCCAGCGGATAGGAATGGCATCAAATTTAATCGTGCAGAAGGGGAATTTTTGAAGAGTGATGAAGTCAAGATGGGAGAGCAGGATATTGCAATACCATCCCACTTGTTTGACCAAGTCGGCAACCTGTTAGAAATTCCGATGTTACCTGAGCCTCTTAGTGTGGAAGAGGAGTATGTTAAAAGATATAAGGTTTTTTTTGGAGAAAATGCCTTAAGCGGTATGAATGTTGGAGTGTATCAACATTCTGCTGTAGGGCGAGATATTTTAACAAAAATAATTTCGTCACTGGGTGGAAAGGCACTGCCATTTGGACGTTCTGATAGTTTTGTTTCTGTCGATACGGAAGCCGTTAGGGGAGAAGATGTCGCCATTGCGCATCATTGGGCTTCAGAGAATGCTGTTGATGCCATTATAACGACTGATGGCGATTCAGACCGCCCTTTAATGGCTGATGAACATGGGAAATGGTTAAGGGGTGATTTGCTTGGGATATTGGCGGTCGAGTGCCTCGAAGCCAAAGGGGTCGCAACTCCAATTAGTAGTAATACAGCCTTAGAAGACAAGCATCCTAATATATCTATAGAGCGTACAAAAATTGGTTCGCCTTATGTGATAGAGGCTATGAACACGTTAATCGAGCAAGAGGTTTCTCCTGCCGTTGGCTATGAGGCGAATGGTGGCTTTTTGCTGGGAACGCCTGTTTATAGGAAGGGAAAGAAATTAGAGAAGCTTCCAACGCGTGATAGTGTATTGCCGATTTTGTGCGCTCTTGCTGCATCGCAAAATAGCGATAAGTCACTTAGTGCGTTAGTGGGAGATTTGCCTAATAAATATACAGCCAGTGATAGAATAAAAGATGTTCCAACTGCCTTTTCGAAAAAGAAGTTGGCATCGCTACGGGATGATATTTCTTCTGGAATGAAGGAGTTAGGTTTTCTAGATTTATGTGGCAATGTCAAGTCATTGAATGAAGTAGATGGAATAAGGGTCACATTTGATAGTGGTGATATAGTACACCTTCGTCCATCGGGGAATGCTCCCGAGTTACGGCTTTATGTTGAATCTTATTCAGAGGAACGTGTTCAGTTCTTATTATCTAATGGATTGCAATTTCTATCACGTTGGAAGAACGAGCTGTAACCAAGATTTGTGTCTAGGGAAGCTTGAAAAAGTTTTTCAATCTTCCCTAGACAGAGTTTATAGCTTACAGACTGCTACTGTTCGTTGTATTTTTTTAATGTTTCAGTGGGGTATGTAGTATGATCGTTCCTGTAATTCTTTCTGGCGGTTCTGGCACTCGTTTATGGCCTGTGTCTCGAAAGAGTTATCCAAAGCAGTTTTGTACGCTGTTGGGCGATAAAAGTCCTTTTCAAGAGACATTACAACGGATTGTAGGACTTGGTATAAAGTCGGCTCCTATTGTTGTTGGGAATCGAGAGCATCGATTCATAATGGCGGAGCAGTTGCGCCAAATTGAGATGAATGACGATAGTAATATCGTACTTGAGCCGCTTTCACGTAATTCGGCGGCAGCTATGGCTGCAGCAGCTTTTTGGCAGGCAAAGTCTGATGAAGACGCCATCCTTTGGTTTATGCCAGCGGATTCAGCTATCACCGACAATAAATCTTTAAATGAGTCTCTGCTTCGAGCGTACGAGGTAGCAACGCACGATTATATCGTCATGTTTGGCATTCAACCCACTCGTCCTGAAACGGGATATGGCTACATTGAGCAAGGTAGTCCGATAGAAGGGAAAAACGGAGCTTTCCATATTGCAAAGTTTTTAGAGAAACCAGATGAACTGAATGCTAAACGTTTTTTAGAAAGCGGTAAGTATTTCTGGAATTCTGGAATGTTCATGGCTCGGGCACGTATTTTTTTAGAAGAGTTACGCAAGTGGGCCCCGGAGATTTATGATTCTGTTGAGAAGAGTGTTCGCCTTTCGGAAAGTGACTCTGCCTTCATTACGTTGGATGAAGCGAGTTTTATGAAGACTCCTTCTATATCTGTTGATTATGCTCTCGCTGAGAAAACACAACGTGGTGTGGTTGTCCCATCCTATTTTGAGTGGATGGATGTAGGAAGTTGGGATGCTGTCTGGGCTCTGACCGAAAAGGATAGTAATGGGAACGCTGTTTCAGGTAATGTGTTCCTAGATCATACGAAGAATTGTTACGTAAAGTCCGACAATGTGGTCGCTACAGTGACGGGGGTGGAAGATCTTGTCATTATAGTCACCAAGGATGCTGTTATGGTCTCTCATAGAGATCGTGCTCAAGATATCAAACATGTGGTTGAGCTTTTGAGAGAGCAGGGACATTCTGAAGCCGATCAGCACGTCAGGATGTATCGTCCATGGGGTTTTTACGAAAGTTTGATAAAGGGCCATCGCTTCCAGGTGAAACGAATCTGTGTGACACCTGGGGAGAAGCTTTCCTTACAGAAACACTTTCATCGAGCCGAGCATTGGGTTGTTGTAGAGGGTACCGCTTTAGTTACGCGGGATGATGAGATTCTTACGGTAAGGGAGAATGAAAGTGTCTATCTTCCCCTTGGATCCGTTCATCGTTTAGAAAATCCTGGTCGGATTCCGGTTACGTTGATTGAAGTACAATCTGGCCCCTATTTGGGAGAGGATGATATTGTAAGATTGGAGGATATATATCAGCGCTAGTTAGTTACCAGTATTCATGTGGGAGATTATTCCGCTCAATTTGACGTTGTAATCTCCTCTATGAATTTGATGTAGCGTTTTTGATAAGAGGGCGAATTAAATGAGTTACTGACCTGGTAGCCCTGTGTACGGATCTCGTAGATTTCTGAGGGGCTTGCCTTGTCAAGTTGGGTGATTTTTTCAGCAATTGAATCAATACTGAGCGGATTGCATAATAAAGCTGCCCCGCCGGCTATTTCTTCCGTAGCACCTCCTTGGCTGGTAAGCACGGGTATCCCTAAGGCCATGGCTTCTATAATAGGAACTCCAAAACCCTCAGCTAAACTTGGGAAAAGCAAGGCCTTCGCTTCTGCCAAGGTGCGTAAAAGGGAAGAACGTTGGCTCCAAGGCAGATGGATGACTCTACTGTCTGGAGAGGGTGAAGAACAATTCGGCTGGTCATCCCCTTTGGGGCCAATAAGTACAAGAGGAGTTTTAGTTTTGGTACGTGCATGAGCTTCCAAAAGTCGTTCTATATTTTTACGGTGTTCCATCCGACCATAAAATATAAAAGAATTTGGTGGCGCTATTTGAGGGGCTTTTTTTATTTCTTGCAGTGTTTCTCGATTAAAATCTACAGGTTGATATAAAGTTGTTATCCTATCTTCCTCTATAGTAAAAGTATTGATTATCTGTTGGCGAACTGTTTCGGATACGGTTATGAAATGTACATCGTGGTCGATGAGATTCTGAAGAAGAGAACGAAAATTATGAGCGTTGATATTTGTTAGGTGTGGATGTGTTAGAGGGATAATATCATGAATAGTTACTATATTTTTACACCCCTCGATAAGAACTGGAAGAGGATACGTCCAGTGCATTATATCTGGGGCGATAGACGATTTTAATATGAATATTTTTTTATGGTAACGAAAATGCACATGTGCAACACGGTAAAGATCGCTGGCTAGATGAGCTGTTCCCCATGGTGATTGAAAGCTCTCTTCATGAATATGAGGAGCTAATGAGGCCAATGCTCTTACAAAGCGGTATATACCACTTCTTAGAGGAGTATCTTGTGTATTCTCGAGAAGCCATTTAACATTGAATCCATTTTCTGTTAGAATTTTCTGATGATTAAGGGCATAATAATAAATACCTGTGCCATTATGGCGACTAATATTTCTTCCATCTAGCCATATTTTCGGGTTGGACGATGGCAATGAAACTAGGTTCCTATTTTTCATAAATTAAATACTGTTTCTTTCTATCAAGGAAATACAGTTTTCTACAGTTTGAGCGATGCTCCCATCCCATGATAACGGCTCATACGTTTTTAACTTTTCCATCTGATTTTGCCATAGTGGACCATGTTTTTTGAAATCATCGATCATAATTTCCCAGTTTGGGGTATCAAGTGGATCAATATAATATGGGATGTCTCCACCAACTTCTCGTAGAGCCGGGATGTCAGCACAAATACTTGGAACCTGCAAGTACATAGCTTCAACTAGAGGCAGACCATATCCTTCTGTAAAGCTGGGGAAAAGAAGGCCATTGGCTCTTTTCAAAAGAGCTGTAACTTCTTCATCCGAAAGATTATTTTTTTCCTTGACGGAATTTTGTAAAGCAGGTGAACGGTCCAAGAGATCTAAAATATTCTCATTTTCCCAGCCACGTTTCCCAACAAGGACAAGATAAGGTACTTCTGCTTCCCCATGCTTTTGGACCATAGCTCTCCATAGATGGAGCAGCATAAGATGGTTCTTTCGTGGTTCTATTGTACTAAGATATATAAAATAAGGTCTATTATAAATGTCAGATAAAGTTTCCTTGAAAGAATTTCTGATATTTATTCCATGAGGTACGGCCCAGATAGGGGTATTGTCTTGTCCATTTTTCGTGGAAAAACTTTTTAAGGACGTAGCTACCGTTTCTGTTGGGACTACGACAGCTTTAGCTAATGCAATAACAGTTTTAATACGAGCCCTATGACGAGATAACTCACGCTGCCGCGAATATTCAGGATATTCGAGCGGTATGAGGTCATGCACCATTGGAACGAAATATGATTTAGTACGAACAAGAAAACGCTGAATTGCGTTTTTATGCGTTAGGTGATGGTGCGACAGGAGCAAATAAATTGATGGATAAAAAATCTTCGTTGAAGATGGGATAAAAGAGAAACAGAATTTAAGGCACAGAGCCATTTTATAGGCATGTGCCATGTATGTCTTGTTTCCTGAGCTCCACCCATTGATTAGAGAAATTATAAATTTTTTGCTTATTTTTTTTGGTAAAATATTTATCCGCCCCAGTAGAGAATATGAGGCAAAATATAGTTGTTTTTCATGGTACTCGAGAAGATATTGTGCATATGCAAGCTCTACCCGGTCAATACCTGTGGGCGCCAAACAATCAGCACGGGAAAGTAGACGAGATATGTCTAGTATAAAAACAGGCTGTAGCTGAGATGATGTCATACGTTTCAAAGGGAGGCCGGCTGATATTGTTCGAGGCGTATTACGGTATGGTGAACTAATTTTTCAAGCCCTTCTTCAGAGAAGAAACCTCCAGGGATTAGGCATTGATCTATCAGTACACGACGAAAAGCCGCAAAGATGAGTGGGTCAGGTCGCTGGGGTGCCTGCCAGAAAGCTTTCAATGTCGATTGCGCAGTCAGTCCCGGCATGTCGTAAATGGCGTGACCCAAGGTAATGACAGGGACATTATGAGCCAGAGCCAGGGTACCAGTCGTGCTGTTAACGGTTACGACCCCACGGGCATGACGCACAAGCTTGGCTATATCTCCAAGCTCCATGTAATCCACACGATTGCTGACACCATGCGCAGCAGCAAGCCGCTGGACAAGTTTCTTCCAGTCCTGCACACCATTGTCGAGCGGATGCTCTTTGATGACAAGACGCATCTCCAGTGGGGCATTTTTGGCAAAGGATACAAGAACTTCGGTGATGACTTCCGCCACACCTGAATAGGAAGAATGCAGGCGTAACTGAGCATCGGCATCCAGTTGCAGAGGGAGCAGCATGTAAGGCTTGGGCCCTTCAACCAGCCATTCAGTCAGTTCGTGACTGCGTTTTTGAGCCTTTTTACGGCGACAGAGGCGTCGCAACCACCCAACGCCTTCCACCAGGGGCGGCCAGGGACGATAATCTGTCCAATGCGGGAAACGCCACTTCAGAAGAATGGTGGCCGCGTTATAGGCCACGCCTTCCAGTGCACGACGTGGGAAGGAAGAGGGGACAGGCTCATGTGGGGCGGCAGGAGGCAGCTGGCTGGCACGCTGATAGTACCAGTCAGGGTCTTTGGGTAGCGTGGAATTACCGTTAACGCCACCAAGTTCCAGGGTGACCCAGTCTGGCCGGATATAGCCTTCCTCAAAAACATGGACGGCAATATTCATTTCACGGCAGATGAGGATGGCCTGCCGATGGAGTTCCCGGCAGTCACCAAACAGCAGCACGTCCGTGATGTGATGTTTTTGCAGGATATGCCCCAGAAAGGCGGGCCATGTCCCATAATTGCTGCGGAAGGCAATACCACCTCCCAGACGCCAGAAAAGCTCATCCCCTCCATTGAAGTTGATTTTCCACACATTATGCCCCCGTTTTTTCAGGGCACGGCCAACAGATTGGAAAAAAGGCCCCATGAGCCCCTGGAGCAGCAGGAAATTGCGTTTTGTTTTTGGGGGGATCTGGAGCGACATGGGCACAAGCGTGCTGGTCTCTGTCAGGCTCGGATCTTCAAAAAAATTGGATGGATATTCGGCGTGTTCCGTCTCTTCGGGAGGGTGGCCAGAATATGTTGTCTGGGTATTGTCAAACATGAGGGGCCCGGCATGATGAAATGAAATGTGTGAAACAACGGCGTAGCTGGCCCTGCCTCTGCCGTAATTTCATGGCGTATGTTGGCTTCCAGAGCTCAGTCTTGCCAAAACAGTCAATCAGCTCCTCCACGTCACATCGCTGTTCTGTCTCTGGATTGATATAGAGCGGATACAGAATAAGGGCGATTGCAGCAAGGTCTGTTACATCCAGTTGACGCCCCCGGCGGGGAAGAGATGGTCCCAGATGTGTTGTCAGTCCCCAGCCAGCGTAAAAGGGGGCACCGTATGTCGTAACCTTTTTGCCACGTATCAGCGCCTCAAAACCTGTCAGGGATGTGAGGGTGTGTACCTCGTCAACATGTGTAAGGAGCTGGCTCATGCTGCCACTGCGGTCAATGCTGTTGGCGTAGGCAAGAATGGTTGCTTCGGAAAGATGACCGGAACGATGGCCGGCCTCCACATCAGGGTGGGGCCGATAGATGATCCATGCTCCAGGATTCCTGCGGCGAACCTCACGCAGCAGGGCGAGATTATCCGTAATCTTGCCTCCGCCCCTTACGACAGACAGATCTCCAGCAACCTGCCCCGGAACCAGAATGACCGGCCCCCCCTCAGGATGCTCCATTTTGAGGGGAGATGAATCAGGCGTAGCGGCATATTTGGAAACATGAAGCGTTTTGAGGCGCTCCATGAGAGTATCGGCTCTTCTACGGAGGGCTGGTGCAACCTCGGTATCCCTCAGCATGTCCTCCAGATCACTGGGGTGGGAGGGATCAACATAAGCGCCCTGGCTGTCCAGGATAATGGAGCATGGAGGCAGAAACCCGCTTCCCAGTCCCATGGACCGGATGAAGCCATCTTCCACGAAGAAGAGGGGCACCCGCATGGCATAAGCCTGTGCCTGCAAGGCTGGTGTGATGCGGTTTGCCCAAACAGCCAGTCCAGCATTCTTTTTCCGGGCATAGGCCAGAGCCCGACGGGGCGACCAGAAAAACCGGATGGGGTCTCTTCCTTCAAGAAAAGAACGAATGCGGCGCTGTTTCCACCATGCTATTCCATGGCAGGCTACGACAGGCCTGATGGCTCTGGCTCCAGACGCAGGGACATGGCATGACATGGTGAAATGGGGCCTTTTCCATACCGGACAGGTGGTAGAAACACTAGCTTGTTATCAGGAAGTCTTTTTTTTGGGAAGAGAGGGGTGGTGAATATAATTTAATTTCCACGATTGAATAATAATTCGACCGATAAGTGGAGTTTATTGGAAAAATTTCCATTTCATTGATCAATCCATCCCTGAAATGTCCAAGGAAAACTTCATGAATCCGTTTATTCTGTCATTTCTTTCGGAGTTCCAGTATCTTCAATGTCATATTACATTACAGAATTATGTTTGATGATTGTAGGGAGCCTTGTCATTGGAGAAGGTATCGACCTTTTTGTTCACCCTGTCCGTATTGTAAGAAAGCCCTCCCTGGTCCTTTTACGCTGTTTTCCAGTCATGATGGCAACCGGTATTTTTCTTTGCCTGACAGGTGTCATCTGGCTTTCCCTGCTGCTGAGTGCCATCCTGATGGGGGTGCTTGTAACGGCATCCAACCTGAAGCTGCGCCTGTTGAATGAACCTTTGGTTTTCACGGACTTTGCCCTGATCGATGCGTTCATGAAGCATCCACGTTTTTATCTTCAGGGCATTCCGCCTGCTGTGCGGTGTGTTGTCGTAGCTGGTGGTGCAGGGGTGCTCTACCTGCTTGCATGGGCTTCATCACTGTCTGTCGGGTTACGGCTGATGGGCTGTATCGAGGCAGTCGCCGTGGGACTATGCCTCTGGTGGCTCTTGGCACGGGGAAGTCGTTCCGATGAAACAGGGCCGGACGTGTGGCGGGATGTGCGTGAGGGAGGGCTGCTGCCAACACTGCTGCTTTATGCCTGGCGCTGCCGTGAGCTGGCACCGCTACCCGTCAGGCCTGCCTTGTTGCGGACGGCTGCCGCACCAGAGTCTGTCATCGTCATCCAGTGTGAATCATTTGCCGATCCTGCGGAGCTGAAGAATGAGTGGTCGCCTCTGCCAGAGCTCGTCCGATGTCGGCAGGAAGCGGTACAATGGGGAAGGCTCCTGCCTAGCGGATTAGGTGCCTATACGATGCGTAGTGAATATGGGGTTCTGTGTGGCGATGATGAGGAGATGCTCTCATATCGCCGGTTTGATCCATTCCTGACAGCGGATCAGTCTCCGTCCCATGCCCTGCCGAATCGTCTGAAACATTTTTATGAAACGGCTCTTTTCCTGCATCCCTATGATCTGCGTTTTTATGGTCGGAATCGTCTGCTGCCCTTATGGGGGTTCAATGACGTCATCGGGCGGGAATGTTTTTCCGAGCAGGACAGGGTTGGCCCGTATGTAGGTGATGCTGCGCTAACAGCACGGCTGCTGACATATCTCCAGAAAAACGATCATTTTCTGGCCTACTGTGTGACAATCGAAAATCATGGTCCCTGGAAGAAAGGGCGGTTGGAGCAATCGAGTGGTGCAGAAGCGTGGCATCAGCACGTGCAGAATGGTGATGCCATGTTGCGGGAACTGCTTGCAGAGATCAAAGGGAGCGGGCGGGACATCATGCTGGTATTCTTTGGGGACCATCGTCCGGCGCTGGAAGCATTGCCTGCTGTTGAAGGACTGGAGAGGGGGACACCCTATGTCATACTGCGGCCCAATGGGCCAGAGGGAAGTCGCGTATCATCTGAGCCTGTAGATGTAACACCTGCCGAGCTCCATCGGAGCATTCTTCATCACGTCAGCTCCTGAAAAGATACGCTATAAAAAAAGGGCGCCTGATGAAGAGGCGCCCTTCTTCTTTTCATATGCCAGAGAGGATTACTTGGCTTTCCCCTGGTTGGCGACAGCTGCTGCCTTGGCAGCAATTTCCTCGGCATCACCCAGATAGTAGTGCTTGACCGGCTTGAAGTTCTCATCGAACTCATAAACCAGCGGCACACCTGTAGGAATGTTCAGGTTCAGGATTTCATCTTCCGTCATGTTGTCCAGATATTTCACCAGAGCACGAAGGGAGTTGCCGTGAGCAGCGATGATGACCTTCTCGCCCTTCTTGATGCGCGGCAGGATGGTCTTCTCCCAGTAGGGAATCACACGCTCAATGGTCAGGGCCAGGCTTTCCGTGACGGGCAGCTCATCAGCACTCAGATGGGCATAACGCGGATCATGACCGGGGAAACGCTCATCGGAACGCTCCAGAGCAGGCGGCGTGACAGCAAAACCACGGCGCCACTGCTTGACCTGCTCATCGCCATATTTCTTGGCTGTTTCAGCCTTGTTGAGGCCCTGGAGAGCACCATAATGACGTTCATTCAGACGCCAGTTCTTCTCAACGGGCAGCCATGCCTGATCCACACCGTCCAGAATGTTCCAGAGTGTATGGATGGCACGCTTCAACACGGAGGTATAAGCGTAATCGAAGGAATAGCCTTCCTTGTGCAGCAACTGGCCGGCAGCTTTGGCTTCGCTGCGCCCTTTCTCTGACAGGTCGACGTCATACCAGCCAGTGAAGCGGTTTTCCTGGTTCCACTGGCTTTCCCCGTGACGAACCAGAACAAGCTTTGTTACGGCCATGATGATCTCCTTAATGTATAAGGTTTTAGCAACACTGGGAGATTGCGCCACTACAGCCTGAACTGCAAGGGCTCAGCCTCACTTCATGCCGTCTGTCAGAGCATAGCCGTTATGAGGCATGACAGGGACGGAGAGAAAAAGGCCACCCGCAGGGGATGGCCTTTGTTCTGATCGGGCATGGAAGGGATGATCAGGGGGTTCCCTGCTTCTTTTCCTGCTCTTCGGTAAAACGGCGAGCCTCTGATGAAACGGTCAGTGTCATGGTCAGACCGGCGGTCAGCAGATAGATGATGGCAAATGTCCAGATGACGTAGGCCATGCCGACGCCGAAAATCATTTCGCAGAGGGAAACAATGGCAGGCCCTACCCATGTCGACGCTCCAGCGCCCAGCCCGAGTATGGACAGCGCAGCGGCTTTCTCCCGTGGGCAGATCTGGGGCATAAGACCGGAGAGAGGAACGAAGGCAGCGATGGAGGCTCCATAAAGTATGCCCACAACCGCAGCCGCTGCGAAATTGCCCGGATACCAGAGGGGAACATAATAGAAGAGAGGAATGGTGATGAAGCCACCGATACCTCCAAAAACAGCCACGACGAAGCGGTAGCCCATTTTGTCCGCCACCATGCCTGAAATCAGATTGACGATGATGTTGCTCAAAAAGATGAGTGACAGCAGGTTGAGCCACTGCCCGAGCGTGAACCCCAGATGATCGACAAAAAAGCCGGGCATGATGGCCAGAAAGGCATATTCCGATGATGTATCAACCGTGCGGACAATACCGGCAATGAGAGTTTTGGGCTCACGCCAGATGATGCTGATGGAGCCCAGAAAGATCTGTCGGGCAGGAACATCGGCAGGTAGAAGACGGCGATTGCCGGTTGGCTCCCTTGTGAAAAGCAGGGCGATCAGTCCGCCGAGAACAACCAGCCCCAGAGAGCACCAGAAGGTGTTGATTTCACCGATGGCAGGAATCGCAAAACGGGCAAACTGGGAGCCGAGAGTAGGCAGGCCGGCAGAGAAAGAGAACCAGAACCAGCCGGCTGCCGCTCCAAGCATGGATGTTGGTGTCGCTGCAGCAATCCAGACCAGGAAACCATAGGCGAACAGCGGATAGGCAAACCCGCGGAGAGCATAGAACGTCAATATCCATGTACTGTTGTTGGGGGTAAGCCCAAAAACAAGGAAGCAGACCTCCAGGACAGCCCATAGGACCAGACCGCTCCACATGACCTTTTTAGGTCCCATGAGATCGGATAGTGGCCCGGCAAACCAGGCGGCAATCATCACGGTGATGCCGTAAAAAGTGAAAAGCTCGTTGACGAAACTCTGGGGGTGGCCGGTGTGCAGCATGAACGTATCCAGGTATCCCGCCTCGACACCATCGCCGACCATGAAGAGAAGCTGTCCGACAAAGGCCCAGAACAGGGCGGCCGGTATGCCTATTTTTTCAACAAAGTGTGGTTTCTTGTCTGGCGTGCCTGCCATGAAATCTCTCCATTGGTTGGGGAGGGATGAAAAAAGCCAGTCCGTGGCGCTTCATTCCTCAATAGATGATTGACTGGCCTTACGAGAGTGCTCAGGCCCCTTGAATTATCGTCCGTACAGGAAGCGTTTTATTAGAGCCCTGAAATAGGAATTCAGTATGCCTGTCCAGACGCAGAAGTATGTTTCTGATATCATAAAGATGATTTTTTTTCAATTTTGTATATTCAGCGACCAGTTCTCCCTTATCGCCCGGGATATCTGGCGAATGGTAGAGATATTCCATGGTCGTGTCATGAATCACTTTCTGTTTTCGGTGAAACCTGAATTTTTTCATACCCATTTCGCTATCATTCTGAAAAGCCTTCGAGAAAGAAAGGAGAGAATTAAGTTGCGAAAGAATGTCATTATCATTAGCGTCACAGGGGTACAGCAGAATGGAAGGCGGGCTCCAGATGATTATATGCTCATGCAACGGATTGTCTGACAGGGACGTGCAGGCGGCCATCCAGGCCGGAGTTGTGAAAGTCTCCGAGGTTTACTCTGCCCGTAAGTGTCAGGTGAAATGCGGCAACTGTGTAAAGGGAGTCGCCTGCCTTCTGAAAGAAGCAAAGCGGAAAACCTGTCCCTGCCCGACAACTATGGCAATAGAGCAGGGGATGGCTGCACAGATAGCCAATGGTGATGACCCGATACAAAAAAAAGAAGCCTCCCTTTAAGAGAGGCTTCTTTCATCAGTCTGGCTTCTGACAGTGATCAGTGGCCGCTATTCTGGTCGGCGCTTTCAGAGTTCAGCGTAATGTAGCGTTCCAGGCCGATCTGCTTGATGAGGTCCAGCTGGGTGTCGATGAAGTCTTCATGGGCTTCTTCGTCAGCGAGGATGCGGAAGAGCAGGTCGCGGGACACGAAGTCACGGACGCTTTCGCAGTAGGCGATGCCCTCGCGGATTTTCTCCAGAGCCAGAGCCTCGACCTTCAGATCACATTCCAGGATCTCTTTGACATTCTCGCCAATGTGCAGCGGGTTCAGATGCTGCAGGTTCGGCAGTCCACCCAGGAAGAGGATGCGCTCGATCAGCCAGTCGGCATGACGCATTTCTTCAATGGACTCTTCATATTCCTTCTTGCCCAGTTTGGTGACGCCCCAATGGTTCAGGGTGCGGGAATGAAGGAAGTACTGGTTGATGGCTGTCAGCTCATTGGCAAGCTGAGCATTGAGATATTCAATTACTTTCGGGTCTTTTGCGGCCATTTTTCTCTCCATCGCATGAAGTATGAACTGTAGGATTATCTCCAACGAAGGTCGGTATAGTCTTCAACTTTGAGGATTGCAATATAAAAATTAAATTACGATGTATTCGTACTTGATAATCATTATCAAAGAGACTTTATAAGAAAGATTATCAAAATCGCACGGTGAGTATTTCATGGTTTTTCTTGTTATTTCGATATATATTTAAAAATCCTGTTTATCCCATAAGTTTTTCTTTTCATTGCTCCTGATGCCCACACCCCCCATCTTGATACTGGGAACAGGATGGAATCGTTTGCTGAATCCTTATTGTTTGATATAAATGGAACATATTCCCACATAACTGAAGGATGGATGTCATGGATCTTCTCCACGTTCTGAAAACACGGTACACGACCAAGGCCTACGATGCGGCTCGCCGTATCCCGGAGGAGACAGTGCAGCAGCTGCTGGCAGCCCTGCGGTACAGCCCGTCTTCGGTCAATGCCCAGCCTTGGCATTTCATCATTGCCGATGATGATGCAGGCAAGCAGCGTCTGGCCAAGGCAACACCAGATTCCGGGTCTCTGTCTTATAATCGGCCCAAGATCACGCAGGCCTCTCATGTAGTGGTTCTCTGCGCCCGCAATGAGCTGCCGGAATCTTATCTTGAGACAGTGCTCGACAAAGAAGAGCAGGACGGACGCTACGCTGATGCTGCGGCCCGTGAGGGTTTTGGTACAGCCCGTGCCGGGTATGTCCAGCAGCATCTGGATGCTGGCGATGTCGCCCACTGGAACCAGAAACAGGTTTATCTGGCACAGGGCTTTCTGCTGCTTTCCGCGGGGCTGTTGGGTGTTGATGCAACACCAATTGAGGGCTTCCTGCCGGATGTCATTTCAGAAGAATTCGGCCTGAAAGAAAAAGGGCTGACACCTCTGGTCATTGTTGCGCTTGGCTATCATTCTGACAAAGATGCCAATGCGACATGCCCGAAATCCCGCCTGGCACCTGAGAGCATTTTTTCGAAGGCCTGAGCAACACAAGGCTTCACCGGGGGATTACGATCTTCCGGTGGGGTCTACAGGCATGCACTCGGAGCGCTTGAACGGAAAGCAGATTTCCAAGGGGAAGTGGCGGAGAGAGAGGGATTCGAACCCTCGGTACGCTATTAACGTACACACGCTTTCCAAGCGTGCGCCTTAAGCCGCTCGGCCATCTCTCCGCGAGCGATGGGGGGACAATACCATTATTCTTTGCGAGTGCAAGCCTTTTTCTGAGAATTTTTCACAAATTTTTCAATAAGAAGCGCAGACTTGATCCCAGGAGCTTCTTCCACTCCGGATGAGACATCAACGGCTTGGGCGCGGCTGACCCGTACAGCCTCGCTCACATTGTCAGGGGTCAGTCCACCGGCAAGAAGCCACGGAGCAGGAGCCTGCCACTGGCGTGTCAGCGTCCAGTCAAACACACGCCCCAGCCCACCGGGGCGGGTATCTCCTTTCTGGGCAGGTGCTTCGATGACATACCCATCCATGGCTTTCGAGACAGGCAGATCGTGCTGCTGGGCGACGCCACGGGCCAACCAGACGGGCCGACCTGTCTGCTCTTTCAGGGTGAAAGCAGTGGCTTCATCTGTATAGAGTTGCAGAATATCCAGAGGGATACGCTCCAGAACGGCAGCAATCTGCTCATGGGTTGGCCGCACAAAAAGCCCGACACGAAGAGGCCCCCCCGCAGAGGGAGACGCTATGGCCTCATGCAGCCGGGCTGCCTGTTCCGGTCGGACAAAACGGGGGGAGGCGGAATGGAACACAAGACCAACCCAGCGCACACCCGATACGGCACAGGCTTCCATATCTTCTGCCCGTGTCAGACCACAGATTTTGACATCAACCTTCACAAGGTCGCAGCCTGCAATTCATCCTGAATGGCCTGTGCGGCAGCGGCGGGATCATTCGCCCGGGTGATGGGACGGCCAACCACGATCCAGTCGGCACCAGCCCGTGCTGCCTGTGCTGGTGTCATGATGCGTTTCTGGTCATCCGTGCTGCTGCCTGCGGGACGAATGCCCGGAACGACAAGTTCTGGTCCGTCACCCAGAGCATCACGCAGCGCCGTAATTTCATGAGCTGAACAGACCAGACCATCAGCTCCGGCCCGGACAGCCATCCGGCCCAGCCGTACCACTTCCTTTAGCGGTGTGGTGTTGATGCCTATCTCCGCAAGGCTTTCCTCATTCATGCTGGTCAGTACAGTCACAGCAAGGAGCTTGGGGCGCTTCCGCCCGTCATCGAAAGCCTCTTCCAAAACTGCACGGGAGCGGCTGATCATCTCGGCACCACCAAGTGCGTGAATGGTCATCAGGCTCGGCTGGATGGGAGCCAGAGCCCGGAGGCCAGAGGCAACCGTGTTGGGAATGTCATGCAGCTTCAGATCCAGAAAAAGCTCCTGCCGGGCGGCCAGACTTTTTACGGCATCCAGCCCGCAGGCATAGGTGAATTCCAGACCAAGCTTGATGGCATCAACCTTGCCTTCCAGCGCTGCTGCCCAGTGCTGGGCCTGGTCGTGGGAGGCGGTATCCAATGCGGCAATGAGGCGGGTACGACGAATAGACATGAGGAAATGGTCTTATTTCTGTGAAGAAGGCTGGATCGCATCAGAAGTGGGAGCAACACTGCCCGCCTTGAGCTGGTCGAGCCGCTGATGCAGCTCGATCAGCTGTTTCTGGGATGTACGCAGCTGTGATTCGGCCTTGCGGGCGCGGCGACGCTGGCGCAGTTCGCCTGTCAGGCCAAGCAGCAGCCCCAGCACGAGGGACGGCACGGCAAGCAGGGTGATGAGTTTTCCCATTTTGATGGAGAAGCCGAATGAGGCCAGCCAGACGGTGGCATCATCAAGATTGCTCATGGCGAAAATGGCCGTAAAGGCCAGAAAAAGAACGATGATCAGAAGGCGAATCATGCGGATTGCTCCTACCCTGCCTTGTGGCAGTAAACAAGATGGACCAGGAGGGTCATGAAGAATGCTGGTGAATGTTGTTGGCGGACTCTAGAAGAACTCGCCCATTCTGTCATCCATCTGTTTTGTCTTTACATGATCTTGATGAAAGGAGGTGTAGTTATCCTCCCTAAAAAGGGGAAACTCTGGTATTAGGCGCTCAGGCGTCGTCTCAATGCTGGAAAGGCTGGTAGAAGCAAGATGGACACGGATGGGACCTTTTTCGAGGCGGTAGCGAATGATCGGGCAAGGGCTCCTGTCTGGAGTGAATTTGATGCCGCCTGGTACCGTCGCCGTTATGCCCGGCAGCTGGCAGAGGCGGGGACGGTCTGGACGGACGGACAGCTTGCTGAGCGATGGCAGAGCGGTGAGGGACAGGAAGGAACTTCACCCAACAGGTATTTTGATGAAGAATGGTACCTGAATGCCTATCCTGATGTCCGGCGTGGCGTGCAGGAGAAAGGTATCTTTCAGAGCGGGTTCCAGCATTATGTAGATGTAGGCTGCCAGAGCTGCTCTGGACACTGGCTTTTCTCGGCAGAATACTACTTCAAGGTGAATTCGGACTACAGTCTCCGGGCCATGCGTGAGGCAGGGCATGTCAATGCCTATGACCATTTTCTCCGTGTCGGGGATTATGGTTTCCGGTCGCCTCATTTCCTTTTCGATGCCGAACTCTTCATTCGTGAATGTCTGGGGAAAAACATTCCGTTTGATCCCTCCCAGGGGGCCTTCAGCCAATATCTGGCCCTCGAACATCCTGACATGAAAACAGTCAGGACGTCCTGGTACTTCGATCCTGTCTGGTATCTTGAAAAATATCCCGATGTTCTCAAGCTGATAGAGGATGGCGTATTTACAGGGCCACTTCACCATTACATGGGATGTGACAATCCCAGCGCTTATGATCCGAACCCTTATTTTGATGAATCCTATTATCTGGCACAGAATCCTGACGTAGCTGATGCCGTGAAAAGCGGAATGTTCCGCAATGGTTATGCCCATTTCATCCGGGCAGGGATCAGTGAGCTGCGCAATCCATCGGCTGATCTGGATTTCAGGGCGTTTGTGGCCACGCTGGATATGCCCCAGTCACTCAACAAGGCACACGTGGACAATCCCTTTCTGCTCTGGATTTTACAGCAGGAAGGGCGGACAGGCGCCGAAATTCCCGGGATTTCCATTACTGCCGCCAACAGGCTGGCGTTATGCAAGGTCGAAGCCAGTCTGCCCTCCCTGTTCAGGAAGCCTTTGAGATTCGTGAATCAGGCGTCTCCCCAGCTGAGTGTCGTTCTGTTTTCACAGGGCAATTATCTGCTCGATATTGCAACGCTTGCTTCCCTGCATGCGCAGGGTATTCCCGACATGCAGGTCGTCGTGGCCAGTACAGGCAACACCCTTTCCCGGCAACGGCTGGATCAGGCAGTAGAGGGGTTGCGGCACGTTGTCAGCGACAAGCTCCAGCCCCTGGCGCAGCAGTTGCGGGAGAGTCTGCCTTTCCTTGCCGGTGAGCGCATCCTGCTTCTGGAATCCGGCGTGCAGCTGTTGCCCATGGCCCTGTCCTTTGCCATGGCTTCCATGATGGCTGAAGAAAGTGAGGGGGGCGGCAAACTTCTTACAAGCATCAATACCGTACTGGAAGCAGGTAGCGCTGTATGGCGTGATGGCAGCATCACGTGCCATGGTCAGGGAGAAAAAGGACAGGCCCAGTCTGTCAGTTTCCAGAAGATGGTGGAAGCCATTCAGGGGGGGCTGCTGTTCTGCCATCGCACAGCGATGGAACAGGCACTGCATTACCTGGAAGGGCACAGGGCGGAGCCTTTCTTTACCTGTTTTTCCATGGCGTTGCGGGCCACGGGGCGGACCCTGTCTTATTGGCCAACCGTACAGGCCAGACTGCTGAATGCCACGCCGGAAAGTTATGCGAGGCGGACCATGGGAAAGGATGCCTTGCGGCGTCTATTCCCCGTTTTTCTGCCCAGACATGCCGTGGCCCGAGGGGACGCCCGCATGGGCAAGAGCTATCGCCCTCTTGTCATGATGGTTTTCCCCCATCTTCCACGCCTGATTGAAGGTGGTTCAGCACGGCGGGTCATGCAGCAGATTGATGCTTTCCGTTGGCTGGGCTGGCAGGTGCTGGTTGTCGGTCTGGACCGGAAAGAAGAAGACAGGCTCGTCATTCCTCATGATTATCCAGCTGATGTGGAATGCTGGCGAGGTGTGGATGATTTTTCATCCTTCCTGCGGGACCGGTTGACCGACATGAAACTGCTCTGGATTGGTGGAACGCATGTTCTGTCCCGTCTGGGGCCGGTTCTTGCCACAGGGGACATTTCCCTTCAGGACAAGCTGATCGTTCTTGATACTGTCAATCAGGACGGCACGGCCCTCAGAGCTGTGGAAGAGCATCTGCGACGTCTCGTTGGCATTGTGGATGAGCCGGCACGTCTCATGAGGGAAGCCAGAAAAGAACTGGATTATGCGTGGCTCTGCCAAGGCATCGTGACGGGTGATGAGCAGACAACCGCACTGCTGCACAGGCTGGGCTACGGCAATGTCACAGCTCTGCCTTATGCTGTGTCATGCCGGCAGCTGGGCAAACAGGACGAATTTGAACGGCGGCAGGGTATTTTGTTCCCTCTTTCCATCTACCGGGCAGGGGATTCCGGACATGACGGATTTGACTGGTTCTGCCTTGCCGTGATGCCCCACTTGCAACGTCATTTCAGTCTGCCACCTTCCATCGGGATCGGAGGGTATCATCATCCTTTGGTCGATCTGGGATTTTATGAGCGCCTGGCACCACTGGATGGCTTGGCCGAAATGGATACGCTGCCCAGGATGATGCAGCGATGCCGTATTCTCATGGACCCTTCGCGGGTCCCGGCCACACAGGCTACCGAGATACTGGAGGCCGCCGGTCAGGGCATCCCGGCCGTGCTGAACAAGGTTCAGATGGAACGTCTGGGCTGGAAGGATGAAGAAGAAGCTCTGGATGGTGGTTTCAACGATCCGCAGCATTTTGCCCGGCAGATCATCCGTCTGTATGAAGATCCGGCTCTCTGGGACCGGATACGGCGCAAAGCGCATGAAACGGTCAGGGAGAGGCACGGCCATGGTCGCCTGCATGAAGCTTTTGGGCGGTTCATCGAGGCATTACTGAATGGGCCCGCTACGGTAGACTCCCCTGCCGGGAAGGAAGGGGCACCGCTACATCGCTCCTTTGCACCAGCCCCTCTGCGCATCGTGTTGAAACCGGCTGGAGACCCCCCTGCCGCCGAAGATAAAGATGAAGAGTCGGAAGACGGGCTGGAGGATGAATTCATGCCGCTTCCCACTCATCTGGGTGTGACATTGCCTGAAGAAGACCAGAATCAGAAGGAACAGGCTGACAATGACTGAACGTATGGCCGCAGTCCTCCAGCATGTGGAGGCCACCAAGGAGACGGCACTGGAGCGGCTTTGTGAACTGTTGCGGATTCCCAGCATTTCCACACAGAAGCAGCACAGGGATGATTGCCGGAAAGCCGCACGCTGGTTGGCGGAAGAATTGCAGGGGCTTGGCTTTACGACGTCTTTGCGGGATGTTTCATGGGCAGAACCGGGACATCCAATGGTTGTCGGGCATGATGATGCCAATGCAGAGAAGGTACGGAACGGGCAGACCCACGTTCTCTTCTATGGTCATTACGATGTTCAGCCGACAGACCCCGAAGCCCTCTGGTTAACGGATCCGTTCGAACCCTGCCTGAAGGAGACCGGCGATGGCCGGAAGGTCCTCGTGGCCCGGGGAGCGAGCGATGACAAAGGGCAGGTGATGACCTTCATCGAGGCCTGTCGGGCATGGAAAGCTGTTCATGGGGACCTCCCCGTGGCTGTCAGTTTTCTTCTGGAAGGTGAAGAAGAATCCGGTGGTGAGAATCTGCTTCCCTTTCTCAAGGAGAATCAGGAAGAGCTGAAAGCTGATATTGCCCTGATCTGTGATACCGCCATGCCGGACAGGGAAACCCCGGCCATCACGACCTCTCTGCGTGGCACAGTTGCCGAGGAAATCGAGCTCGTCGCTGCCAGCCAGGACCTTCATTCCGGCATGTATGGCAATGCTGCGGCCAATCCGGCTTTTCTGCTCTGCCAGATCATCAGTGGCCTGCGTGATGAGCAGGGGCGGGTCACACTGCCCGGTTTTTATGACGGTGTGACCGTGCCGGATGAGCATACCCGCCAGCAGTGGCGGACACTCTATCCTGATGATGCAGCCCTGCTGGAAGATGTCGGCCTGTCCCATGCTGCTGGTGAGCGGGGCTTCAGTGCCATTGAGCAGACATGGTGCCGTCCGAGTTTTGAGGTCAATGGCCTTGCTGGCGGGTATCAGGCGGATGGCTTCAAGACGGTCATTCCGGCCCGGGCTTCGGCGAAGGTATCATTCCGTCTGGTACCGGGGCAGGACCCACTCAGGATTCGGGACTCCTTCCGGGCTTATGTCCGTGCAGCCCTGCCGGAAGATGTCGAGGTTGTCTTTACGGGGCATGGAGCTTCATCCGGTTTTGCCGTGAATCAGGACAGCCCCTTTCTTCTGGCGACATTGGACGCTCTGGGTAAGGAATGGGGCAAACCGGCCGTCATGACTGGTTGTGGAGGCTCGATCCCGGTAGCAGAGGAAATCCGTGAAGCCTTGGGCATGGATGCACTCATGGTGGGATTTGCTCAGGCTGATGATCGGATACACTCTCCCAACGAGCAGTATGGTCTTGATTCATTCTTCCACGGGATACGCTCATGGGTCCGTATCCTGGCTGCCTTGGCCCGATGAATCGTATAAGACTAGGCATGGCGCAACCTGTTGCCCTGACCATGGGAGACCCGGCTGGCGTGGGGCCGGAGCTGACACGCCGTGTCTGGGAGTGTCTCAGAACGGCTGGGCGACCTTTTTTCTGGATAGGGGACCCGGTGCTGCTGGGAGGCAACACACCCTACCGGGAAATAGGCCATCCGTCCGAGGCAGCCGCCTGTTTTGCAGAAGCCCTGCCCGTACTGGCGCTTTCCTGTCCGGAACCGGTCAAACCCGGGCATCCCTCAACAGGCAATGCCGTAGCGGTGATCGAGAGCATCAGAAAAGCTGTTCATTACGCTCTATCAGGGGCAGCCGGAGCTGTCGTGACCAACCCGATTGCCAAGCATGTGCTGGCAGCTTCCGGTTTTCCCCATCCGGGGCATACAGAGTTTCTGGCAGCTCTGTGTGGTGCCCGTGGCAGGGAAGTCATGATGCTGGCCTGCCCGCAGCTCAAGGTTGCTTTGACAAGCATTCATGTCTCGTTGAGACAGGCCATCGAGACGCTTTCGGCAGACCGCATCATGGCTGTGAGCCGGGTAACGGCATCTGCCCTGCAACGTGATTTCGGTCTGATCCAGCCTCGGCTTGCCATTGCAGGGCTGAACCCTCACGCAGGTGAAAATGGCATGATGGGGGATGAGGAAAGCCGCATCATCAAACCCGCTATAGAGGCCTTGCAGCGGGAAGGGCTGGAGGTAAGTGGCCCCATGCCACCAGATACCATGTTCAGTGCCGCTGTCCGTCCCCGGTACGATGCGGCAATCTGCCTGTATCACGATCAAGGCCTCATCCCGGTCAAGACGTTGGACATGGCTGGAGGTGTCAACGTCACACTGGGTCTGCCCATCATCCGCACATCGCCAGATCATGGAACAGCCTTTGATATTGCCGTCGGTCCGGGTGAGACAGGAAAGGCAAGCATTTCAAGCCTTTCATCAGCGCTTGCCATGGCCCATGATATGGCAAGCCAGCGTGTCATGAGTGATGCGCAGACTCCATGAAGAGGGAAAGGAACAGCCCATGATCCGTCTTGGTATCAATGTTGATCATGTTGCAACATTGCGGAACGCACGGGGTGAGCGCTACCCCGACCCTGTCCGTGCTGCTGAGCTGGCTCTGGAGAATGGGGCTGATGGTATTACGGCCCATCTGCGTGAGGACCGCCGCCACATTCGGGATGAGGATATCCGTCGCCTCCGGGCGCTTTCGGCTCCACTCAATTTTGAAATGGCTGTCACGGACGAAATGGTGACCATGGCCTGCGCACTGAAGCCCCACGCCTGCTGCCTTGTGCCCGAAAGACGGGAGGAATTGACAACAGAAGGTGGGCTTGATGTCGTAGGATTACGAAAAAGTCTGGCCCCGCATGTCAGCCGCCTTCTGGAAGCTGGCATCCGTGTTTCGCTGTTCATCGATCCAGAGCCGGAAGCCATTCGCACGGCGGCTGCTCTGGGAGCTCCAGTGGTTGAACTGCATACGGGAGCCTACGCTCTGGGGAAAGAAGGCGAGCTGGAACGTCTCCACAGGGCTGCCCATATGGCAGCTGAATGCGGGATTGAACTTCATGCCGGTCATGGTCTGACCTACGAGAATGTCTCTCCCATCACGAAACTGCCTGGGCTGAAAGAACTCAATATCGGCCATTTCCTGATCAGCGAAGCCGTCTTTGTCGGGCTGGGAGCTTCCGTGCGGCGGATGAAAGATCTGCTTTCCTGAAGACTTCATAAACCGTCATGGAGAGGTCCCGTCACTGGGACCTCTCTCAGGATTCAGTTGGGCTGTGTGTTGAAGATGGGCAATCCATTATTGCCCTGCTGGATACTGAATAGCCCATTGTTACGACGGACCTTAGGGATGCTCCCGTCTTTAGGAGCTGGCTGGATAAGAGGTTCGTTCGGCTTATGATCGTAATTCGGAACAAATTTACTTGATTTGTCGGAATAGGTGGCCTCTGGCCGCTGCTCTTCCGTGGGCATGGAATGAAATGCCGAAATCGGCCCCATGGGCCAGACGCCCGGAGCATCACGCATTGTTCCTTCAGGCTGTCGTGCACAGCCGCGTGTCAGCATGGAGCAGATACCATCTTCGCCAATATATTCGTCATCGTCGCCTGCATAATGGATCTCGGCAACCCGATCATGATCCATACGGACAAGCATCCGGCAGCTTGAGCCAGCTCCACCGAAAATAGACTGATAGGCACTGATAGCCGAACTTACTGGAAGAAGGCCAGAGCTGGGGAGAGGGGCGATCGAACGGGAAATGTCGTATTCCCAGATCGCCGTACTGTCATTCAGTGATTTGGTCGAATTGGGAGCTCCCGCACAAGCCTGCAGATCATAGCTTGTCATGCCGATCATTTCATATTGAGCTTTGTGAGCCTCATGGGCATCCCAATAACCGCAGGCAGAGAGGCCGAGCGGCAGCATACAGGTAAGCCGGAACAGGATTTTCTGAAATGTCATTCTCTCTCCATCAGAGTAGAAAGGCAGGCAATGGGGGGACTGCTTTATCATGTTTTTCTTTCTGTCTGAAAGATGGGTTTTAGTCTCCAGTGCAATCGGTTAGAGAAGGAGGAGCCGTTTCCCTTTTTGGAGTTTGCTTTATGGCCGATATTTCCGCTGCTGAGGTTCCCCGCCTGCAAAAGGCACTGCGCCGTCTGCTGGGCTCTCCGGAGCTGACAGTTCAGGTCCCGCCACGCAAGGGCATGAGTGTGGAAATCGCAGTGGCTGGTGAAGTCGTGGGGACTGTGTATCGCGATGAGGATGAGGGCGAGGTCTCCTATGCCGTCAACATGACAGTGCTGGAAGAAGACCTCCCTCCTGCCTGACCTGTAGCGGTCTTACCGGTACAGCAGGAAACCTCTCATCCTTGATGGTGAGAGGTTTTTTCATATGCAGGTACTGCTTTCAAAGCAGAGGTGCACAGCTCTGACGGAGCCACGGGTGCAGCTCATCTTCCAGCAGTGGCAGGAGCTTTTCCAGAACTGTGGCATGGTACTGGTCCAGCCAGTGCCGTTCTTCTGCTGTCAGAAGCTCCATGGCGATGAGACGGCGATCTATGGGGGTGTGGGTCAACACCTCGAACTCCAGGGAGGGCCGTACGGTTTCGGGCAGGGAACTTTCCCGAACGAGCAGCAGGTTCTCGATACGGATGCCGTAAGCGCCAACCTCGTAATAGCCCGGTTCGTTGGAAAGGATCATCCCTGGTACAAGGCCGGTCGGCCGTGGCGCTACGGAGATGGATTGAGGCCCCTCATGGACGGAAAGATAACTGCCAATGCCATGGCCGGTACCATGATCAAAATCCAGTCCCTGATTCCAGAGAGCCGCCCGGGCAAGAGTATCCAGCCTGTAACCTGGCAGTCCCATGGGGAAACGCTGGCGGCTCAGGGCAATATGCCCCTTCAGAACTGCCGTGAAAGCTTTCTGGATGGCGGCAGGTGCTTCATCCGGGCCAGTCCAGATAGTCCGTGTGATGTCCGTGGTGCCGAAAGGATATTGCGCCCCACTATCAACCAGATAGACGCTGTTTTTCTGGAGGATGCTGTCATGCCCGGCTTCGGCCCGGTAATGAGGGTAAGCGCCGTTGGGACCAGCCGCAGAAATTGTCTCAAAACTGGGGCCCCGATAATCAGGGGACATGGCCCGGAACGCCTCAAGGCGATCGGCCAATTCTGTTTCACGATGGCCGGGGCCATGTTCTTCCAGCCAGTGCAGGAACCGGGCCAGAGCAATGCTGTCCAGTTCATGCGCCCGACGGTTGCCATCCTGTTCCACGGTTGTTTTGATGGCTTTGGGAAGAGTGCACAGGTCCGGCCCATCAGCGATGTGAGCTCCGGCGTCCTTCAGGACCATGCTGAACCAGACTGGCGTCGTGGCAGGGTCCAGCCGTACGGTTTTTCCGGCCAGGGCCTGCAAGGCCTTCGACAGTTCGGAAGGAGGGAATGGACGTATGCCTGAATCTTCCGGGGCATCATGGAAACGGGTCACATCAGCAAAAATGTCGGCCGAACCATCAGCATGAAGCAGGCCGTACGCATGGGCGACAGGGGTCATGGCAATGTCACTTCCCCTGATGTTCAACAGCCAGGCGAGGGACGGGCAGTCCGCAAGGATCATGGCATCCTGCCCCGCTTCATGCAGCTGCCGGGCCAGACGATCCCGCTTGCTCCGGCTTGTTTCCCCTGTAAATTCGAATGGTTGGTGATGGATCAGATTGGCTGGTGAGGGAGGCTGATCATGCCATGACATATCTATTGGATTGTCAGACAGGGGTACGAGCTGGATACCATCCGTCTCCCATGATGAGAGGTCTCTCTGGCTGGTCAGCCGGGGGTCATACCCGATGCGCAGCCCTTGCGCTTTCTCAGCCAGCCACTGCCGGGGAGGATGCTGGCCGCCATGACGGGTTTCCCACAATGCCGCCGGAGCCTGCTCGGCCATCTGTACGGTGTAGCGGCCATCGGAAAAAACACAGCCGGTTTCTGCCAGCAGGATGGCAAGGCCAGCACTGCCCGTAAAACCGGTCAGCCAGGCCAGTCTTTCAGAATGGGGCGCAACATATTCCCCCAGATATTCATCACCCCGGGTGACGATGACACCGGAAATGCCAAGTCTGTCGAATTGCTGGCGGACGAGAGCAGGACGGTCCTGCAAAGGAATGGATGAAAGAGACACAGACGCCACCATGGAAAAACGGGAGAGAACAGTCAGGCTGGTTTCCGAAGGATCAAGGTACTCCAGGGGCCTTCCCTGAGCTGCTTTTCAAGGATCAGGCCCTGCCTCTGGTGGGCAACCAGCACCATGCGGGCCTGGGTATTGAGCAGTCCGGCCAGGATGGCTGTTCCCCCTGCCTGAAGGTTGCGGGCAAGATCCTTGGCCATGCGGCAGAGAGGACGAGCCAGAATATTGGCAAAAACAAGATCATAGGGAGCATTGCGGCGAACAGCTTCCGTATGCCAGCCATTGCCGAAGCGGCAGTCCAGCAGGGGGCCGAGCCTGTTCAGCCGGGCATTGGAAGCTGCAACACGGACAGACCATGGCTCGATATCCACGGCCAGAACAGGGCGATGCAGCAGGCGAGCCGCTGCCATGGCCAGAATACCGGACCCACATCCCATGTCCAGAATATGACGGGGGCGCCGATGGGCAATCTGTTCCAAGGCACGCAGGCACCCGCGGGTGGAACCATGTTCACCGGACCCGAAAGCGATCCCGGCATCCAGTATGATGTCCAGCCAATTGGAAGGTGACGTCTCCTTCAGATGTGTCCCCCGGATACAGAACCGCCGTCCGACATATTGGGGAGGGAAGGCTTCCTGCGTACGGGCCAGCCAGCCCTCGGCCTCGGTGTTCTGCCGGTGCAGGGGTGCGTCCACGCCTGTCATGGCACGGACAAGCGCCAGGGCGTTATCCAGCTCCTCCTCATTCCGCCCTTTTTCCTTGACGGCTTCCAGCCGCCAGTAACGCTGCTCATCATCCTCTTCGAACATGCCGACCGTGTCACAGACCCCAAGCAGGGCCTGCTCGAAAAGTGGAACGTGTATTTCCTCCACCACAATGGAAAGCGTCTCCAGCGCCCGGGCATGGCGGGAACCAACATGGGTGGGGGCAATAGGGCTCTGTTTTGTCTTCACGATACGACCTCTATAAAACCGGCCATGATCCGCTTCAGACCGATATTTTCAAAATTGATGGACAGACGATCCCCTTCAACCCCGATGACCACACCTTCACCGTAACGGTTGTGGCGCACCGTCGCTCCGATGGGGACGGCAGGCTGCACAGCGGACGGTCTGGCCCGCTGTTGTCCTGACAGAACCTGAGCCCTGTGCCTGAAAAATGACCTTGAGGGCAGGGCGTGACCGGCCTCTGCAACATTCCGTAAAACCTGTTCTTCAGGCAGTTCATCCAGAAAGCGGCTTGGTATGGAATCCTGCCAGTTTGCATAAAGCCGACGACTATTTGCATGGGATATGATTACCCGCTCACGGGCACGGGTAAGGCCGACATAAGCGAGGCGCCGTTCTTCCTCCAGAGCCTGGTTTCCACCTTCATCCAGAGAACGCTGGGACGGGAAAAGGCCTTCCTCCCATCCGGGCAGGAAAACCGTTGGGAACTCAAGCCCTTTGGCGGCGTGGAGCGTCATCAGGCTGACCTTGTCCGGATCGTCTTCGGCATTGTCACTGTCCATCACAAGGGCGATATGTTCCAGAAACGCATCCATTGTTGGAAACTCACCAATCGCCCGGATCAGCTCCCGGATGTTGTCCAGCCTGCCGGCGGCTTCTATGGTCTTCGGGTCATCCCGCCACATGGCGAGATACCCACTTTCTTCCAGCACCATGTCAGTGGCGACAACATGGCCTTCCTTGCCGACAGTGTCTCTGGCCCTGGAGAGGCTGTCCATCAGGTCCGACAGCGTGGCGGCCGCCTTGCCCTTCAGCTGCCCCTGTTCCAGCTGATGCTGAAGCGTCTGTTGAAGGGACAGCCCCCTCTCTCTGGCAGCATTCCGCAGACGGGTCAGGGCAACACTGCCAAATCCCCGTTTGGGCAGATTGACGATGCGCTCAAAAGCCAGATCGTCAACGGGATACAGCACTGCCCGCATATAGGCGATGGCATCCCGTATCTCGGCCCGTTCATAAAAACGCAAACCGCCAATAATCTGATAGGGAATGCCCATTTTCATCAGGGCATCTTCAAAGGGACGTGTCTGGAAACCAGCCCGCATCAGGATGGCGATGGAACCGTAAGGATGACCTTTTGTGTGAAACTCCTGTATCCGGCGGCCAATGACACGGGCCTCGTCATCCGAGTCCGGCATGTTGATGACCTCAACAGGATCACCCTCCATGATGTCGAGCCCAGGCCGCAGAACCTTGCCCAACCGTCCCTCATTATAGGCAATGACCTGCGAAGCCACGGTCAGGATGCGGGGGGTGGAACGATAATTCTGCTCCAGCCGGATGATCCGTGCACCGGGAAAATCTTTCTCGAAACGGAGGATATTGGCAATGTCGGCACCACGCCATGAATAGATGGATTGATCGTCATCCCCGACGCAGGCAATGTTAGAGGGTTGTCCATCCTGCCTTCTGGCCAGAAGACGCAACCACAGATACTGGATGGTATTCGTATCCTGATATTCGTCAACCAGAATATAGCGGAAGCGTTTCTGATACTGCTCCAGTACATCGGGATGCTGACGGAGGATGGTCACCACATGCAGCATGAGATCCCCGAAATCACAGGCATTCATTTCCTTCAGACGTATCTGATAGGCAGCGTAGATGGCCGGGAGCTGGCCATTGGCCAGTTCAGGTGTCTGCGCAGCAGTGATGCCATCGGGCAGCAGGGCCTGATCTTTCCATAACTGGATCTGATGCATGATCTGTGCCGGAGGAGAGCGCTTGAGGTCCAGTTTCCAGGGCTCTATGACCTGCTTGAGAAGACGGAGCTGGTCGTCCGTATCGAGAATGGTGAAGTTGCGCTCCAGCCCGACATGTGGCGCATGCTGCCGAAGCATGCGGGCACAGAGAGAGTGGAAGGTTCCCAACCAGAGGCCTTCCACTGGTCGGCCGAGGATGGCGCTGATGCGCTCCCTCATTTCCCGGGCAGCCTTGTTGGTAAAGGTCACGGCCAGTATCTGCTCGGGCCATGCCAGCTTTTCCAGCAGGATATGAGCGAACCGTGTTGTCAGAACCCGGGTCTTCCCGGTACCGGCACCAGCCAGAATCAGCAGGGGGCCTTGCGTCGTTTCCACGGCAAGACGCTGCTCTTCATTCAGCCCGTGCAGATAATCAGGACCGGAAGACGGAAAACGGGGGGAAAAAAGATCATCCATCACAATTATCTGGTATAATGCGGCTCATACCCGCTGGCTAGGACATAACCATAGATTGTGAAAAAAGCAGTTTCATCCAAACAGGGGCACAGGGCACGGATGAGAGAGCGCATCCTCACCCATGGAGCCGAGACCTTGGCCGACTATGAGCTCCTGGAGGTTCTGCTTTTCTACGCCATTCCTCGCAGGGACACCAACCCGCAGGCCAAAGCGCTGCTTTCCGCTTTCGGGTCGATAGGGAAGCTGTTGCAGGCATCTTCTGCCAGACTGGAGCAGCATGGTCTGAGCGAGCGCATCATGAGCCTTCTGGAACTGCCCGTATTGGCAGCACGCTCCCTCATGGAGAGTGATGAAGACATGCCGCTTCAGCTGGGCAATGCCAAGGCTCTGATGAATTATCTGAAAGGCACATTGCAAAGGACAGATGAGCCAGCCATCGGTCTGATCTGCCTGGACAGCAACAACGGCCTGATCATGGAAAAGCTGCTGCCAGCAGCCAGTAACCTTCATGCCCTCCACCGATCAATTGCACAGACACTTCTCAACTGCCACGCCACTGCGGCCATCGTCGTCTATTACCATCCACGCAGTCCAGCCACGGCACTGGCTCCAGAGGTACGGGGGCTGAGACAGGTCTTGCGGTCTCTGGATGTCATCGTCCATGAAGGCATCCTGATTGGTGAGGGATGGTATGTCAGCATGAGTGAATCCGGGCTTCTATAAGGAGGATGATCATTACGGACCGTCTGCCCTCCGTCAGGGAGAGCTTTCACAAAATCGCATCGTTTGTTGTTGCCGGGAAAGATGCCCGCAAGGAGCTGGTTGAGCGCCTTCTGCGGCATCATTCTTCACTGGCTGAACTCATTTCAGCTCAGCCAACGGACAGAAAGGCCATAAACCGGGATGATGTGCCTCTGGCCGTATTCTGTGCTGTGCTGAAAGAGCTGGCCCATCGGTATGGACGGTCCTTGCTGCCAGAGGGCAACCTGCTGGAGCAACCGGAATTGCTGAAGGACTATCTGATGGTCCAGATGGCCAGGGAAAGAGTGGAACAGTTCCGGCTGCTTTTTCTGGATGACAGGAAACACCTCATCCGCGATGAAGTGCAGAGCCACGGGACAATCAACCATGTTTCGGTCTATCCACGTGAGATAGCAAAACGATGTCTGGCGTTGGGCGCAGCCGGAATCATCATGGTCCACAATCATCCGGGAGGGCAGGTAAACCCATCCCGGGGAGACATCACCATGACCCAGGCCATTCAGAAGGCATTGGCTGTCATCGATGTCTGTCTGATAGACCATGTCATCATCACAAGAAAAACCCAGACCAGCTTCCGCCAGCTTGGGCTTCTTGATGATGACTGATCAGTCCTCAAGCTGGGGCTGATAGCGGGAAAGAACCATGCTTCCGGGCAGTCCTCCACGAGGGAAGATGCGGTTTACATGGCCCATCTTGCGCCCCGGGCGAGCTTCCTCTTTTCCATAGAGGTGGATGGAGGCATTTTCCTCCCCCACGATCTCTGGCAGGAGCGCCATGTCATCCGGGCCAATCAGATTATGCATGTAGGCATCAGAATGGCGTCGGGCAGGCGGCAGGGGCAGCCCGGTCACAGCCCGGACATGCATTTCGAACTGGTCTACCAGACAGGCACTCATGGTCCAGTGGCCGGAATTATGAGGGCGAGGCGCAATCTCATTGACAAGGAGCCTGCCATCCCGATCCTCAAACAGTTCCACCCCCATGATACCGACAAGCCCGAGCTTTTCAGCCAACGTTGCGGCCAGGGTCTGCGCTTTTTCAGCCAGATCGGGCATGATGGGGGCTGGTGTGATGGAGACACGGAGGATCCCCTGGCGATGATGATTTTCCGTAACATCAAAGCAGCGCACGGTGCCTGCTGCATTGCGGACAACCATCACGCTGACCTCACGGGCAAAATCAATTTTCCGCTCCGCAACCAGCGGATAGGGGAGGGTGTCTGCCTCTGCTGCCAGAGAGTTGAAAGCGGCTTCATTCTCCAGACGGAACTGCCCCTTCCCATCATAACCGAAACGGGTTGTTTTCAGGATGCAGGGAAAGCCGAATGATGGGAGAGCATGAAACTCCTCTGCCGAACCGATTTCCCTCCAGGGGGCAACCGGCAGGCCGAAGGATTCCAGAGTGGTCTTTTCGGTGATACGGTCCTGGCTGGTTTCCAGAATATGACCGGATGGATGGACCGGACAGAACCGTGCCAGATGGGCCAGACCCTCTGCGCTGATATTTTCAAATTCAAACGTAATGACGTCACAGGAACGGGCGAACTGCTCCAGACACACCGGATCATCGTAAGCACCAACCGTGAAACGGGCCGATGTTTCCGCTGCCGGGCTTGGCTCACTGTTGGAGAGGATATGGACCCTGTAGCCCAACCGGGCAGCGGCCACGGCAGACATGCGACCAAGCTGTCCCCCCCCAACAATGCCGATCCAGGCGCCAGGCTGTAATGCTTCCGTCTTCATCCTGCAGGAACCTCAGCCACGGAAGCCGTCTGCCGTACCCTGAAGGCTTCAAGCCTTTCGGCTATGCTGTCATCGGAGAGGGAAAGGACAGATGCAGCCAGCAGAGCTGCATTGATGGCTCCAGCCTTGCCGATGGCCAGTGTGCCGACAGGCACCCCGCCAGGCATCTGCACGATGGAGAGCAGACTGTCCTGCCCTTTGAGCGTGCGGCTTTCCACCGGCACTCCAAAAACAGGCAGGGTCGTCCATGCTGCACACATTCCTGGCAGATGGGCTGCGCCACCCGCTCCGGCAATGATGACCTTCAGGCCACGTTCACGAGCCGTTCTGGCATAATCAGCCAGCCGGTCCGGCGTCCGGTGGGCGGAAACGATCCGGGCCTCATAGGGGATGCCCAGAGCGTCCAGCTGCTCACAACCATGCTTCATGGTCTCCCAATCCGACTGGCTGCCCATGATCACACCGACTGACGGCGCTGGTGAGACACTCATCGTGTTCTGCCCCTCTTTGTCTCAGAAGCTGTTGCCGGTTTCATCACGGGACGGGAAGAGGCTCTCCGGGTCGATTGCCTCATGATCATTCTCAAGCGGCTTCCCTTCCCGGACGAGACGGTCATTGGCGGCCTGAACGGCAGCATTCAGGTCTGTCTGGGTGCAGAGGCCAAGGATGACGGGGTCACGAGGCTTGATGTTGGGGCTGTTCCAATGTTCACGGTTGCGGATTTTGGCAATCGTATCCTTGGTTGTGCCCAACAGGCGGACAATCTGGGTATCGTTCAGCTGCGGGAACTGGCGCAGGACAAAAGCGATGGCATCGGGGCGATCATGCCGCTTGGCCACCGGCGTGTAGCGTGCCCCCTTGGCACGACGGGCCACGGGATTGGGAGTGGCTGTCAACTTGAGCCGGGCGGCGGGATTGGCCTCACAGCGCTTGATCTCGGCTTCAGTCAGCTGATTGTTTTTTACAGGATCATAGCCGTTGATCCCGCCGCCAACCTCACCATCAGCAATAGCCTGAATCTCCAGCGGGTGCATCCCGCAGAAAGTGGCGATCTGGTCAAAGGTAAGGCCGGTTTTCTCAATCAGCCAGACGGCAGTTGCCTTCGGCATTAGCGGCAGGGTCATGTCAACGCAGTCCTTTGCAGAGCGATAATATGGTCCGGCATCTGGCAGGGCCCGGGCCACTCTGGAAAAGAATCACCCGCCACCCGCATGAGGGGCGGTGCCTGCGACAATGCACGACAGTGCCGCCAAGATGCGTCAGAGACCATGAGAGGTCAAGATGGAAAGAAATAAAAAGAAACCCTCCACCCGAGGAAAAGGGTGGAGGGTTTCTCTATCCAGACATCCCGTAAAGGGAAACTGTCTTACTTCTTGATATTGCCAATACCGGAGAAGCGCTTGTTGAACTTGGCAACCTGCCCCCCTGTATCCAGAATACGCTGAACGCCCGTCCAGGCCGGATGGGTCTTGGGGTCAACGTCCAGACGCAGCTTCGCGCCGGGCTCGCCGTAGCAGGAACGCGTTGTATATTCGCTGCCATCAGCCATCACGACCGTGATTTCATGATAGTCGGGGTGGATACCGGGTTTCATAATATTTCCTGAACCTGATGAAAGAAGCTCCGATACCGACCGGAGCAGACGGAGCCCTCCATAAAGGATATGGCTCGGAAAATAAAGGTTGGGCATCATTCTTTTTGTTGATAAAGCGATTCTTAAAGACTTCATACAGTTTTGCCATAATACGCTGTATGCTACGGCAGGGCTCGGCTACATGGCACAGATCATGCCTGTCGTGCGGTCTAGATTCTTCAAATTTCAGGAAAAGGCTATATGAGTCCTATCAAAACACCTGGCTGGGTTTCTGATTTTCAGAAATTCATCATGCGCGGGAATGTCGTGGATCTGGCAATCGGTGTGGTGGTTGGCGCTGCTTTCAGCTCCATCGTCAACAGCGCCGTCAAGGATCTCCTGACCCCGATCCTGGGTCTTCTGACGGGGGGCGTGGACTTCAGCAACATCTTCATCACCCTGAAAGGGCCGGTCAAGGATACACTGGCAGAGGCACAGAAGGCCGGAGCCGTGACCATCAATGTGGGCCTGTTCCTCAATGCGGTCCTCCAGTTCCTCATCATTGCCTTCTTCATCTTCTGGGTAATGCGTCTGGTCGGCAAGCTGCACCGCAAGGAAGAAGCGCAGCCTTCCGCCCCGCCGGCTCCTTCCAAAGAGGAAGTGCTGCTGACGGAGATCCGTGACCTCCTGGCGGCACGCGCAGTAGAGAAATGACCCGTTTTTTCCCCATGAAAATGACGGCACGATGCGCCCTGGCGGGTCTTGCTCTGGCAGGCGTCCTGTCTGCCAGTTCCGCCAAGGCGGATGGTACAGCTTTCGGGGTCCCTCTGTCGCCCAATGCGCACCTTTATTCATATTTCATCATCAATGGAATGGCCCGTGGCGCTTTCCTTCTGGGCCAACTGCACCAGAAAGATATGCCCACGCTGATCCAGATGGATGAGGTGACCCGCAAGGCTGTGATCCACAATCTGGACTCACAGACGATCAGGTCGGACTTCAGGGCGGAACAGATACTGACCCGTTATCTTGGGCTTATCCTGAAATAGTTCCCGGGAGCTGGACAGGATACAGAAAAGGGGGCTCCAGAGCCCCCTTTTTTCTGACCATGTTCCGGTGAAAAGGCTGGTCTCAGCCTGCTTTGCGCAGTCGCTTCTGCCCCATTAGGAGCAGAAGTGGTGCGGCAATGAAGATGGATGATGATGTCCCCACGACAATGCCGAACAGCATGACCGTAGCAAAGCCGGTCAGCGTGCTTCCACCAAACAGTGCCAGAGGCAGAGCGGCAAGGAACACCGTCATGGACGTACCCAGTGTCCGGTTCAGTGTTTCATTGATGGAAAGATCCAGCAATTCCCGCAGAGGCATTGTCCTGTATTTGCGGAGATTCTCACGGATACGGTCATACACGACCACCTTGTCATTTGTGGAATAACCCAAGATGGTGAGCAGTGCCGCAACCATGACGAGGTCAAACTCGAACCGTGTAACCACTAGAAAACCAATGGTTTTTGTCAGGTCCAGCACGAGTGTAATGACAGCACTCAGGGCAAACTCGCGCTCGAAGCGGAACCAGATATAGATGAGAATCATCCCGAGGCTGAAGAGGAGGGCAAGCACACCATCCCGAAACAGTTCGGACGACACGGACCCGCCAACAGCATCAGCCCGCTGGATCTGGACACCAGGAACAGCCTGCACGATGACCGTGCGGACCTGATCCACCAGCTTCTGGGTAACATGCTCATCTTCACCCCCTGGCGGAAGGTTGATGGCAATGCGGACATCCTGCGGAGACCCGAAAGACTGTACGGAGGCCGCATTGATGTGACCAGCCTTGAGGACCTCCCGCATATGGGCGGGATCTTCCGCTGCTGGAGAGTGGGTTTCCACGATGATTCCACCCCGGAAATCAAGCCCCAGATTGAGGCCCGGCGTGATGAACAGCACCACAGAGGCGATGGAGAGAAGGGCGGAGACAATCAGACCGGCATGACGGCCACGCATGAAGTGGATCTGTCGGTCATCACGTACGAAACGGAGAAGAGGGCGAGAAAACATGGCGATCAGACCGGCAATTCCTGTGGACGTTTATGAGCATACCAACGGACAATCAGCATGCGGGACAGCACCAGCGTCGTGAACAGCGTGGTGACGATGCCAATGGTGATGGTCAGGGCAAAGTTGCGGACCGGCCCCGTACCAAAGACAAAGAGCATGACATGGGCGAGGAAGGCCGTGGCATTGCTATCGATGATGGTCCCCGTGGCCCGCTGGAACCCGGCCTGAAGCGCCTGCAGGGGTTTCCGGCCGTTCCGTACTTCTTCCCGGATACGCTCATTGATAAGAATATTGGCATCCACCGCCATGCCGAGGGTCAACAGGATACCCGCCATACCCGGCAGGGTCAGTGTTGCTCCAAAAAGCGACAGAATGGCCAGGATCATGACCAGATTGGCAAACAGCGCAATGTCCGCATACAGGCCGAACCGGCCATAGAACAGCAGCATGAACAGTACGACCAGCACAAAGCCAGCCGCAAGACTGACCACACCAGCATGGATGGAGGCCGCACCAAGGCTCGGCCCGATGCTGCGCTGTTCCACTACGGCAAGGGGAGCAGGAAGGGCCCCGGCACGGAGCAGCAGCGCCAAGTCGGAGGCGGAACGAGCCGTGAAGCGCCCGGTGATGATCCCGCGCCCCGCCGTGATGGGGCCGTTGATGACAGGGCTTGTCAAGATGTGACCGTCCAGAACGATGGCGAACGGCTTGCCGACATTCTCTGTCGTAATGCGGGCAAAGTCATCTGCACCTTTATTGTCAAACTTCAGTTCGACAACCCATTGCCCCTCATTCATTGTGGCAGCGGCGTCTGTCAGGTTGGCACCATCCACGTCGACCCTGTCCTCCACAGCGATTTCTCCACGCCCCTCAGGCAGGGGCAGCATGGTCGTGCCGGGACCAGCATGGAGCGGGTCTGGAGAAACGAGATGGAAGGTCATGCGGGCTGTTGTGCCCAGCAGGGTCTTGATACGCTGAGGATCGCTGATGCCCGGCAGTTCCAGCACGATGCGGTCTTCCCCCTCACGGGCAATGCTCGGGTCGATGGCACCGGTACTGTCGATACGGCGGCGGACAATCTCGATGGAGCGTGACACAGCCTCCCGGGCCCGGGCCCGGATGGATTCCGGTGTCAGGCTGATGACGAAGCGGCCATCTTTCTCATTGATGGCCAGTTCACCAGGAATGGAGGGCGTCAGTTCTTCCAGAACCTTCCGGTCGCTCTCCTTTTCACTTTCGGAGCGGGGCGTGAGCAGCACGGAGGCCGTAGCATCATCCCGCTGGATGAGCCGATAGCCAAGGTGGGCACTAAGCAGCCCCTGACGGATCTCACCTTCCAGTGACTGAAGCCGGTCATGCTGGAGGGTTTTCGTATCCAGCTGCAACAGGAGATAGGAGCCTCCCCTCAGATCAAGCCCCAGATGTACCTGATGCCAGGGCAGGGATGATGAGGGAGATTTCATGAAATTGGGCAGGCAGAGCAGGGCACTGATCAGACAGATACCCACCACGCCTAACATCCTGAGGCGGCTGTAATACAACATAAGGGGTCAGAGAACCTCAAAAACGTGGAAATGAAGAGGCCAGAACTAATCTCGCAGATGGGTGCGACCATGCCCTCTCCAGTATTTTATTGCAACCATTATGCATGGCTGCATGGCGCCTTGCACAAGCATTTCCGGGTGCTATGATTCCTTTCATGAAGACGGAAAAGCTCCTTGATGTCGCCATTGCGGGTACCGGGCATTTTGGCCGTTACCATGCCCTCCAGGCTGCCAGACACCCCCGGGAGCGGCTGGTCGGGCTGTACGACCCTGATCATGGTCGTGCCCAAAGCATTGCGGAAGAAACGGGAACCTCTGCCTTCAGAAACTACGAGGAGCTTCTGGAACGGTGTGAGGCTGTCATCATCGCTTCCCCCGCCGAAACACATTATCAGATGGCACAACAGGCCCTGATGGCCGGCTGCCACGTGCTGGTTGAAAAACCTCTCGCCGCCACAAAAGAAGAAGGGGCCGCACTGGTACGCTGTGCTGGAGAGCAGGGATGCATCCTCCAGGTCGGACACCTGCTGCGTTATTCGGCCGAGCATCAGGCCATTTCAGCCCGCATGAAACAGCCTCTGTACATCGAGGCCACAAGGATCGCTCCCTACAAGGAGCGGGGCACGGATGTATCAGTCGTGCTGGACCTGATGATTCATGATCTCGACTTCATCCTGTCCCTTGTGGACAGCCCCATCCTCCATATTGATGCGATGGGCGCCGCCGTATCCAGTGCTCATGAAGACATCGCCAATGCACGTGTCCGTTTTGCCAATGGCTGCGTTGCCTCCATTACGGCCAGCCGCATTTCTCTCAAGACCGAACGGAAAATGCGTCTTTTCTCTCAGGAAGGCTATCTCTCGGCGGATTTCATGAGTCGACAGCTGGTTTTCATAAACCGTCATGAAGGAATACCCCTCCCGGGCAGCAATGGCTTCCGGCGGCAGAGTGTGCGGTGGCATGACCATGACAACCTGGCTGCCGAGCATGATGCTTTTGTGGCGTCCTGTCTGGATGGTGCTCCCGTGATGGTGGATGGACAGGCCGGTCTCAGGGCTCTTGACGCTGCCCTGAGAGTTGGTGAAGAGATACGGGCTGCGCAGGAGTTGATCCGGCATGCAGGTCTGATCGACTGATCAGGACACTATAGTGCATTTCCTTACGACATGAAGGGACAATCATCATGGACATGACTGACTACACGCAGCAGATCAACGCCATAAATCCTTATCTGAGCCTGCTGATCTTCGCCATCCTCATGCTCTCCATGCTGGCGCTGTATTTCCTGCCCAGCATCATTGCCATCATGCGGCAGCATCCCCAGAAATGGCTTCTCATCGGTCTGAATGTCTTTGCTGGGTGGACAGGGTTCTTCTGGATCGGCCTGCTCATCTGGGCACTCTGGCCAAAAGAAAAACTGGTTGCATTTCAGGATGGACAGGGCTGGGGCCCCTATCAGGCACATGATCGGACCCAATCTTTTGGAGGATCATCTTCTGACCGGCCAACTGAAACGCTGGAGCAGCTCGCCCAGATGAAAGACCGTGGCGCCCTGACAGAAGCTGAATTCGCCAAGGCCAAGGAACGTCTCATCAACCGCCTGTAACGGCATGTCCTTCCAGCCCGCCATTGCAGGCTGGAAGGACCTTTGCCGAAGATCAGTTTTCCAGCAGTTCTTCCCGTTTGCTTTCAAGCTCAACCCAGCGCTCTTCCGCTTGGCGCAGCTTTGTCTCGGTGTCTTCCAGCGCAGCCGTAATCTTTTCAAACCGGACAGGGTCCCGGTTGTACAGCCCGGGGTCAGCCAGAGCATTCCGGCAAAGCGTGGCGTCTTTTTCAAGTTTTTCAAGAAGCTCAGGCAGCCGGTCCAGCTCCCGTTGTTCCTTGTAGCTCAGTTTGACGGTCTGTTTGACAGTACGTACAGGAGAAGAACCTGTATCGCTGGAGGAGGGGGCCGTGTCTTTCTGGCGTCTCTCTACGGGAGACCGTCCCCTGCGTTGGGCCAGCATGTCTGAATAGCCACCAGCATATTCAATCCAGCTGCCATCACCCTCTGCCACCAGAGTTGAGGTTGCCAGTCTGTCCAGAAAATCACGATCATGACTGACGAGCAGAACCGTCCCAGCATAATCGCCCAGCATGTCCTGCAACATATCCAGCGTCTCAAGGTCCAGATCGTTGGTAGGCTCATCCAGCACGAGCAGATTGGAAGGACGGGCCAAGGCAGCCGCCAGCGCCAGCCGCCCCCGTTCTCCCCCGGAGAGATGGCTGACTGGCGTGCGGGCCTGTTCCGGCCGGAACAGAAAGTCCTTCATGTACCCAATGACATGCCGTTTTTCCGTGCCGACCTGTACCATCTCGCCATGTCCGTCCGTCAGGAAGCTGGCCACACTCTGGTCGCCATCCAGGGCGCTGCGCTGCTGGTCCAGCGTCACCATCTGGATGGACGGACTACGCCGGATTTCACCGGCCTGTGGGGTCATCTCACCGGTCAGCAGGCGCAGAAGCGTCGTTTTCCCGGCCCCATTGGCCCCGCAGATTCCCAACCGGTCGCCTCTGGTCACCTTCAGCGTCAGATCACGGATGAGGGGACGCTCCGGATAGGCCCAGCCAACACCTTCCGCAGCCATGACAATCTTGCTGGTATTCTCCGTCTCACTGGCTTCCAGCTTCAGGGAGCCTCTCTGGCGGGAGGCAAGATCACGCCGCTCCGCCCTCAGGGCGGCCAGTTCAGCAACACGACGGACATTTCGCTTTCGGCGTGCTGTGACGCCATAGCGCATCCAGTCTTCCTCACGGGCAATCTGACGGTCCAGCTTGTGCGCTACCCGTTCGGCAAGCTCAATCTGCTCGTCCCGCCATGATTCGAAATGGGCGAAGCTGGCGTCCAGCCTCTGCGTGCCCCCCTGATCCAGCCAAATGACTGCCTTGCACAATGTTTCCAGAAAGCGGCGGTCATGACTGATGATGATCATCCCCGCTCCCGAGGCCAGAAGCTCCCGCTCCAGCCAGGCGATGCAGGGGAGGTCCAGATGGTTGGTCGGTTCATCCAGAAGGAGAAGGTCCGGCTCAGTTGCCAGAGCCCGGGCAAGGGCGCTTCGGCGTGCTTCCCCTCCAGAAAGACTGGCACATTTTTCACGACCATCCATGCCGAGCTCACTCAGCATGGCTCGGGCCCGGTAATGGGCTGTCTCGTCCAGCTCCGCCGTCACATAATCGAAAACCGTGTCCCACCCAGAAAGGTCGGGTTCCTGCGGCAGATAATGTACTTTCAGCCCTGGCTGGAGGAAACGCTCGCCATCATCCTGTTCCAGCTCCCCCGCTGCAATGCGGAGCAGGGTGGATTTGCCCGAGCCATTTCGCCCGACAAGGCAGAGCCGTTCACCCGGCAACACGGAGAGCGTGGCACCGTCCAGCAACGGACGGCCACCCAGAGTATATGAAATGTTCTGTAGATTGAGGATTGGTGCAGACATGGGCCTGATGTGAAGAAACCGAAGCAGATTTGCAATATGGAACGGATGAAGAGGTGAAAGAAAGATTTTTCCGATGGAAAACTTTTACTCTGTCTGTTTTTCTTTTCCCCGCTTCCTCTGTATATGTCTCCCCATGAAGGCAGACAAGAAGATGCTCAAAGGCTGGGTACGGCAGCAGAATGGCGCCAATCGCCCAGCCACCATGTGTATGGCCCTGATCGGAATGTGCAACGTCCTTGCCGGAATGGTGCTGGTATGGAGCCTGGCCTCCATTCTGGCAGGCCTGCTGGCAGGCGGGGGGAGGCTGGATGCCCGCTGGTTGGGTATGTTCATCCTCATGTCTGTCGTCCGTGTCATTCTGGGATATGTGCAGGAACACTTGGCTGTCTCCAGCGGTGAGCTGGCCCGCAAACGCCTGCGGCGCGAGCTGCTGTCCCGCTTTTTTGCACAGGGGCCGGCGCTACTCCGGCATCAGCACAGTGCTGCACTGGCGTCTCTGTTGACAGACCGCATCGAAGCGCTGGAGGGCTATTTTGCCCGCTGGTTGCCTGCCTCGACCCTTTGGGTGGTAGCGCAGTGGTCTGTCGTTCTTGTTGTGTTCTGGCAGAATCACCGGGCAGGGCTCATTCTGGGGGGATGCTGCCTTTCCCTTCCTTTTTTCCAGGCCGTGTTCGGCATTGCTACAGCCATTGCCTCACGCCGTCAGCTTCTTGCCCTCAACCGCCTCCAGGTCCGTTTTCTGGACAGGATCAGGGGCATTGCTACCATCGTTCTTTCCGGCAATGCGGAAAAAGATGCCCAAGGCCTGGGGCAGGCTGCTGATGAACTGCGACAGCGGACCATGAAAGTGCTGCGTCTGGCCTTTCTGACATCAGCATCCACTGATGTTGCCATGATCGTTGCCTTGGTCTGGATCGTGATCGACCAGCGCCACGGTCTCATGCATGGCGGGTCTGTTGCGCAGACAACCAGCATCCTGTTTGCCGTGCTCATGGTACCAGAAGCCTTTGCGCCATTCCGTGCACTCTCAGCGGCCTATCAGGACAGAGCACAGATTACCAGCAGCGGCGAGGCCATACAGAAACTGCCGACCCTGCCAGAAATGGCAGCTGGCACATCTGCTGACCAGCCACGTGCCGAGCGGACGGCTCGGGGTATTGAGCTTGATGTGCAGGGGGTTTCCTATCAGTGGGTAAAGGATCGGCCACTGGCGCTTGACGATGTGTCATTCCAGCTCAAGGCGGGTGACGTGGCCCTGCTGACAGGCCCATCAGGAGCTGGAAAATCAACCCTCATTGAAATGCTGCTGGGTTTCATCAGACCCCTCGAAGGTTCCATACGTCTTGGCGGTGTCGACCTCCAGGCGCTGGGCCCGGCAGAAATCACGCAACAGATCAGCTGGATTGGTCAGAAGCCGGTCATTTTTGCAGGTACGCTGCGTGAGAATATCATGTTCGCTACACCTGAAGCGTCTGAAAAGCAGCTTCAGGCGGCTTTGGAAGCATCTTCCATCACGGGATATCTGCCCCTGCTTCCTGATGGGCTGGAGACAAGACTGGGTGAGGGAGGATTCGGCCTTTCAGGTGGGCAGGCCCAGCGGATCGCCATCGCCCGTGCCTTCCTGAAAGATGCCCCGCTGCTCATCATGGATGAACCTACCGCCCATCTTGACCCCATGACGGAGCAGGACATCCTCATGTCTCTCCGGGGGCTGCTGAAGGGTCGTACAGCCCTGATTTCCACCCATTCGCCCCAGTTCCACAATATTGGTGAGACCGTGCGTCTTACCATGGAGACGGGACGGCTTACGGAACAGGAGACACTGGCATGAGGCAATTGCAGCCATTATGGAATGTATGGAAAGCCCGTGGGGGACGCCTGCTTATCGGGCTGGTTCTGGCCGAACTTTCCGTCTGTGCCGCTTTCCTGCTCATGGGGCAGACCGGCTCCCGCCTCGGGCTGATCGCCATTGGTGGGGTCGTTGCCTTTGGCATCCTCCGCTTTGCTGGCGCCGCCCGTATCATTCTCCGCTATCTGGAACGTCTGGCCACGCATGACGCCACCTTTCGGGTTCTTGCAGACATCCGCCTCTGGTTTTACAGAAATCTGGCCAAAGGAGCCGCAGCTGGGCTGGGCTTCCGGCGTTCTGGTGATCTGCTCTCCCGCCTCGTGGCCGATGTGCAGAGTCTGGACAGTCTCTATCTGCGTATTCTAGTCCCGCTGGCAACGGCGCTGTTCAGTCTGCCCATCGTCATCTGGGTTTGTCTGAAGGGAAGCCTGCTCCTGGCACTCAGTATCGGTGTCATTTTCTGCCTGGTCGCCTTTGCCTTGCCGGCACTCATGGCGAAACTGTCCTATCGCTGGGGGCCAGAGCTGCAACAGGCGCAGGCTGACATGAACAATCAGGCCCTTGACCTCGTGGGAGGGATGCGTGAATTGCGCATCTTCGGGCAGGAAGATGCCGCTGCAGAGCGGTTTCTGGCCGCAGAGGAAGCCTTTTACACCGTGCAGCGTCGACAGGGACAGGCCATGGCACACATCCATGCCATCTCCCTGTTGCTGACCCGCCTGGGGATCATCCTTGCTCTGGCAGGATGTGCGGGAGTCTTCTTCCCTGAAGAGCAGGCTGTCATGGGCATCACCATTCTTTTTGTTGTCATGACTGCTCTGGACAGCATCGTGGATCTACCAAGGGCAGGCCTTCTTTTCGGGCGCATCCGCCATGCGGCAGAACGTGTGGTGGATGCCACGGTCATGCCTGAAGGCACTCCCGCAGAAGGAACAGCGCCTGCCCCCGCTGGCCATGAGATTGAAGGGCGGGACGTCACCTTTGGCTGGACACCGGAAAAACCCGTTCTGCAGAATGTGAATTTCAGACTCCGGGCAGGGGAAAGGGCCGCACTTGTCGGACCATCAGGTGCCGGGAAGTCCAGTCTTGCAGCGCTGCTGCTCAAGGTCGTGGCGCCTCAGGAAGGAAGCATTACACTGGGTGGGCAGGACATGGCTTCCATCCAGACCGAGGCCCTGCGGGAGCAGGTGGCATGGCTCTCTCAGGCAAGCCATCTTTTTGACGACACGATCCGCTCCAATCTGCTTCTGGGACGGGAGGGCTTTTCTGACAAAGCCCTCTGGGCTGCTCTGGAACAGGCGCAGATTGCTGATTTCGTGCGTTCCCTGCCTGATGGGCTGGATAGCTGGATTGGTGAAAACGGGTCCCACATTTCCGGCGGGCAGGGGCGCCGCATTGCTCTGGCCCGCGTGCTGCTTTCTGAAGCCCCGGTACTGATCCTTGATGAACCCGGTACCGGGCTCGATCTGGAGACGGAACGTGCCTTTCTGGCAACACTCAACCAGCTGGACCGCTCCCGTACCATCCTGCTGATTACCCATCGTCTTACAGGAGTGGAACAGTTGGATCACCTCTGGACCCTCCATGAGGGACGCCTGAAGTCCCAGCCTCTTTGAGACATGGATGCATTTTTACCACTCCCAGGGCCCAGACCCATATTGACCGGAGCTCAAAGCACGGGCAGTTAAAGATGATCATTTTCCATAGGTAACGAGAAGGATGCTCCCATGAAGAAAGTTTCTGCTTTCATGCGTCGTCTTGCTCCCGTGGGGGCGACCTCCCTCATGGTGGCCGGGCTTCTGGCTGGCTGCGTATCGCATCCGCCGCGGGATGATTATGTCGTGTTTTTTGATACGGAGTCTGTGAGCCTCAGCCCCACAGGGGAGGCCATCATCGCCAGCGCCGTTGATGCCGCCCACAAACGGAATATCTCGCACATCACGGTTTCCGGTTCTGCCGGGAAAAATGAGGATGCGGACGTGCTGAAAAAACTCGCAGATGCCCGTGCGGATTCTGTGGTTGATGTGCTGGTGCGGGATGGCATCAAGCGTGAGGATATCCGCAAGGAACCCTTCGTGCCAACAGATGTCGAGAATTCACGCGTCGCCTTCCGTCGTGTCACGGTCCATCTGGGCGCACATTGATTCAGGAGCACGATCAGCATGACGGGGAACCCTGCGAAGGAATAGGGAACCCCATTGATCGCTTTCCCCGTCATGTTGGTGAAACTCCTGAAGCTGTCCTGCACCGGGTTTTTGGTTTTGAGAGCTTCCGGGGCCTTCAGGAGAGTGCCGTTCAGGCCGTCATGAAAGGAGAGGACGTTCTCGTCCTTATGCCAACAGGCGGCGGGAAGAGCCTGTGCTATCAGGTACCGGCTCTCTGCCGCAAAGGGGTTGGGCTCGTCATCTCCCCCCTGATCGCCCTGATGGAAGATCAGGTTGCCGGGTTGAGGCAGCTCGGGGTGAGGGCATCAGCCCTTCATTCCGAAATGGAGTATCAGGATCAGCAGACAGTCCGGGAGGATCTGCTCTGTGATCAGCTCGACCTCCTCTATATTTCACCCGAGAGACTGCTGACACCGTACAGCCTCAACCTGCTGCGGCGATGCAGCCTGTCGCTCATTGCTATTGATGAAGCGCATTGCGTTTCCGCCTGGGGCCATGATTTCCGGCCGGAATATCGAGAGCTGGCCAATCTGAAGCAGCTGTTCCCCAGAGTTCCCCGCATTGCGCTGACAGCCACGGCAGACCCTCGCACACGAAGTGACATGCTGGCGGCTCTGGACATGCCCCAGGCTCACATACTGATGGGCAGTTTCCACAGGAGCAACCTGTTTCTTCAGGCCCAGCCCAAACACTCGGAGACACGTCAGGTTCTGGATGCACTGGACCGCCATATGGGACAGGGTGCGGCCATCGTCTATTGCGGTAGCCGCAAGAAGACGGAAACACTGGCCCGGCAGCTGCGTGAAAAAGGCCATACAGCTTTTGCTTTTCATGCTGGCATGTCCCCCGCCGACAAGAAGAATGTCCTGTTGCGGTTCCGTTCTGGTGAGCCCATGATCGTTGCGGCAACCATAGCTTTTGGCATGGGCATCGACCGCCCAGATGTCCGCACCGTCATCCATCTGGACATGCCGACGTCACCAGAGGGCTATTACCAGCAGATAGGCCGTGCTGGACGTGACGGTGAACCGTCGCATACTCTTCTGCTTTACAGCGGAGAAGGTGTCGCCAGAGCCCGCTACTGGCTGGAAGAAGCCCAGGTGCCGGAGGCGGAAAAACGGGCGATGCAGGGACGGCTGGAAAGCATGATTTCCCTGACAGAAACAACAGGTTGCCGGACCCAGGCCATTCTGGCCTGTTTCGGTGAAACGCTGCATGAACCCTGCGGCCATTGCGATAACTGTCTGCATCCTCCCTCTACCTTTGATGCCACTGAAGCAGCACAAAAGGTTCTCTCCACCATATACAGGACAGGCGAACGGTTTGGAGCCGTGCAGCTCATTGCTGTTCTCAAGGGCAAAATGACAGAAGCGGTGGAACGCCACGCCCTTCAGCACCTTTCAGTCTTCGGGATTGGGAAAGACAGAACGGATGTCTGGTGGCGTATGGTCATCCGGCAGCTCATAGCCCGTGGTGCGATTGGCATGGTGGGGGATCATGGCGGATTGGGACTGAAGCGGGAGACAGCACGGCCCATTCTCAGGGGAGAGGTGTCCGTCAGCCTGAGGGAAGATGCAACGTCACGCCACATGGCCAGCATGGGGGACACGCCACGGAATGACCCCAATGAAGGGCTTTCCGATGAAGAATATCGCCATTTCCTGGCGCTGAAGATGTGGCGGCGGGAAGAAGCCTATCAGCAGGAAATCCCGCCCTACATCATTTTTCGTGACGCCACCTTGCGGGAGATCATCCGGGCCCGTCCAACCAACAGGCAGGAACTGGGAGACATCCGTGGGGTTGGTCAGAGCAAGATCGAACGTTACGGCGATGCGGTTCTGGCCATTCTGCAGGAAGCTCCCTGAAAAGGGGAGCATCAGGGGCCGACGTGTTTTTCTTCCACAATCGGCTGCATGACAAACGAAGCCGTCACGTCTCCCACATCCTGAAAATGAAACGTGAAATCAAGTTTGCTGCCAGCCTGATAGGGGACTTTCAGCCCGTGGCAGATCAGATGATAGCCACTTGTCGGAAAAACGAGCGTCCCTTCATGCGGCACAGCCATGCGCTGGAAAATATCATATGTCTGCCGGGGAGACTGGATCGCAACCTGGCTGTTCCGGTTCGACGTGACGGAATTGCATCCGGGAGATGTGATACCGCGCAGCAGCATGTCCGTTACCCCATGATTGCTCAGCGAGAATGTCCCGAAAGCAAACGGAGCTTCCCTGTAGCGTGTGTGCAGCGCGGCATCATTGATGGTGATGCTCTTCAGGGAAAGAGGCGGGGGGGCTACACCGCTGTCGGTAGCGGCGGCGGCACTTTCCAGCCCGAGACCGATCAGCAGGGCTGCTATTGTCAGGGAGTTGCGTCCTGTCCTGTTCATGATCCTCGCTCCTGCCATATGGCCTGGGAAAAGACAGGGCAATCATAAAGAAAAAAGCCCTTTCATATTCCTCAATGCTGCCATTTCCGATAAACTGTGCAGCAGGCGGGGTCAAGAAAGACCCTGCTCTGGTTGCTTTTCGGATTATGCCATGTACTGCCCTTTTTGCGGAAATCAGGAAACGCAGGTCAAGGATAGCCGCTCGGCAGAAGATGGTGCTGCCATCCGCCGTCGGCGTGTCTGCTGTGCCTGTGCGCAACGCTTCACCACCATTGAACGTGTGCAGCTGCGTGAACTGACCGTCATCAAGGCCGATGGTCGCCACATTCCTTTCGATCGTGACAAACTGGCCCGGTCCATCCGGATTGCCCTGCGGAAACGGCCTGTCGATGAGGTGCAGCAGGAGCGCCTGCTGAATGGCCTTGTCAGACAGCTGGAAGCCTCCGGCGAACAGGAAATCCCATCCTACAGGATCGGAGAGCTCGTCATGGATGCGCTGCGTGAGATTGATGGCGTTGCCTATGTCCGCTTTGCCAGTGTCTATAAAGATTTTCGGGAGATTGAGGCGTTCTCCAAAATTCTTGTCGATATGAACAGACCCGCCAATCCCCCCTCTCAGGAGACCCCATGACCGAACCGTCATCCACTACATCACGTAAACGCAGCCGGACAATTGCCCGCATGGCAGCCACGCAGGCCCTGTATCAGTGCGAACAGACAGGTGCCAATCCCGAGAGTGTCCTCATGGAGTTCATCCGGCACCGGCATGTTGCCTCTACGGCCTGTTTTGAAGATGGCCATATTCCTGATGCCGACCTGAACCTGCTGGAAGAGCTTGTCCGCAATGCCGTGCTGAAACAGGATGCCATCGACACGACTCTGACAGCACTGCTTCCTGAAAGCTGGCCGATGGACCGTCTTGACCCTGTCCTGCGTGCCCTGTTGCGCACGGCTATTGGAGAAATGATGACAGGGCTGCCAGCCCAGGTTGCCATCAATGAGTATCTGGATGTCGCCCATGGCTTTTTCAGTGGGGATGAACCGAAGATGGTCAATGGCATTCTGGACAGATTTGCCCGTCAGCTGGGCGGAGAGCAGGGCGCACGGTAAAGGACGGTACAGATGGGCGAGTTTGACTTCATAGCCCGGCATTTCCGTCCGCTTGCAGGGCCGGGCGCCATGGAGCTTCGCAATGATGGAGCAACCATGGCTCTCCCAGCAGGGGAAGAACTTGTTCTCTCCAGCGATACCATGGTTGAGGGGCTTCATTTCCTCCCAGATGATCCGGCAGGGACGATTGCCCGCAAGCTGCTACGCTGCAATCTCTCAGACCTGGCTGCCATGGGCAGTCGGCCACGCCATTACATGCTGAATGTCAGTGTTCCGCTAGGACGGCATTATGATGAAGCCTGGTTTACGGAATTTGCTGCCGGGCTGGCAGCGGATCAGAAACAGTATGACATTTCTCTTCTGGGAGGCGACACAACTGGCAGTCCTTCCCCGCTGATGCTGAATGTCACCATTCTGGGGTCAGTCCGGCGGGGACAGGTTTTACGCCGTGATGGTGCCAGAGCGGGAGATGGTGTCTGGATTACCGGCAGTCTCGGGCGGGCTGCGTTGGGATTGCAGATCCGACTGGGCAAACTGGCGACAGGGGACACCTCTCTTGTAGAGGCCTATCGTATACCGACACCTCGTACCGGCCTTTCCCTGTATGGTATCGTCAGTGCCGCCATGGATATCTCGGACGGTCTGTTGCAGGATTCTGGTCATATTGCCGAAGAATCTGGTGTGGCCATCACCCTTTTTGAAGAAAAGCTGCCTCTTGTCCCTGAGGTTGCTGCCCATATGACGACTCACCGGGAGATAATCCTCCTCGGAGGGGATGATTACGAACTTCTACTGACCTGCCCCGCCGCCAGCGAGGACGCTTTGCAGGCCCATTGCAGACAGCACGGCGTGCCCCTCACCAAAGTGGGCATGGTGACAGAAGGCAAAGGCGTGACCATGCTGGACAGACAGCACGCCCCCATCAATTTCTCACGGACCGGCTGGCAGCATTTCTGATCACTGCCAGACCATGATGGAGGAAGAAGGGCACTTCCACCACCCAGCCTCATCAGGCAGAAAGATTTTTTTCGTAAAGACGATGTGTTTTATGTGGATGAGGCACGAGAGATTCCGCCAGATTCCTCATTCCGACATCACTCTCCAGAACCCAGCCAAGTTCAACCCATTTGTAAGGCAGCGTATGACCACGACGCATCAGTTCCACAATGGCGAGAGAAGGCAGAAGCGACCCAAGCATCGTTCCGCGCATTTTGCTGGAAACACCCAGCAGAATCACACGGGCCGACCGAAAACGGTGCGTTGCCAGCCGGTAGCCAAGCCGCATCCACCCAAGAGGTGATGGTGCTCCTCCCAGATCCCCCGCAATGTCGTAGAGATTGGGAAGAACCATGGCCATGGCAACCGGTTCGCCATTCTGATCAATCTGGACATAATGCTCAGGGCGCAGGAGCGGCTTGATCTGCTCGATCATGGCCGTCATTTCGTAATCCTGCATGGGCACAAAATTGTACTTATGTGACCAGGCATCATTATACAGCTTCCGCAGCACCTCTCCCTGGGTAGTGATTTCCTTCTTGGAAAGATTGCGGGTCGTAATCGTGCTGAGCCGCCCTTCACCGAGTCTCAGATTGCCTGGAACCTTGAAGCGCTCTTCCGTCGTTCCATCCAACTCCAGCCGGTAGCTCAGCAGGTCCTGCGCCTTCTCATATCCACATTGACGGATGAGGGCATCCAGACCTTTCGGGTGCCAGGGAATGGCAATCATGGGGGCGGAGCGCTGCCCTTCCACCATGGTCCCGGTCTCCGCATTTCCGCTCAGCGTGACTGGGCCGCGTATCTTGGAAATCTGCCGTTTTTTCAGCCAATCCTCAACAGCCTGTAGAAGGGCTGAGACAATCTCCCGTTCAGGAATGGCATCAAGCGCACCAAACTGCCCAATAACTTCCTGCCAGTGATCAATTGCCTTATGATCAACAATCGCAGCGATTCGTCCAACGGGGCGACCATCGCACCAAGCCAAGAAATACTGTATCTCCGCATGGCGGAAAACCGGGGATTCCTTGGGGCTGAGCAGGTGCCTCTGCTCCATGTCCAGCGGGGGGACGAAGCCGTCCATTCCTTTATAGATATGGCGCGGAAGTGTGATAAAACGACGTAAATCTCCCCGTGTGGTCACGGGACGAACATCGACCTTGGCAGATTGAGAGTTTGGCGCTTCACATTGCATAGCAATGGCTATACTCGTACACGAGCCTTCCCGCTAGAGGGCAAAAATGAAAGGGGCTTCATGTCCAGACCAGAAAAAAACTCAACGATGCCTCGGCATCACATCCTCATAACTGGCGCTTCCAGCGGCATCGGGGCGGCTCTGGCGGAGTATTATGCCCGTCCCGGCGTACATCTGACACTGTGGGGACGGAGTGAAGAGCGGCTGGGAAAAACGGCGTCCGCAGTGCGCGCAAAAGGTGCCAGCGTGGACATCTTCAGCATCGACCTGACACAGGCCGATGAGGCCCTGAAAGCCCTTGCCTATACCGATGACCAGCTGCCGATCGACATCCTGATCCTCTCAGCCGGGATGGCGGACATCCGGCCTCATGGCGCCCTTGCTGAATCAGCAGAGACAGCCCTCAGAATGTCCATGGTCAATTTTGCCACCCCTGTGGCCATGGCCACCGAAATGGCAAACCGCATGGCAGCCCGTCGTCATGGCCGCATCGCCCTGATGGGGTCTGTCGCTTCCTTCCATGATCTGCCGCTGGCCACAGTCTATAGTGGCTCCAAAGCAGGGTTGGGACGCTTCAGCACGGCCCTCCAGGCAGCCATGACGCCTCATAATGTCCGTGTCTGCCTGATCGCTCCAGGTTTTGTGGATACCCCCATGAGCCAGCGGCTGGACGGTGAGCAGGCTTTCCTCGTTCCGGTGGAGAAAGCAGCCCGCAAAATCGCCCGCAGCATCAATCAGGGCAGGGGGGTTCTTGTATTCCCGTGGGTGTTCCAGCTGACCCGTCTGCTGGAGATGGTCCTTCCCCGTCCTATCGCCCATCGCATCCTGCGGCGGCTGGATGTCATGCAGCATCCTGAACATGAAAAGACTGCCCACCAATAATTGAAGAAAACCTTACAGGTCAGGTGCTTGCAGACAGGAAGGGGGCATGGGAAAATGGGGCAGCACATCTCTCTGCGTATTGAAGGGATAAACGTATGAAAGAAATTGTTGCCGTTGATATCGGCGGAACCCATGCCCGCTTTGCCATCGCTGAAATCAAGGATGGTCGGGTGGTGTCTCTCGGGGAAGCAACGACACTCAAATGTGCCGAGCACGCTTCCTTGGCGCTGGCATGGGAGGCTTTTGGCCGGTCACTGGGGCGCCCCATTCCCCGGGAAGCGGGCATTGCCGTGGCCTGTCCGATCAATGGCGAAGTCCTCAAGATGACCAACAATCCGTGGATCATCCAGCCGGCCCAGCTTGGCAGCCGCCTGAAGCTGGATGATTTCGTTCTGGTGAACGACTTCGGAGCGATCGGTCATGCTGTGGCCCAGGTTGGCCCGGAATACATGAACCACCTGTGTGGTCCAGATGTTGATCTTCCCTCCGAGGGGACCATCACCATTCTTGGTCCGGGTACGGGACTGGGGGTGGCAAGCCTTCTGCGTGGCGAAGATGGGTATCATGTGATCGCAACGGAAGGTGGGCACGTGGACTTCTCGCCTCTGGATGCGGTGGAAGATCATATCCTTCAGGCGCTTCGTGAACGTTTCCGTCGTGTTTCTGTTGAGAGAATCGTCTCAGGGCCGGGCCTGACCAACCTGTATGAAGTCATTGCAGAACTTCAGGATCGTCCCATCACCATCAAGGACAACCGCACCCTGTGGACCACAGCGATGGAAGGAACGGACAATCTGGCCGCCGCAGCACTGGAGCGCTTCTTCCTGAGTCTCGGAGCTGTTGCCGGGGACCTGGCTCTTGCCCATGGGGCTCATGGTGTTGTTGTGGCCGGTGGGCTGGGCCAGCGCCTGGCAAATATTCTACCGCATTCCGGCTTTGCTGAGCGGTTCATCGCCAAGGGGCGTTTCGAAACCATGATGAGCGAAATGCCGGTGAAAATCATCACACATCCGCAGCCTGGCCTGTACGGTGCTGCCGCTGCTTATGCCAGCAAAACAGCCAGCAAACAGGCAGAAACTGCTTGATCTGAATGAGGGGAGTCATCCAGAAAGAGGATGCTCCCTTCCTTCACCATGATATGATTTTCTGAAAAAATACAGGGTTGATCGAGGACACTGTTCCATTCGCCCCATGTTTTACCAAGCCGCACCCTTTTTCGTCATGTTTCGGGAGAAACAGCTTGGACGAAGTAAAATCTGAAATTCCATGAAGCGCCTGTGTGGCCTGCGACCACACAAAAAACCGTCATCAAAAAGGGAAATTCCCCAGAAATATTACCCCCTTATATACCCCCAAAATTGTGGGATACACCGGGACTAATCGGAATAGTCGCTACCCCGAGAATGGCTGTTTCTCAAGGTGTCTGGGACGTATCGGGAGGAATCGGGATAACACCATGGAGGTCTGGGCGGGAATCGAACCCACATACGCGGATTTGCAGTCCGATGCATAGCCATTCTGCCACCAGACCTCAGGTGTGTGTCCTTAATAAGGATTATTACTCACAGGTCAATAGGGAGAAAACGATACAGGGCATTTTTCGCTTATTTTCAGTGAGATTCTCCCTTATAGTCCCTCTTGCACATCTTTTCCGAAACAGACGACCAAACCGGCAGATTAACGAGCATGAAACTCCCGCCCCATTTTTTTTCAAAAATTAGAAAATCGATGAAGATGGGGCTGGGCCTATGTGTTGGAGCCGGGCTCCTGTGCCAGCATGGCCATGCCCAGACAGCGGTTACAAATCCCAATGGCAACCCGGAGTTCGTCCCTCATACCCTGAAAGATGCATTGGCTCTGACCTATCTGACGAACCCCCAGCTTCGGGAAGCCCGGGCGCAGCTCCGCTCTGTTGATGAGCAGATGTCCGCAGCAGAGGCGGGGTGGCGACCAACCATTACGGCCAATGGGTCACTGACCTACTACAAGGGCAGCAGCCGCTACACACAGCAGACCGAGATCAATGGCCAGACTGTCAGGCTGCCCAACATCCAGCATTATAACAGTGGCGGTTACAACACGACCGTATCGCTGACCCAGCCCATCTATCAGGGCGGAAAAACGGTTGCGAGCATCCATATGGCCCGCAACCAGATTTTTGCCCAGAGAGCTCGGCTGATAGAAACGGAGCAGGAGGTCCTTTACGGGGCCATGAATGCCTATGTCCGTCTGGTCGCCAATCTTCAGCTCCTCCAGGTCAGCATCAATAATGAGAGAGCTCTGCGGGCCCAGCTGGATGCAGCGAACAGGCGCTTCCGCCTCGGGGAACTGAGCCGGACAGACGTGGCGCAGGCGCAGGGTGCCCTTGCAACAGCCACGGCCGAACGTCATCAGACAGAAGGTGCCGTGCAGGCAGCCCAGGCCAGCTATCTCCAGGTCGTTGGCGTGCCGGCCCCACCAGACCTTGTTCCACCACAGCCTCTGGCCCTGCCTGTCCGTACGGAACAGGAAGCCGTAGCAGAGGCCGTGCGGAACAATCCGAACGTGATCGCCGCACTCTTCAATGAAGCACAGCAGAAAGACAACATCTCCCTCCAGATGTCGGCCATCATGCCCAAACTTTCTGCCGGAGTGGCTTATCAGCGTTCAAAAGATCAGGGGCAGGACCAGTCCCTGCAGGACAACAAATACGCCACGCTCAACCTCCAGATTCCCCTCTATCAGGGAGGGAGTGAATATGCAGCCGTCCGGCAGGCCCGCCAGACGGCCATCGCAGCCCGCAATGAGGTGGATGTCCAGCGCAGGTCTGCCCTGGAGCAGACATCAGAAAGCTGGCAGACCTACATGTCCATCAAGGACACGCTCCGCAGCCACCAGATTGCCGTTTCCTCCAATATGGCGGCCCTTGCCGGTGTCGAAAGGCAGGCTCTTGTCGGTACGGCAACAACCCTGTCCGTCCTCCAGCAGCAGGCCACATTGTTGCAGTCACAGCGTGCACTCATCCAGAGCGTGACATCCCTGGTCACCTCCTCCTACGACATTGCCCGTGCCATGGGCCATCTCACCGCTGTGGACCTGAAACTGAATGTCCCCCTGTATGATGAAAAAGCCTATTATCATGCCGTTAAAAACCGCCTCTGGGGCGTTGGGGATTATCAGGTAAACCAGCCAGGCCGATAAATGGGGGAGGGGTTTTTCACCTCTGCCTATCGGCAAGTTTTCATGCCGGTGATATGAACATCACCCTCTGACACGCTACATCATGACCCGGGAAACCATGTCCGAACAGAATGCACACTCTTCTCTGATTCCTTCCGATCTGGAAAAGGCCTTCATCCCCGCCGATTACGAAACCACGCTTTACAGATTGTGGGAAAATGCCGGGACGTTCAGGGCGGACCCCGGGAAAGGTGGCTCGCCTTATTCCATCATGTTTCCGCCCCCCAACGTCACGGGGACACTGCATCTCGGGCACGCCCTGACCTTCACTCTCCAGGATATTCTTATCCGCTGGCAGAGGGAGAAAGGGGCCAATGTTCTCTGGCAGCCCGGTACAGATCATGCCGGTATCGCCACGCAGATGGTTGTCGAACGGGCTCTGGACAAGGAAGGCATCAACAGGAAAGAGCTTGGTCGGCCCCGCTTCATTGAGCGTGTCTGGGACTGGAAGAATGAATATGGCGGGACCATCATCCAGCAGCTTCGCCGCCTTGGTGCCTCGGCAGACTGGACCCGTGAACGGTTCACCATGGATGAAGGTCTGTCACGCGCTGTTCGCAAGGTATTCGTCCAGCTGCATGAAGAAGGGCTGATCTATCGGGACCGTCGTCTTGTCAACTGGGACCCTGTTTTCCGCTCGGCCATTTCTGATCTGGAGGTGGAGAACAGGGAAACAAAAGGCTCCATGTGGCATATCCGTTATCCTCTGGAAAACGGTGGAACCATCACGATTGCCACAACCCGACCGGAAACCATGCTGGGCGACGTGGCTGTGGCCGTCAATCCGGAAGATGACCGCTATACCAGCATGGTTGGCCAGACCATCATCCTTCCCCTGACGGGGCGGCGCATCCCTGTCGTGGCAGATGGACATTCAGACCCGGAAAAGGGAACAGGGGCTGTTAAAATCACACCAGCTCATGATTTCAATGACTTCGAAGTCGGAAAGCGTCATGACCTGCCAGCACCGACCATTCTGGATGAAAGCGCCTGCATCTGGCTGGATGAGATCCGTGCCGAACTGGCTGACCACGCTGGCATAAGCGACATCGAGTTCGTCCAGGCTCTGGAAGGTCTCCACCGTGATGAGGCCCGTAAGAAGATCGTTGAAAAGCTGGAAGAGATGGGCTGGCTGGAAAAAGTCGAGCCCCATGTGCTTCAGGTACCCACAGCCGAACGTGGCGGTGCCATTGTGGAGCCGAGACTGACGCTGCAATGGTACTGCGATGCGCCCAGACTGGCACAGCCCGCCGTCGAGGCTGTCCAGTCCGGTGAAATGGTCTTTGAACCCCAACAATGGGAGAATACCTTCTTCGCCTGGATGAGGGACCTTCAGCCGTGGTGCATCAGCCGTCAGCTCTGGTGGGGGCATCAGATACCGGCCTGGTATGGGTCTGATGGAAAAACCTACGTTGCAGAGACGGAAGAAGAAGCCCAGAAGAAGGCTGGCCCTTCCATCACCCTGACGCAGGATGAAGACGTGCTGGACACATGGTTCAGCTCGGCTCTCTGGCCGTTCACGACACTGGGCTGGCCGGACAGGACGGAAGAGCTGGAGTTCTATTATCCAACCAGCACCCTGGTCACCGGCTTTGACATCATCTTTTTCTGGGTATCCCGGATGATGATGATGGGGCTTCACTTCATGGGGAAGGTTCCTTTCCGCAAAATACTGATCCATGGCCTTGTTCGGGATGAGAAGGGACAGAAAATGTCCAAGTCCCGAGGCAATGGTATTGATCCTCTGGATCTGATTGCCGATTACGGGGCGGACGCTACCCGCCTTGCCATTGCTGCGGGTGCTGGGCTGGGACGGGACATCAAGCTGGGCCGTACCCGTGTTGAAGAACATAGAGCCTTCATCACGAAGCTCTGGAACGCCTCCCGGTTCCTCCAGATGAATGGAGTGAAACCGAATCCCGGTTTCAATCCATCTGCTGTCCAGTCCACCATGGCCCGCTGGATTCTGGAGGAAGCCCGCAAGGCCGTGACACAAGCCGATGCGGCACTGGAAGCCTCCCGTTTTGATGAGTACACACGCTGCTGTTACAATTTTGTCTGGAATATTTTCTGTGACTGGTTCGTGGAATTCTCCAAACCGACCTTCCGGGCCGGTGGTGTGGAGGCAGAAGAGCTGAAGGCAGCTGGTGCGTATGTACTGGGTATTATTCTGCGCATGATGCACCCCGTCATTCCATTCGTGACCAGCACGCTCTGGGAGAAGCTGGGTTATTCTGGACCGTTTGGGACCGACAGCTGGCCTGAGATTCCCCAGATTGCCGGTGCTGAAGACGCTGCGGATGAAGTCAACTGGGTCATCCGGTTGATCAGTGACGTGCGGACTGTTCGGGCAGAAATGAATGTTCCGCCATCCCAGAAAGCCCCGCTGCTGCTGCGTGATGCTTCGGAAAAAACGCTCGAACGGGCCCGTAAATGGCAGGCTGCCATCGACCAGATGGCTCGTGCCTCCGAAGTTTCACCACTGGCAGGGGAGCCGCCGAAAATGGCTGCCCAGCTCATTCTGGATGAAGCAACCATCTTCCTGCCGCTGGAGGGTGTGATCGACCTTGAGGCGGAAAAAGCCCGTCTCCAGAAGGAAATCACACGGCTTGAGGGGGAAATCGGCAAGGTCGAAAAGAAGCTCGGCAATGAGAACTTTGTTGCCCGTGCCAAGCCTGAGGTTGTTCAGGAAAATCGTGACCGGCTGGAGACGTTCCAGCAGGAGCTTGCCAAGCAGAAAACAGCTCTGGGGCGTATAAGCTGATTTCCCGTTGCCATCAGAGTAAAAAAAAGCCTGCCCTGAAACGGCAGGCTTTTTTATTGCAAGGGATTTATCGAGAGGGACGGTACTGACAACCGTCCCTGATATTACAGCTTCTTGACGATGATCTGGGACAGATCCCGAACAGCCCCATGGGCTGCACTGGTCGTCATGGCCGCATAAGCCTTCAGAGCCGTGGAAACGACACGTTCACGCTGAGGCTGCCAGCCTGCAGAGCCCTTCCCATGCATGGCAGCACGGCGCGCTTCAAGCTCTGTCTCCGACACTTCCAGATGCAGACGCCTTTCAGGAATGTCGATGATAATGGCATCACCTTCTTCCACCAGGCCGATCAGACCGCCTTCAGCGGCTTCCGGAGACATGTGACCAACAGAAAGCCCAGAACTCCCGCCTGAAAAACGTCCATCAGTAATCAGTGCGCAGGATTCTCCCAGCCCCATGGATTTAAGATAACTGGTCGGGTAGAGCATTTCCTGCATTCCCGGTCCGCCTTTGGGCCCTTCATACCGGATGACCACGACATCACCCGGTATGATCTCCTTGCCCAGAATGGCATTCACAGCAGCATCCTGACTGTCAAAGACACGGGCACGCCCCTTGAACTTCAGAATATGTTCTGCAACCCCTGCCGTTTTGACGATGGCGCCATCCAGCGCCAGATTTCCATAAAGAACAGCCAGCCCGCCATCCTGCGAGAAGGCGTGGTTCCGGTCACGCAGAACACCGGTCCGACGGTCCCGGTCCAGCTCCCTGTACAGGCTGTTCTGGGAAAAAGCCTCAACCGTCCGCACACCACCAGGCGCTGCCCGGAACAGCTCTTCCGCCTCATCCTGATTCTGCATGATGTCCCAACGCCTCAGGGACGCCGCCAGCGTAGGAGAGTGCACAGTCGGCGTTCCCGCATCAATCAGGCCGGCACGATCCAGCTCTCCAAGAATGGCCGGAATCCCGCCAGCCCGGTGGACATCCTCCATATGTACATTGGCAACGGAGGGCGACACCTTGCAGAGGTGAGGGACCTTCCGGGACAGGGCATCAATATCACTCATCGTGAAATCGACTCCGGCTTCCCGGGCTGCGGCCAACAGATGCAGCACCGTGTTGGTGGAGCCCCCCATGGCAATGTCCAGCGTCATGGCGTTGGTGAAAGCCGCCTTCGTAGCAATGCCACGGGGAAGAGCCGTTGCATCGCCTTCCTCATACCAGCGCTTTGCCAGCTCTACGCTCAGGCGGCCAGCCCCAAGAAAAAGCTCCTTACGTTTGGCATGTGTCGCCAGAAGAGAGCCATTGCCCGGCAGGGAAAGACCAAGCGCCTCCGTCAGACAGTTCATGGAATTGGCCGTGAACATGCCCGAGCATGAACCGCAGGTCGGACAGGCGGATCGTTCCACACGTTCGGAGATGTCATCACTGACACGTTCATCAGCTGCCGCCACCATGGAGGTCACAAGATCAACCGCCCGCTCAATGCCGTCCATGTCTGCCTTGCCAGCTTCCATTGGCCCGCCAGACACGAAAACGGTCGGGATGTTCAGCCGTAGCGAGGCCATGAGCATGCCCGGTGTAATCTTGTCACAGTTGCTGATACAGACCAGCGCATCGGCACAGTGGGCATTGACCATATATTCCACGGAATCCGCAATCAGTTCCCGTGAGGGCAGGGAATAGAGCATCCCGCCATGCCCCATGGCGATACCGTCATCCACGGCAATGGTGTTGAATTCCCTGGCCACACCACCGGCTTCCTCCACAGCCGAAGCCACCAGAGCTCCCATGTCCTTGAGATGGACATGACCGGGCACGAACTGGGTATAGGAATTGGCAATGGCAATGATGGGTTTGCTGAAGTCCCCATCCTTCATGCCTGTCGCTCTCCAGAGCGCACGGGCCCCTGCCATGTTGCGGCCACGGGTGCTTGTATGGGAACGATAGGCAGGCATTCAGGAAACCTCTTTCAAAAAAAATATTTTCAGGGCGTTCTATAGTAAGAAACGGTAACATAAAACAAAAAAATTGAAAGATATGAAAAGCATGGCGATTGCCCCCTAGCGATACAGGCCGCTGAAGGCCATATGCAGGGCACTCACGATTTTACACGGACAGGAGCAACCATGACACAAACATCATCCATCATCCTTGGGGGCGGGTGCTTCTGGTGTGTCGAAGCCATCTTCAACGGTCTCAGGGGCATCATCTCTGCCAAACCGGGGTACGCGGGTGGTCATGTAGAGCATCCCAGCTACAAGGCTGTCTGTACCGGCAAGACCGGCCATGCCGAGGTAGTACGGGTGGTGTTCAATCCTGCTGAAATTGGTCTGGAAGATATTCTCCGGGTTTTCTTCACAACCCATGACCCGACCCAGCTGAACAGACAGGGCAATGACGTAGGCACGCAATACCGCTCCGTCATCTTTGGTGATGAAGCCCAACAGGCCGTTGCCCGGACAGTCCGGGACGACATTGCAGCCCAGAACATCTGGGAGGCACCGCTTGTCACCTCCATTGAGGGACCTGCCCACTTCTGGGAGGCGGAAGAAAGCCATCATGATTATTTTGCCCGCAACCCGGAAACAGCCTATTGCGCCGCTGTCGTGGCCCCCAAGGTTGCCAAGGCCCGCAAGCTCTACCGGGACCGGCTGAAATAATCAGTTCTCCATCATGAAAACAGTGGAGGAACGGAAAAAGGTTCCTTCACTCGTCATATTCCAGCAGCACACGGTCCGTTTCTTCATCATAGCCAAACAGATTGGCATAACGGGCCCATGATATGGCTGTATTCATTGTCTGCCGGGCATAGGTTGTGGACATGGTATCTTCCAGCTTGCGGCGGAATATATCAGCATCCATGGCATGGTTGCTCCGCTCATCCAGCGTGCTGCGGATCAGCTTCAGCAGCGGGACGGAATGAAGCAGGGCCGTCCGCATGATGTCCCGGCGCGCATCGGCATCGCCTTCCACGAAGGTACGGCCCGTGCTGGTAAGCATGATGTCTCCATCCTCCAGCTCTGCGAAATCCAGCAATTGCAGGGTTTCACCCAACGGGAAAAGGTCATCAAGAGTCATCTGGAGTTGATTGGCCAGCTCCGGCAGGTCTGCCCGACCAGAGAGGGGCGCATGTTCCAGCGATTCCATGAGGCCGACCAGAAGTTCAATGGAAATGTCGGGCAGCACGATGAAGGAATCACTTTCATCCTGAACCTCTCCCTGATCGGGCGCGGAAAGGTCAGCCTCCGAAACACTGGGCGCCCGAAGGGTCATCAATGTATATATCTGATCCACAAAATGGCGAAAATCATCGTCCTGACGATTCCGGGGATGGGGGAAGGGCACAACAATCTCATGCGTGATACGCCCTGGCCCCGATGAGAACAGTAAAATCCTGTCACACATCAGCACGGCTTCTTCAATGGCATGAGTGGCCAGCACCATGGCTTTCAAAGGTCCCAGCCGATGTTCCTGCCACAGTTCTATCAGGTCTGTTCGCAGGTTTTCGGCGCTCAGATGATCGATATTGAGAAAAGGCTCATCAAGCAGAAGGATTTCAGGCTGCCGTGCCAGAGCACGGATCAGCGAGGCCCGTTCTGCCAGAGCATCAGAAAGCTCTCTCGGATAGGCACCTTCATATCCGTCCATATCGAGGACCTCGATGATGGCATCCGCAATTTTTTCCCGCTCTTCCCGGGGCTGACGTCTGGCCTCCAGAGCAAGAAGAACATTTTCCCGTACTGTCAGCCATGGAAAGAGAACATCATCCTGAAGGATGATGGACACCGTTTCGAGCGCCTGGGCAGTAGCTCGTCCTTCCCGCCAGAACACTTTCCCCTTTCGGGGCTGTTCCAGGCCAGCCATGATCTTCAGAAGGCTGGATTTGCCCGAGCCTGAACGTCCGACAAGCCCCAGAATTTCCCCCTCCCGAACATCCATGTTGACCTGTTCAACAATGGGAACGTCCTGATGGCGGGATTTATGTGCAAACTGTGCACAGTCGGCCAAGCGTAAGATAGCACTCATGAGCTAGATCCTATAACGGTGCGCCATGCGCTCCTGCAATGGAATGCAGATACCCCATCGGACAGACACAGCCATCAGCGTCATCAGGCACAGCAGGATGCCCTGTACACTGTAGGCGTGAGCCTGAAGAATACGCAGATGGAGCGTTTTCCTTTCCAGCAGAGCGGCCAGATAGACATTGTCCCAGAAAAAAGGCAGCGCCACGACAGCTGCCTGCAGCAGAGGCGGGCAAAGCAGGGGCAGGCGGACATCCTTCCAGAATGACCACAGGGGCAAACGAAGATGATGCCCCATCACGATGAACTGACGCCCCGCAACGTCGGCTTCCCGAAGAAACGCCCAGCCAGTGATGCCCATGACCGCCAGAGCCGGCATGACATTCAGAGGGACGGGTACGGACAGTCCCAGCCAGACCATGAAAACAGGAAAAAGCGCTACCACCAGGCAGGCCTTCCGGATCCGCTTCTGCACCTGTACAGGAGCACCCAGCAGCAGGCCCCCCAGCCACCCCCAGACTCCACCAACCAGACAGACCGCTACCACAAGAGCTCCCAACGGCCCCGGTATGCCCCAGAACCCCCAGGAAAGGATCATGGTCAACATGGTTCCGGCTCCTCCCAGCAGGCAGCGCCTCTTCCAGGAAGCGGAACGCTCCTCCAGCCTCTGTGTCTGCATCTGGTCACAGACGGCATAATGCCGACCGTATCCGCGCAGGGGCGCAATGAGACCATGCTGAACCAGCAGCACAGGCACCAGCATGAGAAGCAGTACGCCACAGGCGGACAACTCTCCGCCTGTTTTCAGAGCCGAGAGAAGTGCTCCCCCCAACCCGGAAGGGGTATGGGAAAGAAACAGTGCAAGAACCAGCTCCCCTCCCAGAATACGGAGCCAGAAATCGGGCAGGTCCCTCAGAACGGACCGTACGAGTTCAGGGAAGGCAAACGGGATGTGAAGGCGCCAGAAACCCTGCCAGCGCCCCAGCCGCAAGGCTCTTGCCGTTTTCAGAAAACTGGACGGGATTCCTGTTTCCGCTTTCAGGGTGGCGTGGACACTCCTGACCAACAGGCTGAAGCAGCCCACCGCCACGACATCCCAGAACGGCGTCATGACCATACAGAACAGCCCGACAAGGCAAAGGGAGGGAATTTCTCCCAGTATGGCCGTCACACCAGCCAGCGCCCGACGCAGGCCAGTCGAACAGGCCGCCAAGGAGAGGAGAACACAATGCCCCGCAGCCGCCAGAAGCAGCGCCACCACTCCCTTGCCCAGGGTCCAGAACATATCATCCCATGGAGACGGGAAGACAGGGAAGGGCACCAGACCACATGCCCGCAGAAGCCCATACAGTCCCCCCAGAATCAGGACACAGCAGGAGAGACCACTTCCCTGATAAGCCAACAGCCAGTGCCTGCTTCTTTCCCCCAGTCTGGAAAGGTACGCAAAGGGCCAAGTATCCCGTCTCATGGCTGGCCCATGGCCGAATGAATCTTCATGACCGACCCCTCAAAAATCAGCCGCCGGGACTGGAAAACCGGTCAATGGCCGGTACTGCCGAAGCCCCCATGCCCTCGGTCTGTTGTATCAAGGCTGCTGCACTCCTGCCACTGCATTCTCACGACAGGCGCCAGAACCCCCTGGGCAACCCTCATCCCACGTTCGATGACAAAATCTTCCGCCCCGGCATTGATGAGGATGATGCGGATTTCTCCCCGATAATCTTCATCAATGGTGCCGGGACTGTTGGGCACCATGATGCCGTGCTTCAGGGCCAACCCGGAGCGGGGACGTATCTGAAGCTCATGCCCCTCAGGCAGGGCAACACACAGCCCTGTCGGCACCAGTTTCCGCTCCCCCGGACGAAGTATCAGAGGCTCCTGCACCGCCGCCTGGAAGTCAACACCGGCAGCTCCGGCAGTTCCATAGGCAGGCAGCTCCAGCCCCTCGGAATGGGGGAGGCGAAGAATACGGACTTTCACGACATCGGACATGGCTTGATCCCCTCACAGCTAAAGCCAGAGGACTGTTAATCCTGTTTCTGGAAAAAAGCCACCACCCGCTCTGCAAGCTGTTCTGCCAGAGCGGGTTTGGTCATTTCTGGCCAGCTCTCCGTTCCATTCTCTGTCAGGAACAATACCTGATTTTTCTGCCCACCAAACGGATGCCGGCTCACATCATTGGCAAGAAGCCAATCACACCCCTTGCGGCGACGCTTCTGCTCCGCATGACTCTGAAGATCATCCGTCTCCGCCGCAAACCCGACAACCAGTGCCGGACGTTTTGCAACATGGGACAGCGTGGCCAGAATGTCAGGATTCTCTCTCAGGGAAAGAACAGGCGGAGCCTCTGCCGTTTTTTTCATCTTCCGGCTGCTGACAGTCTCAGGGCGCCAGTCACTGACAGCTGCCACACAGATGGCTGCATCAGCCGGAAGCTGTGCAAGGCAGGCAGCCTTCATCTCTTCTGCCGTCCTTACGTCAATCCGCTGGACAGACGGTGGAGTGGGCAGAAAGACAGGACCACTCACGAGCCGGACGTCGGCACCTCTGGCCGCCAGAGCGCCTGCAATGGCATAGCCCTGAAGCCCTGATGAATGGTTGGAAATGAAGCGGACAGGGTCAATCGGCTCTACCGTCGGGCCGGCCGTGACAATGATACGGCACCCCCTCAGGCCTGTTCCCCCCGACAGGGTTGAACGGACTGCCGCCAGAATCTCGTCCAGCTCTGCCAGACGTCCCATGCCGGTTTCACCACAGGCCACGGCACCATGCGCCGGACCAACGCATCGGACACCCCGCTGCTCCAACAGGGCAAGATTGGCCTGTGTGGCAGGATGGGACCACATGTGAGGATTCATGGCCGGTGCCAGAAGAATGGGAGCAGCCGTTGCCAGGAGAAAGGTCGTGGCCAGATCATCAGCCATGCCCTGTGCCATGCGAGCCATCAGATTGGCCGTGGCCGGGCAGACCAGCACCAGGTCGGCCGACCTGGCAAGAGCGATATGACCGATCTCACTTTCCTGCCCGGGGCGGAACAGCTCATCATGGACAGGAGCGCCACACAACACTTCCAGGGACAAAGGCGTCACGAACTGCTTCGCCGCTTCCGTCATGACGGGCACGACCTCCATGCCCTCATGCCGGAGCTGCCGGGCGAGATCCAGCGCCCTGTAGGCAGCAATGCCACCTCCCAGAATGAGAATGACGCGGGCCATGCTCAAAGCCGCCAGCCAGAATGAATGGCCACGATCCCTCCCGAAAGATTCTGATAGGATACACGATCCATCCCCGCCGCCCGCATCATGCCTGCCAGTGTTTCCTGATCCGGGAACATGCGGATGCTTTCAGCAAGATACTGATAGCTCTCCGCATCACCAGCAATCATCTGCCCCATGCGGGGCAGCACCTGAAAGGACCAGAGATCATAAAGGGCCGAGAGGGCCGCCACATCCACTTTCGAAAATTCAAGGCAGAGAAAACGCCCGCCCGGCTTCAGCACACGACGGACCTCCCGCAGGACAGCATCCTTGTCCGTACAGTTGCGCAGTCCGAACGCCATGGAGACCCTGTCCATCGAAGCATCGGGAAAAGGCAGTGCCTCGGCATCGGCAACACAGACATCCATCTCCCCGATCAGCCCGGCCTTGATGGCCCGCTGACGGCCAACTTCCAGCATGGCCTCGTTGATGTCCGAAAGCACGGCATGGCCACCACCACGACGCAACCAGCCAAAAGTGATGTCTCCCGTACCGCCAGCAAGGTCGAGCAGCCTGTATCCCGGCTGCGGGGACAGCATGGTCACGAAGATGCGCTTCCAGACCCGATGGATACCGAGGGACATGGCGTCATTCATGACGTCGTATTTGCCAGCAACGCTTTCAAAAACCTGTCGGACCAGCGGTTTCTTTTCGCCCCGTGGCACATCACGGTAGCCGAAATCAATCGTATCAGCCTCAAAATCAGCTGACGAAGAAGAGGAGGTATGGGAAGAATGGTGTTCAGTCATATGCCACCGTTATCTCATTGCGGATATTTATGCCAGAACTCCCAGAAGTTGAAACCATTCTCCAGAGCATGAAGGCTTCGCTGAAGGGTCACAGCCTGTCCAGCGTGGAGGTCAACCGGCCTGACCTGCGTCTGCCTTTTCCGCCAGGTCTCTCCACAATCCTCCTCCATCAAACGATCATCCAGTTGAGACGTCGTGCTAAATATATTCTGATGGATTTCCAGCATGGCTGGACCCTTCTCATACATCTGGGCATGTCCGGCAGGCTGTTCATCGACCCTGCCCGCCAGAATCTGCCACCCCGCAAGCATGAGCATCTCGTCCTGTGGACCAGCAACGACCATCGTGTCGCCCTGGTGGATCCCAGACGTTTCGGTATGGTCTGTCTCTTCCAGACAGAACAGGAACACCAGCAGCCACAGCTTGCCCATCTGGGAGTGGAACCTCTTTCTGACCAGTTTACGGCAGAAGCCCTTGCGGCAACCCTGGTCACGACACGGATGTCTATCAAGAATGCCCTGCTGGACCAGCGCCGGATTGTCGGACTGGGGAACATCTACATCTGCGAAGCCCTGTTTCGGGCCCGCATCCATCCCGCACGGGCCGCTGACAGTCTGAGCAAGGCGGAGACAAAACGTCTCTGCAGCCTCATTGTGGAGATACTCCAGACGGCTATTGCAGCCGGAGGCTCCACATTGCGGGACTATGTGCACACTGATGGCCAGCCAGGGGCTTTCCAGACCCTGCATCTTGTCTATGGCAGGGAAGGGCAACCCTGCCCAGCATGCCTGGCAAAAGGGTATTCCATCCCCATACAGCGTATGACACAGAGCAGTCGGTCCACGTTTTTCTGTCCACACTGCCAGAAAAAGTTGCGTAAGTGACCCGTTATTGCCGCAGGATATGAAGACAGTGCTTGACGCCATGTCAGCGGAGCGGTAGAGGGGCAGACATTATTTTTTAGCGAACTATCCGCAGGAAACCTGAAGCCCATGGCAAACAACGCATCTGCCCGTAAACGCATCCGTCAGAACGAGCGCCGCCGTCTGCGCAACGCTTCCCGCCTGTCCCGTATGCGTACCTTCATCAAGAATGTTGAGAAGGCCATCCTGTCCGGCGACAAGAATGCAGCGGCAGAAGCACTTCGTGCGGCCCAGCCTGAGATGCAGCGTGCAGCTGGCAAGGGTGTGATTTCCCGCAACACGGTCAGCCGCAAGCTCTCCCGCCTCTCTGCCCGCATCAAGTCTCTTACCGCCGCTGCCTGATCGTCCGATCCAGGCAGAATGGCCCGTTTCATCAGGACCTGATGAAACGGCTTCGGGCGCGCCCACTGGGCGCGTTCTTTTTTTGCCCTCACGCAAAGCGGGGTCGTGTCATGGCCCAAGCAGGCTTTCCCTTTCCTGAAGGTTAAGCTAGTGTGACAAGCCCCCCAACGCCCCGGCAAAAACACTTGATTACCCCTTCTGGCGGGTTCTACCCTAGCCGAAGGCCTGCAAGACCATGAAGTACGGAGATCAGAAGTGGAAAAAGCTCAGTCCCAGGACGCTGCTATGGCCTCTTCTGAAAATTCTGCTCTCAAGGCATCTTGGCTGCGCATCTGCGATCGCCTGAAAGGTGAGGTCGGCGATGTGGAATACAGGATGTGGATCCAGCGCATTACGTTGGGCCCGCTGGATGATGATGAAATTACCCTCTACCTGCCGGAACGTTTTCTGAGAGACTGGGTCCGTGCCCAGTATGGCCAACGCCTTCAGTCCCTGTGGCGTGAAGAGAATCCAGCTGTCCAGCATGTCGAATTACGGATCGACAAGAAAGCACAGCGTGCCGCAAAAACCGGGGATGATGCTCCACAGGCTGAAGAGGGCGGGGGGGCTGCGAATCTCTCCATCAGCGCCATGGCCAATGAAGATGCAGCGGCCCTGGATCGTGAAGAGGCCGTTGCAGCCACTTCGCCCTCGATGAATGAAGTGCGGAATGATCTTGCCGTCCCGCTGGACCGCCGCTTCACGTTCGACAATTTCGTGGTCGGCAAGCCCAATGAATTCGCCTATGCCTGTGCAGGGCGTGTTGCGGATCATCCCGCCAGCCCCGGTTTCAACCCGCTCTTCCTGTACGGTGGCGTTGGTCTTGGCAAGACCCATCTCATGCACGCTATTGGCCTCAAGCTGATCAGCCGCGGGAACATCTCGGTCGCCTATATGTCTGCCGAGAAATTCATGTACCGTTTCATTGCGTCCATGCAGTCCAAATCCCAGATGGAGTTCAAGGAACAGCTCCGGTCGGTTGATGTGCTGATGATTGACGACCTCCAGTTCCTGATCGGGAAGAACAGCACGCAGGAAGAATTCTTCCATACATTCAATGCGCTGGTGGATGCAGGGCGGCAGATCATCGTCAGCGCTGACAAGAGCCCCTCTGATCTTTCCGGTCTGGAGGACAGGCTCCGCACACGGCTGGGCTGCGGTATGGTAGCGGATATTCACGCTACGACCTTCGAACTGCGCATTTCCATTCTGGAAGCCAAGGCCAAGGCCTCTGGCACGCCTGTCCCTCCCAAGGTGCTGGAATATCTGGCCCACAAGATCACCACCAACGTGCGGGAGCTGGAAGGTGCACTGAACCGCCTCATCGCCCATGCTGATCTGGTAGGCAGACCCGTCACGCTGGAATCGACACAGGATGTCCTCAAAGACATGCTCAAAGCTCATGAGCGCCGTGTCACGATCGATGAAATCCAGCGCAAGGTGGCCGAGCATTTCAATATCCGTCTGACCGACATGTCATCAGCCCGTCGTGCCCGGGCCGTGGCCCGCCCCCGGCAGATTGCCATGTATCTGGCCAAACAGCTTACAAGCCGCAGCCTCCCGGAAATCGGCCGGAAATTCGGCAATCGGGACCATACGACTGTCATGCATGCCGTGAACCGCATTTCGGAGCTCATGGAACAGGACCCCGGTCTGGCTGAAAGCGTCGAGCTGCTGCGCCACATGCTGGAAAGCTGAAGATGGCTTTTCAAGCATGTCCTTGTTTTGCTAGAGAGACATATTACTCTTCCCGATAAGGCTTTGGGGTTGTCATGAAGTTCACAGTTGATCGCGCGCCACTTCTGCGTGCACTGTCTCACATTCAGGGTGTCGCTGAAAAACGGAACACCATCCCCATTCTCGCCAATGTGCTGATGGAGCATGATGGCGAGGTTCTGCGCCTGACAGCGACGGACATGGAGATTGCCGTCGTCGAGGAAATTCCATCAGAGGCCACACATGCCGGGTCCGTCACTGTTCCGGCTGCCGTTCTCTTCGAGATCGTCCGCAAACTGACCGATGGTGCCCTGATCGAGTTCGAACAGAAGGATGCGGAAGGGCCCCTTCACCTCAAGGCCGGGCGGTACGAGACGAGCCTGAACGTTCTGCCAGTTGATGACTTTCCGGCCATGGTAGCAGGCGATCTGCCTCATCATTTTGCCATTCAGGCAGGTGATTTGCGTCGGCTGGTCGACCGTACCCGCTTTGCCATGTCCAACGAGGAGACCCGTTATTATCTCAACGGCATCTATCTCCATATCGTACTGGTGGACAAAAAGAACCATCTCCGGGCTGTGGCGACAGATGGACACCGGTTGGCCAAAGTCGACGTTCCAGCGCCTTTCGGCGTAAAAGAAATGCCGGGCATCATCATCCCCCGCAAGACCGTAACCGAAGTTCGGAAACTGCTGGATAATGATGGAGCCTCCGTAGAGGTGGCTCTTTCAGAGACGCGCATCCAGTTCCGTATCGGTTCCATCTTGTTGACCTCCAAGCTGGTGGATGGCACTTTTCCGGAATATACCCGTGTCATTCCCCAGTCCAATTCACGCATCCTGCGTGTTACCAAGCAGGATCTTGCGGCAGCCGTAGGTCGTGTGGCGGCCATCAGCCAGGAACGTTCCCGCCCGGTAAAGCTGACCATCACGAAGAACCATCTGACCCTCTCCGCAACCAGCCCCGATCAGGGCATTGCTCAGGAGGAGCTGGATGAAAACAGCGTCACCTACGACAATGACGACATGGAGATCGGCTTCCAGGCCCGTTACCTGACGGACATCACCGACCAGATCGACGCTGAAGCCGAGTTCGCCCTTGCCGACAGTTCATCTCCGACACTGATCCGCGATACGGCCGAGCCTGCGGCTCTGTACGTTCTCATGCCCATCCGGGTCTGAACGATCTCCTTGAACCTGCACCGTCTGACATTAACGGATTTTCGTAATTACAGACGGTGCGTCTGGGAGCCGTCCGCCACCCTGTCCGTCCTGACAGGGGAGAATGGCAGCGGCAAAACCAATTTTCTGGAAGCCCTTTCCCTGCTTGCCCCGGGGCGGGGGCTTCTGGGCTCACCAGCTCATATGCTGCCCCGCCACGGAACAACCCAATGGGGCGTCGCCGCCCATCTGGAGCGGGAAGGACAACAGTTCCAACTGTCTACCGGCCTGACCGAGGGGCGGGGACGCCGCATCTTTCTCCTGGACGGAGAAAGAACACGGACCATGGCAGAAATTGCCCGACTTTATTCCTGCGTCTGGCTTACTCCGCAGATGGAACGTCTCTTTCTTGAAGGTGCTGGCAGCCGTAGACGGTTTCTGGACCGGCTGACCGTCGCTCTCCTGCCGGATCATACGCAGCAGCTCATGGCACATGAGCGGTCCGTCATGAGCCGGAACCGCATCCTGCTGGAACAGCCTGATGAAACGGCCTGGCTGACCTCCCTAGAAGAATCCATAAGCCGCCACGCAGTCGCCATAACGGCAGCCCGGCTGCATCTTCTCGAAACATTGGAAGAAACCCCTTTCGGCAATGAAGCTTTCCCCCAAACCCTTCTGGAGCTGCACTGCCCCATCGCCACAGCGCTGAAAGCCAGCCCGGCACTGGAAGTGGAAGACCAGCTCCGCCACGCCCTGCAACAGTCCCGCCTTCAGGACAAAGCCCGCAAGAGCACCTCCATCGGAGCACACAGGGCTGACATGAGCCTGCGGGACGCCATGACAGGCCGTCAGGCAGCACACTCCAGCAGTGGACAGAAGAAAATCATGCTCCTGAGCGTCATCCTCTCCCATGCCCATGCCATCAGCAGGGTCTGGGGGCAGGCTCCCGTCATCCTTCTGGATGAACCTTTGACCCATCTTGATGAACGGCGGCGGATCATCCTGATGGACAGTCTCTCTGCCCTGAAAACGACCACCATCCTGACAGGAACCGAAGCTGAACCTTTTTCTTCCATCAGAAACATTGCAGCTTTCTTTCATGTTCAGAATGGCGCACTCCATCCGGCATGAGGCGGCCAGAATATGGCCTTTTCTCACGGTTATTTCGGGATAACCCCGGTGACAGCACTGGTCAGGAAAGGCTTCTGACAGTATATTCACCCATCAAAGCTCTCAGCCAACCGGAGTAATGCGCAGGCATGTCAGAATCCCATAACCAGCCGGAAATTCAGTCTTCCGATCATGAGGAATATGGCGCCTCTTCCATCTCCGTCCTGCGGGGGCTGGATGCTGTCCGCAAGCGGCCTGGCATGTATATCGGGGATACGGATGATGGCTCCGGCCTGCATCACATGGTCTTCGAGATCATTGATAATGCCGTTGATGAGGTACAGGCAGGTTTCGCCTCCTACTGCATTCTCACTCTGAATGGGGACGGCTCTGTCACAGTCCGGGATAACGGGCGTGGTATCCCGACAGACCTGCACGAGGAAGAGGGGATCAGTGCGGCTGAAGTCGTGCTGACCAAACTGCATGCCGGGGGCAAATTCAATCAGAATTCCTACAAGGTTTCCGGCGGTCTGCACGGTGTGGGGGCTGCGGTTGTCAATGCTCTCTCCGAGACCATGGATGTACGCATCTGGCGACAGGGCAAGGAACATGCCATTCATTTCCGGCACGGTGAGCGTGTAGCTCCCTTGGCCGTCATCGGTGATTCGGACGAAGAAAACGGAACGGAAGTCACCTTCAAGCCGAGTGCGGAGACATTCTCCAAAACTGAATTCGAATTCAGTATCCTGGAGCGCCGTGTCCGTGAGCTGGCCTTCCTGAATTCTGGTATGAAGATCATCCTGCGTGATGAGCGTCACAGTGAGCCACGGGAGGTTGTCTTCCACTATGAAGGGGGACTGACAGCGTTCGTCAAATGGCTCAACAGCTCCAAGACGCCACTGATCGACCCTCCCATCACCGGGGAGCTGCAGGATGAAACATCTGGCATCAAGGTGGAATTTGCTCTCTGCTGGAATGACAGCTTCCACGAGACCATGCTGTGCTTCACCAACAACATTCCCCAACGTGATGGCGGCACCCATCTGGCCGGTTTCAGGCAGGCCCTGACGAGGGCCGTCGGGAAATATGCCTCTCTGCTGGGCAACAAGAAAGAAACCAGCAATCTCACAGGTGAGGATATGCGGGAGGGGCTCTCCGCCGTTCTTTCCGTCAAGGTTCCCGACCCCAAATTCTCATCCCAGACAAAGGACAAGCTGGTTTCTTCCGAAGTTCAGCCTGTCGTGCACACCATCGCCGCCGACATGATCGGCCACTGGTTCGAGACGCATCCCAAGGAAGCCCGCATCATCATTGCCAAGATTGCTGATGCCGCCAGTGCGAGAGAGGCCGCCCGCCGTGCCCGGGAACTGACACGGCGCAAAGGCGTTCTGGATGTCTCATCCCTGCCGGGCAAACTGGCCGACTGCCAGGAACGCAACCCGGAAGGGGCAGAGCTCTTCATTGTGGAAGGGGATTCTGCCGGCGGAACAGCAAAACAGGGACGGGACCGCCGTTTCCAGGCCATTCTGCCCTTGCGTGGCAAAATTCTCAACATTGAGCGTGCCCGCTTCGACCGGATGCTTGGCTCTGCCGAAATTGGCACCCTCATCACAGCCTTGGGCACGGGGATCGGTCATGGTCCAGCCGAGCAGGGGGGCTTCAATATTGACAAGCTCCGTTACCACAAGATTGTCATCATGACGGACGCTGACGTGGATGGCTCCCACATCCGCACCCTGCTTCTGACCTTCTTCTTCCGGCAGATGCCCCAACTCATCGAAAACGGCCATCTCTACATTGCCCAACCGCCGCTCTTCCGTGCCAAACGTGGACAAGAGGAACGCTACCTCAAGGATGAACCTGCACTGGACAGCTACCTGCTGGACAAGGCCCTGAGCAATGCATCCCTGACCTGCCATGACGGAACCGTACTGGACGGTGCGGAACTCCGTGACGTGATTGACCGTTGCAGCCGACTGGCACAGGACATGCGGGCACTTTCAGCCCGTGTCCCGCTCTGGATCATGGAGCAGGCGGCTGTCAGCGGGCTCATCAACCCTGATGCAGCGATCCGACAGAAAGCAGTCGATGGCTTCCTGGCCAGACTGGAAGCAGCATCTCCCGAAAATGAGCGGGGCTGGGAAGTTGAGGCCGACAGCCAGGGCGTCACCTGCCGTCGTTTTCTCCGTGGTGTGGGAGAACGCTACACGTTTGAAGCCACACTGCTTCGCTCCAGTGAAGCACGCCGTCTTCTCGCGCAGTCCCAGTGGCTTGCTGAATTCTTCAGCAGACCCGTGACATTGCAGCTTGACCAGAAGAATTTCGAATTTTCTGGCCCAGGCATGATGATGGAACAGATACTGGCCCAGGGGCGCCGTGGTCTGGCCATCAACCGCTTCAAGGGCCTGGGCGAAATGAATGATGAGCAGCTCTGGCACACCACGCTGGACCCGGCCACCCGGACCCTCCTGCAAGTGCAGGTTGGCGATGTCGAAGAAGCGGGGCAGGTTTTCTCCACCCTCATGGGGGATGTTGTCGAACCCCGTCGTGAGTTCATCGTGGATAACGCACTGAAGGTTGCCAATCTTGACGTCTGACACGCTTTCAATCCGCCGCTCCATCACTGGCCGCCTGCTGGCGGGCCTGACGCTGGCTTCTTCCTGTCTGCTGGCCCCGGGGGCTCTGGCAGAGCAGGCAGACGCGCCTGCACCGGCACCCTCACTGAAAAGCGCAGCCGACACCCTGCCTGCCGCACAGAACATACATCTCCGGTACGGTGTTTTCATTCATGGGTATCGTGCCTTGGGCGCTGATGCAGATTATGTCCTGCAACCTTGGGGCTACGGAGTGGAGACGCATCTTTATACCGTTGGTCTCGCCAGCTGGTTTTTGACACTGAATCTGCTGAGCAGTGCCCAGGGGCACTTCAACGGAGATAATGTTGCGCCGGTTTCCTTCAGCAACAGTGGATTTGCCCATGGCGAGGAAGAAAAAGCTCACATTGATTTTGATCTGACTGGCCCGCATGTGGCCGTCTTCCTACCAGTAGACAAACAGCGGGAGCCATTGCCCGCTGCAGAGCTGAAGCAGTCTGTCGACATGCTCAGTTTTCTTGTTGCGCTGACACACCGGATGACGCTGAAACAGGACTGCACTTTCAGCAGACCTGTTTTCGACGGTATCCGTCTGTCCTATCTGGATGTTCATGGCCCCAGCCAGACGACCCTTCCCAAGGATCATGGGTCCTATTTTCGGGGGGACGCCCTGAAATGTGATTTCACGGGACGGCAGATTGGTGGTTTTTCCATCGGCACACGCTTCAAGGCCGCCCAGTCCAGTCCTCACAAAGGAACCGTCTGGTTTGTCCATGATCCTCAGGGCGGGTTCGTTCCAGCACGCATCGAATTCGATCACTACAAGATGGGGCAGATTCTTGTCGTTCTACAGGCAGCACCAAAAGTCTCTGCTGTCACACACACCCAGACCCGCTGAGCCTTCCCCTCATGCACCTGTCTTCATTCCATGGGAGGCCTGATCTATGAGTTCCATGACTACTGCCATCATTCTGGCTGCCGGTATAGGAACACGCATGAAGTCCCGGTATCCCAAGGCCATGCAGCGTCTGGGAAACCGCCCCATGATCTGGCATCTGATCGAAACAGCCCGGCAGGTCGTGGACCGCATTGTGGTCGTCATCGGCCCGGGAATGGATGATCTGGCCCGGCAGGTATCTCCCCACACAACTGTCATCCAGCATGAACGTCTGGGTACGGGACACGCCGCAAAAACAGGCATGGATGGGTTGGAAGAGGGACGGGCTGTCATACTTTATGCTGATAACCCACTCCTGACAGCCGATACCATGCAGCGCCTGCTGGATGCCCAGGGAGAACAGGAGAACGTACTGTCCCTGTTGGGAATGCGCCCTGCTGTACCCGGGCATTATGGGCGGATTGTGACAGGCCCCGATGGGCAGGTGGAACGGATCGTCGAGTTCAAGGATGCTTCCGACGCCGAAAGGCGCATTACACTCTGCAATGCAGGCATGATGTGTGCTGAGGTTGCGCAGCTGAAAGACTGGTTGAGCCGCATCACCCCCGAAAATGCCCAGAACGAGTATTATCTGACGGATATCGTCGCTCTCGCAGCCCAGCAAGGACGAGTAAGCTGCGTCGAGGGGACGGAGGACGAGCTGGCCGGCATCAACTCCCGGGCCGAGCTGGCAGAGGCCGAAGCACGGCTCCAACAGCGTCTGCGCCAGAAAGCATTGCAACAGGGCGCCACCCTAATTGATCCATCCAGCGTCTTTTTCGACCCTGATACCATCATTTCTGCCGATGTGGTGATCGAACCCAACGTGTTCATTGGGCCTGGCGTCACTCTCGAAGAAGGTTGCGTAATCCGTGCCTTTTCTCATCTGGAAGGATGTGTTGTGAAGCAGGGCGTCGTGATTGGCCCTTATGCCCGGCTGCGTCCTGGCACTGTCTGCCATGAAGGCAGCCACGTCGGCAATTTCGTGGAACTCAAAAACACGACTCTGGGGGCCGGAAGCAAGGCAAATCATCTCAGCTATCTGGGGGACAGCCAGATAGGTGCGGGGAGCAATATTGGCGCTGGCAGCATAACCTGCAATTATGATGGCGTCTTCAAACACGGAACCGTTATTGGGGAAGGCTGCTTCATAGGGTCCAATACCATCATGGTGGCCCCCATCCAGATTGGCGATGAGGCCATGACAGCGGCAGGCAGTGTCATCACGCAGGACGTTCCCGCCGAGGCCCTTGCATTCGGGCGGACACGGCAGGACAATAAGGCAGGCAAGGGGAAGGCTCTCCAGCAGGCACTGCGGAAGAAGAAGGAACAGGGCTGATGTGTGGTATTTGTGGCGTCGTCGGACACCGTCCTGCTACTCCGATCGTATTTGAAGGGCTCCGTCGGCTGGAATATCGTGGTTATGATTCTTCCGGCATTGCGACCGTGGAGCATGGTCGGCTCGCACGTTGCCGGGCTGCCGGAAAGCTGGATAATCTGGCCAAGGCTCTGGAGGAAACACCCCTTTCCGGTACCACAGGTATTGGCCATACCCGTTGGGCAACCCACGGAGCACCAACCACCAACAATGCCCACCCGCACAGGGTCGGAAAAGTGGCGATTGTTCATAACGGTATCATCGAGAATTTTTCAGACCTGAAGAAAACCCTTGAAGCCGGGGGGCGTACCTTCGAGACTGAAACGGATTCAGAAGCCGTTGCCCATCTGCTGGATGAGCATATCCAGAACGGTCTGCCTCCCAAGGAAGCTGCTTTTGCAACCATCCGTCAGCTCCAGGGTGCTTATGCCATTGCCATGATCTTTGAGGGACATGACAATCTCCTCATCGGGGCCCGTCATGGCGCTCCTCTGGCTATTGGCTACGGCGAAGGGGAGATGTTCCTCGGGTCGGACAGTCTCGCCCTGGCACCGCTCTCCAGCCAGATATCCTATCTTGAAGATGGGGACTGGTGCGTGCTGACACGGGAGCATGTCGAGATTCTGGACGGGCAGGGCAGGGCTGTTGAGCGGCCGATCCAGACAGCCTCCCTGACAACAGGGCAGATTGGCAAGGATGGGTACCGGCATTTCATGGAGAAGGAACTCCATGAACATCCCGTAGCCATTGGCCAGACGCTCCAGCGCATCATCGACCCTGTCACACGCCGCATTGCTCTGCCAGATATGCCATTTGATGCCAGTACGCTGTCCCGTGCTACGATCACGGCCTGCGGTTCAGCTTTTTATGCTGGCATGGTCGGCCGCTACTGGCTTGAAGAGCTGGCCCGGCTGCCGGTTGATATTGATGTGGCCTCCGAGCTGCGCTACCGGAACCCGCCACAGCCTGACAAGGGGCTGGCACTGCTCATATCCCAGTCCGGTGAAACAGCCGATACACTCGGGGTGCTGAGGGAGCTCAAGACGGCTGGGCAGAGCATCGTCTCCATCCTGAACGTGGAACATTCCACCATGGGCCGGGAGAGTGATCTGGTTCTGGGCATGGTAGCCGGACCAGAAATATCAGTTGCCTCCACCAAGGCATTTACGGCCCAGCTTGCCGTGCTTGCTGCCCTGACCATCGATTTTGCCCGCCAGCGCAACCTGCTGGATGAAAAACGGGAACGGGAGCTGACAGACAACCTGCTGGACCTTCCATCCCATGCCATGGAAGTTCTGGGCCTGTTCGACCAGATACGCACCATGGCACGGGTGATTGCCCAGGCCAGGGACGTCCTCTATCTGGGACGTGGAATCTGCATGCCTGTTGCCCAGGAAGGGGCGCTGAAGCTCAAGGAAATCAGCTACATCCATGCAGAAGCCTATGCCGCTGGAGAGTTGAAACATGGTCCCATCAGCCTGATCGACCCCAGTGTTCCTGTCGTGGCGATCGCACCTTCCACCATCCTGTTTGACAAAACACTTTCCAACCTTCAGGAAGCCCGGGCCCGTGGGGGACGCATTCTTGTCTTTACTGATGAGAAGGGGGCTGAACGGCTGAAAGACATTGCAGAACACATGGTCATCCTGCCGGATGTCAGTGCCTTCGTGGCGCCCATCCTCTACACCATTCCGGTACAGATTCTGGCCTACGAAGTTGCCCTGCTGAAAGGTACGGACGTGGACCAGCCCCGCAATCTGGCCAAGTCCGTTACCGTGGAGTAACGACGACGCCCCGTTAATGCTTCAGAAAGGTGGAAAGCAGGTAATAACCCCCTGCAAGGCTTGCCTGACAGGGGTTTTGCGCTTACTCTCCGGGCAGCGTGATCAGAGGGTGAAAAAAGGGGATATCAGATGGAAATAGGGCTGGCAGCTGTACTTCTGACCCTGGTTTTCCTCCTTTTTCTCATCAGCTTCATTCCGCCCCTGGCCAAGAAGATCAACCTGCCTGAAACGGTCATCATTGCCGTATTGGGGATAGGGCTGGGGGCAGCGTCCTCTCTCGTCAACAATTCCATGGGGCTGGACCTGCTGGAAGGACCGGCAGGGGCTCTCCTGTCATTCCCCATCAGCAGTGAGGGCTTCCTGCTCATCTTCCTGCCACTCCTGGTCTTTCAGGGGGCCATGGGGATCAATGTCCGCAGTCTGACCCATGAAATCGCCACGGTGCTGCTGCTGGCCATCGTGGCTGTCATTGTCTCCACAGCGACTATTGGCTTTGCCCTCTATCCCTTTGCACAGCAGAGCCTCGTTGCCTGCCTCCTGCTGGGGGCCATCGTGGCCACGACAGATCCCTCTGCCGTGGCCAGCATTTTCCGTGAGATCGGCGCAGCGGCCCGCCTAAGCCGCCTTGTGGAAGGGGAAGCCCTGCTGAACGATGCAGCGGCCATTGCCATTTTCACCATCCTGGTATCGGCCATCACCGCCCATCACCAGATCAGTTTCAGTGAAGCCTGCATAGATTTTCTGACCAACTTTGCCGGAGCCGTCATCATCGGTGTGTCAGTCGCCCGACTGGCCCTCATCATGATTACTGCCATCAGCGGATTCCCCGCAGCTGAGATCACACTCTCCCTCGTGCTGCCCTATGGGGTTTACATCCTCTGTGACGATATCCTCGGGTTTTCCGGTGTGGTCGCCACGGCCTCTGCCGGTCTGACCATTTCGGCTTTTGGTCCATCCACCTTCCGTCCCCAGACGTGGCGCTTTCTCCGGGAATTGTGGGAGCAGATCGAGTTCTGGGCCAGTACGCTCGTCTTCATGCTAGCGGCCATGCTTGTCCCCCGTATGATGATCGGCATGACGAAGTGGGACCTTCTGCTGATCTTCATTGCCAGTCTGGCAGGGCTGATCGCCAGAGCAGCCGTCATCTTCGGCCTCCTTCCTCTCCTGATCCTCACCAGACTGTCGCCACCTGTTCCATTACGCTTCAAGACCACCATGGCCTGGGGTGGCCTGCGTGGCGCCATCACGCTGGCGCTGGCACTTGCTGTCAATGAAAACCCACACATCAACGATTCCATCACCCATTTTGTCGGGATCGTAGCTACCGGATTTGTACTGACCACACTTCTCATCAATGGCACGACGCTACGCTCTCTGGTTCTTTTCCTGAAGCTCGACAGGCTGTCCCCCATTGATGAAGCCCTGCGAAACCAGATCATCGGTATCGGTCTCAGCCATGTGGCTCAGCGTGTGGCCCATGTGTCTGATGAACTCAGTTTTGGTGCCCGGACACGGGGCGGGGTCATCAGCCGGCTTGAACAGCGTGCTGAAAAGGAAAAAGCCAGCAACAATTTTGAGACAGCACTGACCGACAAAGATCGCGTCAACATGGCCCTGCTGACCATTGCCAACCAGGAGCGGACCCTGCTGCTGGACCTTTTCCGGGTTCAGGGAATGTCCAGCCGTCGGGTGATCGAGACCCTGCTGCGCGCTACAGAGGCCATCGTGGATGCCACCCAGCTGGAGGGACGGTATGGCTACGTCAAGACACGCCGCAAGAGTCTTCAGCCTTCCTGGCGTCTCCGCCTGGCACAGATGCTGCACAGGCGCTTTCATATTGATCGCCCGCTGACCGCCTGCATGATGGAGCGTTTTGAAACGCTGATCATTTCCCATCTGGTTTCCACATCCCTGATACGCTTTGTCCGGGAACGCATGGAACCCACTCTGGGACTCCGTATTACGGAAATCGTGTCTGAAGTGCTGGGACGGCAGCGCAAACTGCTGGATGATGCCCTGGCAACACTGAGGCTGCATTATTCCGGCTATTCAGAAGCGCTGGAGGGACGTCTGTTGCGCCAGATAGCCCTTCGTCTGGAAGATGAAGAATATGCCACTCTGGCAAAGGACAACCTCATCTCGCAGGAACTGCATCGGGAGCTTCATAAGTCGATCGAACGACAGAGGAATCGGCTGGACACGCCGTTACGCTTCAACCTGCGCAGTGGCATTGAGCAGCGTCTGAGGTCTTTCCCTGCCTTCAACGGGGTTCCAGATGCAGCCCTTCATGAACTGGCAGGCCGGGTCTTCATCTGTTTCCTCTCGCCAGGGGAGATACTGATCCGCAAAGGCGAGCGCATCCGCACGATCTATGCGCAGGTGGCAGGCCTTGTAGAAACATCCACCAGCACGGAAACCCAGGAAGTCATGCTGGGAGCAGGGGACCTGATTGGCGCCAACAGCCATATTCAGGGACAGAGAGCGCATAATACGGTCCGCTCCCTGCAATTTTCCCACATGCTGGCCATTCCAAAAGCTGATTTTGACAGGCTTCTGCAAGCCTTTCCCATCGTGAAGCGTCAGATCATGAAGCGGCATGACATGAGGCTGAAGGGCTCTCTCGGAGCCAACGTGGTCATTACCAGAGAAGGCAACACCATCTCTCCAGCCCATGAAGCCGGTTTCATCATTTCGCCTATCGTGGAAAAACGCTGACTTTTTCAGCCGTGGGAAGAACCTGCCAGAAACAGGCGGCTGCCAATCCTGCTGGAGGCCATCAGGCCGAGCGTAGACAGGAAAGCAGCGCCTGAATGAAGCGACCAGAAAAGCGCATCAGGGATCTGGTGCAGCATCCCTGCCAGCTTGCCGACCATCAGGTTTCCTAGAAAAATATGCAATGTAAAGCAGGAAATCAGTGTCGTACTGTGCCGTGCAGGTGCATAACGGGAGAAGAGGGCCATTCCGATAGGAAAAGTCATCCCGCAGCCAATGTCATTGACAGTATGGAAGGCCACACCCCACCAGAGGCTGATCTGATGAGGGGCGGGGCAGACATATTCTCCTGCGATCAGGAATAACGGCCCAGCTGTCGCAATGGCGCTACCAATGATGATCTTTGTCATGTCATGTACGGGGCGGCCACGGCGGTGATCATACCAGCGCCAGAACCACAGGACCAGAAATCCCGTAATCATGCTGATGACGCTATCCAATGAAACCAGCGTACTGACGGGACACGTAATGCCCATGACAGTCAGGCGATAATGATCACTGCCCCAGAGAAGATAACCATCCATGATTTCCTGATTGGGAAGAACTCCAAGGGCAAACAGGCCTACCAGCCAGAGCAGAAAGACAATCCGTTTCTTTTCCACCACCGTGCAACCGACTGGCCGGATATCCTTGCCAACAGCAAAGGAGGCCGTTTCTTCTGGGAGATAGCGACACCCCATGAGATAACCAGCCAACCCCATCATCATCGCACAAGCTGTTGCCATGAAAGCCCAACGCCAGGCAATGGTTCCCAGAAAGGCGCAGAGAAGGGGAGAGATGATGGCCATGATCTGTATGCTCTGGCTGTAAAGCTGATAAGCATCAGAACGTCTACGGTCTTCCAACGTATATAGCGCTCCAACCTGCGCCTTCAGGCTGCCGGACAAAGCAACACCTGCCAAAAAGAGCCACAGGGCCAGAACAAAACAGCTTTCCGCCATCATGAGGGTAAAACTGACTGTCAGCAGACTGATGCCAATGACAGCAGAACGCGTCCGGCCAAGGCCGTGATCTGCCATGAAACTTCCCACAAATGGAGCTGCAAATATGACCGCCATGATGAGGCCCGAAAGACTGCCAGCTGTGGCGTCCAGACCACTGGGGGCGTACAGGCTATCATTGATGGACAGAAGGGACGGTAGGCCCAGAATATGCCGGGCCCGGTCTGTGTGCTGCAGGATGTCCTTCAGATACACCACCAATATGGAAAGCATCCCGTATTGGGCAAAGGAGAGCCAGCCTTCCGTCCAGAACAGAACCCACAAACCTTTGGGATGCCCAAGAAATTCAGTCTTCGGGTTTTTATATCTGGCTGGAAGGATATCAAATAATCTGTCAGTCATGGGTTGTCTTATAGCAGCGACAGAAATCTTGTGGGAGTTCCCTTCACAAAAGAAAATCGCATAATAAAGATTATGCAAACTCATATATGTTAAAACCAACCAGATAATCTAACGACCAGCCATACATACCAGCAAATTCAACGTATCAAACATCCATGACGCCACAATCATATGACCTCACAGAACCCAATGGCAATGTGCATCCCATGCTGCGACCATATAGTGCATTGGGCTGATCCAGCCCATACCATTACCCAGTTCTGTTCTTGGCCATCAACAGATCAGAAACTGACAGACAATTACCGGCACGAACCATTATAAAAACGATCAAACCTGTAGCCCAGAGACGTCAGCACCTCATAACCGATCGTACCCACACATTCGGCCATCGTAGCAATATCCTGCTGCGGCCCGATGAGTGTCAGCCATACACCCTCCCGGGCAACCTCATCCGGCAGCTCCGTAACATCAATGGAAAGACTATCCATGGAAATCCGCCCGAGAACAGGCAGACGTCTATCTCCCCACCATAAGGCACCATCCCGGGCAAAAGAACGGAAGATGCCATCGGCATAGCCAATACCAACAGTCGCCACACGCCTGGGCCGCTCTGCACGATAGGTCAGGCCATACCCGATACTCCCCCCTGCCTCGACAGTCCTGACCTGCAATATCTGAGCCTCAAGCCCAATGGCTGGCACGAGTGGGCAGCTCTCCCCATGCGGCGGAATGCCATAAAGCGCAATACCGGGGCGAACCATCTCGAAATGATAGTCAGCTCCCAGGAAAATGCCGGAAGAAGCCGCCAATGACCGAGGCACATCAGGAAAAACTGCACTCATGGCCAGAAAACGCTGAAGCTGCTCCCTGTTGGCAGGGTCATCCGGCTGGTCAGCACAGGCCAGATGGCTCATGACGAGAACCGGCTTCAACCCTCTCAGAACCTCGGCGCGAAGGTCATCTTTCGAAACCCCGAAACGGGACATGCCCGTGTCGAACTGAAGAGCCGCCGGATGATCCCGCCCCTCCCCATGACAGAAAGCCCGCCACTGCCTTACCTGCTCCAAACTGTTCAGAACCGGGATCAGACCATGCTCCACCATCGTTTCCGGCTGCCCTGTCAGGAAGCCATGCAGCACGAAAATCCTCTTGTCCGGCAGCAGTCTCCGCAGCTGGCATCCTTCCTCCGGCTGGGCCACAAAAAAGGTCTGGACCCTGTCAGCAAGACTGGAGGCAATCTCCCGCACACCCAGCCCATAAGCATCAGCCTTGACCACAGCAGCACATTCCGCACCCCGTACGCACTCCGCCAACCACGCATGGTTCCTCCTGATAGCGGCAAGATCCACCGTCAGACGGGCACTTGTCTGCTTGCAGAAATGCATCTCTCTGGCCTCTCATTCTCATGCTGTCCAAGATCAGGCGCCCTGATCTTACAGGAAATATCTTCCTTAGAAATTATTATTTAATGATAAAATCCCATACCGTTTTTTCCCTGTTTTCCGGGCTTTTCTCCCAGTTTTCAGGAAGGAAGACAAAGCCTCCCGCCAGAGGGCAGCAATTTTGTCGGTGAAAATCATGACATATGCTTGAGGCAGAGGGGTGTTCTGTATTAGAGACAGGGCACAGCATTACTGCTCTGCGGGCGCAGAGTGGTCTTTACCCTATGAACAGGGGTCAAGTTTTTTTGATTTCGCAGGGGCCTCAGGATGTTCAGTCCGATGGTCCAAACGGAGCTAGTCCAGGTTTGACCGAGGCCAATCAGAAACCCACTCCCACACTCTCCATCACCCCGAGCCGCTCCGGCATCGAGCGCCGCTATGGAGACTTCCCCAGCTTCCCCGCTGCCCTTGACTACGCAGCACAGGGGGCCAGTGGCTTCAATATCTATTCTGGACGGGGAACCCTGCTGGAAGTCCTCCCCTACAGCAAGCTGCGACAGCAGGCCCATGCCATGGCCCGCCGCCTGCTCGGCCTTGGACTGGAGCCGGGAGACAGGGTGGCCATTGTTGCGGAAAGTGACGGTGATTTCGCCCGCATTTTCTTCGGTTGCCAGTATGCCGGTCTCGTCCCCGCCCCCCTGCCCCTCCCTGTCGCTTTTGGTGGCAAGGAAGGGTACATCGAGACACTGCGTGGCATGATCACAAGTGCGGATGCCAGAGCCGTTGTCGTCCCCAAGGTCATCGGTGACTGGACAGCCGATATCGTCGCTGGTTTTTCCCTTCTCTTTGGCGGGTCCCCGGCTGAACTGACAGCCTGTGAGGAAAAGGATATTCCGCTGCCGGAAATCAGTGAGGATGCTCTCTCCTACCTCCAGTTTTCATCGGGCAGCACTCGCTTTCCCATGGGCATCAGTGTGACGCAGAAAGCCGGAATGGCCAATGCTCACGCCATTGCCCGTCATGGTCTCCAAGTCTATCCCAGCTCTGATGAGCGGGATGACCGTTGCGTCTCATGGCTGCCGCTTTATCATGACATGGGGCTTGTCGGTTTTTTCCTGACGCCCATGACCTGCCAGCTTTCTGTCGATCTCCTGCCCACACGGGAGTTTGCACGCCGTCCGCATATCTGGCTGGAGCTGATTGCCCGCAACAAGGCAACCATGTCCTACAGTCCTTCCTTTGGCTACGAGCTCTGCGCCCGCCGTGGCGCCCGGGAGGATATTGATCTTTCCTCATGGCGTGTGGCCGGCATCGGCGGTGACATGATCCGCCCGCACATCATCCACAATTTCGCCGAGACTTTTGCCAAACGTGGCTTTGATGAAAAGGCCTTCGTCGCCAGCTATGGCATGGCCGAAACAACTCTGGCCATCAGCTTTGCCCCGCTCAACACCGGGCTGCGTACAGATACGGTCGACCTCTCCATCATGGAACGGGAAGATTATGCTCAGCCGGCTGAGAAAGGTACCGATACAGCACGTGACTTCGTGCTGTGTGGCGTCTGCCTGCCCGGACATCAGATCGAAGTGCGTGACGGTTCCGGCAAGGCACTGAAGGAACGTCAGGTTGGCACCGTCCATGTCCGCGGCCCCAGCCTGATGAAAGGCTATTTCAACCGCCCGGACGAAACGGCAAAGGCCTTCTCCGGGGATGGGTGGCTGAATACTGGCGATATCGGCTACATGCTTGATAACCAGATCGTCATTACCGGGCGTGCCAAGGATCTCATCATCATCAATGCCCGAAACATCTGGCCGCAGGACCTGGAATGGGCCGCAGAGCATGAAGTCGACTCTCTCCGTTCCCGTGATGTCGCCGTCTTCTCGGTTGAAGATGGCCAGGGAGAGCGGGTTGTGGCGCTGGTCCAGTGTCGCTACACGGAAGAAGAACCCCGTAGCAGACTGAAAGAAGAACTGGTTGCCCTGTTCCGCCGTCTACATGGTATTGATGTGGATGTGGTGCTGGTGCCGCCACGGTCTCTGCCCCAGACCTCATCGGGGAAGTTGACCCGGGCTCGTGCCAGGGCCATGTACCTCAACAAGGAATTCGCCTGAGAGCTGAAGAGGCCATTCCCAAATATGAGAAGGAAGGTCATGCTGGTCTTCCTTCTTCGCTTGGTCACGAAGGGACAAGACATGACAGACAGTGTTGCTGATATCTCTCACATGATTCTCCAGAAACTTCTGGAAAACCCGAAAGTGCCACGCGACATTTCCGAAGACAGTCGGATCGTGGAAGACTTGGCCTTCGACAGTCTCGCCGTCATGAATTTTGTGATGGAGATTGAGGATATGCTTGATGTCTCCGTCCCTCTCGACAAGCTTGCAGACATCCGTACCATAAAAGATCTCGCTTCCTGTCTGCATACCATCAAGGCAGAACAGGCATGAGCGCTGGCATTTTTGACAAATACGCCACTCTGAAGGGAAATTACGACTCCCTCATGGCTGCAAGCCCGAGGAATCCTTTTGGCGTCGTGATAGAGCGCCCTCTTTCCGCTACGGTCGGTATCATCGAGGGGCGGGAAACCCTTCTCTTCGGTACCAACAATTACCTTGGTCTCAGCCAATCCACCGCAGCACGGGACGCAGCCATCCATACGGCCAAAACCATGGGCGTGGGCACTACAGGCTCCCGCATTGCCAATGGTACGTTCGAACTGCATCAGCAGTTGGAAAAGGCTCTAACGTCCGTTTTCAGAAAAAAACACGCCATGGTGTTCTCGACAGGATACCAGGCCAATCTGGGGACGATTTCAGCCCTCGTGAACAAGGATGACATCCTTTTTCTCGATGCTGACAGCCATGCTTCCATCTATGATGGAGCCCGCCTTTCTGGGGCACAGGTCATCCGCTTCCGGCACAATGACCCGGCGGACCTGGAGAAGCGTGTCGCCAGAACAGCCAAAACGACCGGGGCCCGCCTGATCATCGCTGAAGGCATCTACTCCATGACGGGGAACATCGCTCCCCTCAAGGAGTTCGTCGAGGTCAAGAAGCGCCACAACATTCCCCTGATGGTAGATGAGGCCCATTCTTTTGGTGTGCTGGGCGAGCATGGCCGTGGCGTTGCAGAAATGCAGGGCTGTGAGGACGATATCGACTTTATCGTCGGAACGTTCTCCAAATCTCTCGGGACGGTCGGGGGATATTGCGTAACGGATCATGATGAAATTGATCTCATGCGCCTCTGCTCCCGCCCCTACATGTTCACAGCCTCGCTGCCACCTGAAATCATCGCAGCAACCCTGGCGGCTCTCGAGGAAATCCAGAACCGTCCTGATCTGCGCCAGAAACTGCAAGATAATGCAGCCCGACTGCATCAGGGATTCAAGTCTGTCGGACTGAACACGAGCAGCTTCGTCTCCCCGGTCATTGCCGTCACGCTGGAAGATATTCCGCAGGCCATTACCTTCTGGAACGCACTCCTTGATGCCGGAGTCTATGTCAATCTCTCCCTGCCTCCGGCAACGCCGGACAACAGGCCGTTGCTGCGCTGCTCTGTCATGGCGGCACATTCTGCTGCCGAAATTGACCGGGCTGTAGAGACATTCGGCACCATCGCCAAGGAACTGAAGCTGGTCTGATCCCGCCCGACAGGCCGAAGCCCCCAAAGCAGGATCATGATTCCGCTTTGGGGGCTTTTCTTTTGATAAGCATCCCCATCAGGCCGTTGTCATGATCTCCCTGACCGGAGATGCCGGGCCCGCCAAAGAAAAAGCGGCAGGGTCAAAATAGGGTGCCTTTTCTCAAAAACCGATACGTGGATCGTCTGTCCCGTGTGCCGCTGTATTTTCCACAGCAGATAGCTCACCCCATCCCTGAACGTAAACGCTGCCTTGATGAGACGTGCCACGTTCAACGGCTTCCCAAAGGCTTTCACCCTTCCCCAGTCCCGTGTTGCCTTGTCTCTCGCTGAAGCCGTAAGCTGGGGAAGCAGAACGTCTCCCTGCGCAGCATAGCTCAGGGAGGCCTGCCTCCAGGCTGCTTTCAGCAGGATTTCGTATCGCTCTTCTCTTCCTGCCAGAAGGTTGTGGCTGCGTCCCTTCTTTTCCACACGCAGCTCGGCAGCGTAGGTATGGGCAAACAGATCGTGCCAGTATACGTCCGCCCTGCCCTGCTCAGGTCCCAGCAAGGCCGCCCAGCAGGATGCCGTAACCACACATTGGCTAATGGCCTGTAAAAGACGATCAGCACTTCCAGCATCACGTACCCAGACCAGACGCACCGGCTGGCAGAAGCGGGCCCATATGGTCGTATCCACTGTAAAAAGCGTACTGCGCCCGAGAAACTGCGCTATGGACAGAAAGGCAACTTTTGCCCGTATGGTCCGCCCCTCTACCTCATGTTCCATGTAATAGACATTGGGGGGAAGAAGACGATTGGCCATACGGGCCAAGGCATGTCCACCCAGACTTTCCGGCCGGTCTGTGATGACATAGAAATCAACGATCCCCTCGGGATCAACCTTGCGGAGAACCGATCCATAAAATAGGACACCGAGCGGCGGCCTGCGCAGCCGGCTGGCAACAGCCTCTGCAAACTGGGCGAGCTCTTCAGCTACGGGCGTTGTCAGCTCATTGATGAGCGTCTTCCTGATGATGTCAGACATGGACAAACCGAAAGGCCGGTCCTTCTTCCAGTTTCAGGCGGCCACCGGCAGAAACTGGAAAGACCTCACCATCCAGAACAAAATCACTGTCTGTTTCAAGCTGCATCGCCCGGGCAGTAGCGCTCGTGTAATCCTTGTGTGCCCGCAGCCATTCCGGTGCCCGCCCCCTCAGAAGGTTGAAACAGGCCTTCGGCAACGCCTCAGGAAACGCATGGACATCAAGAAAATGGAACCCGTCCCTACTGGTATCTTCATTCCAGAATGGCCAGATGCCATGAGACAGTTTTTCCAGCGCTGTCGTCATGAAAAGGAAGCTGCGCCCCTCCCTGCCTGGCACAGGCAATCCCGTTCCCTCTGCCGACCAGGAGAGCCTGTCCCCATTCATCCAGGAATGGCGGCTGCGACGGAAAAGAAGGCTCGCCATGCTGCTGAAGAGCGTAAAGAAAACAGCAAGATCATGCGGAGCAAATTTCAGGACATTCGGCGAATGAGCGATACGGACAGCTCTGGCATATCCCGTACAGCCACCAAACATGCCCAGTACCGAAGGCCGTTCTCCATCCGGCCAGGACAATCTTATGGGCGTCCTAATACAGCTTTTCAGCCCTTCAGGGCGCAACAGACGATCAATGGCGGCCTCGCCATGCAGGCCGAACCCGACATCACCGGCTATGAGATTGGTATTGCCGGAAGGCAGAATGGCCACGGACGGCAGGGGACAGTCATGATAGACAGAAGCAATCGCTGTCAGACAGGCACTGACCGTACCATCCCCCCCACTGATGGCAATCAGATCCACACCCCGGCTTTTCAGTTCAGTCAGATGCGCAGGGAGATGGCTGTCATTTAGAGCAGATACGCAGAAATCCCCCATTTTTTGCCGTGCCATTCGCACAAACTGCCCTTTGTCCTGAGCATTTTTGCGGCTGTTGGGGTTATGTATCAGGGCCGATTGTACGACATTCATCAATTTCTGCATCTATCCACCACGCATCCGCCCAGAAACATAAAAAGCCAGGCTATTTCATACGCTGGCCGAACCCCTTTAACATGGCTATGCTAAGGGGGCCAGCAAGGAGTTTTTCTCCTGAGAGATCACCCGCCCCTTCATGGATATGGTGCAACAATGCTTTCCGACCCGTCCGCCACTGCATCTTCCCGGCGTGACCTTTCTGTCTGTCTGGCCCATATGTCAGACCCGCATCTGCCTCCCCCCACCATCGCATGGTCTGCCTTCCTCAACAAACGTCTGCTCAGCCGCATTCTCTGGGTCAGCAGACGGAAGCATGTCCTGCTGCCATCCGTCACAGCCGAGCTGCTCGAAAACATCGCCTCCCACAAGGAACTTTCTGCCCTGCTCATCAGCGGCGACATAACAAATTTCGGCACGAAGGAAGAATATCGTCAGGCGGCTGCCTGGCTGTCCACCTTGCCTCTCACTCCCGTCGTCGTACCAGGCAACCATGACTTCATGGCACCCATTTCTTACAGGAACAGCCTGGCACAGTGGGAAACGTGGTCCGACAGTGCCTTTCCTTTTGTCCGTTTTTTCGGAAGGGTCGCCGTCATCGGGCTCAACTCCGCTCTGCCAACCCCTCCTTTTACCGCCTACGGACGCATCGACAGGAAACAGCGCCAAAAACTGGCAAGCCTTCTTGCGAAATTGGGTGAAGAAGGATACTGCCGGGTTGTCATGCTTCATCATCCCCCTCGCAAAAAGCTGCTGCCTTTCAGGAAATCCCTGATCAACACGCCAGCCCTGTCCAGCCTCCTGCGTCGCCATGGAGCAGAACTGGTCCTGCACGGACACTCTCACGATGCAACCATAACCACCGTCGAGGGGACAGACATACCCCTTCTGGGGGTCGGCGCTGCGGCCATGAACAGCCAGAATCCCGAGCGCAGGGCCTCATGGAACCATCTTACCTTTACCCCGCATGAAGAAGGATGGCAGATCAGGCTCATCCGCCGAGACCACACGGGGCACCCCTTTTCCCACATGGAATGGTTCTCCAGCATTTCGGCAAGGCAGCCTGCATGTTGATACGAAGTACCCTGCCAACACTGGATCGCTACCTGCTGAAGCAGCTGATTCCCCCCTTCACGATTGCATTGGGGACGATGCTTGTTGCCCTGCTGCTAGAGCGACTGCTGACGCTGTTCAACCATCTGGCCAGCAGCGGCAGCTCCATTGCCACACTGATCACGCTTCTCAGCGATCTCCTGCCCCATTATATGGGACTGGCGCTACCGGCTGCCCTCTGCATCGCAATCTTCATGACCGTCAACCGGATGAGCGATCACAACGAGATTGACGTGCTGTGTGCCGGCCATATTTCCCTGCTGCGCATCAGCCAGCCTTACATCAAGGTCGGGGCCATATTGGCCACCCTCAGCCTGCTCCTGTACGGCTACATTCAACCGATTGCCCGATATGACTACCGGGAAGGATTCTATTTCGCCAAACATACGGGCTGGGCACCCCACCTTCAGTCTGGCATGTTCGCCTCAACATCTTCCACCACCATGCTGACAGCAGACCGTGTCGACCATGGTGGGGCCCGTCTGAAAAACATCTTCATCCGCAATCTGAAGGATAATGGAAAAGCTGAGCTCATCACGGCTCCCAGAGGGCTGCTGACCATTTCTGAGCGGGACCAGGCCACCCAGCTCGACCTCTGGGATGGGCAGGTCATTCACGTTAACACACCAGATGTGCCTGACGACCATGCTACCGTTACCCATTTTGAACATATAGCCCGTGTCATCGAACGCAGCAAAAGCCGAAAAGCTTTTCGATCCCGTGGTGATGATGAACGGGAAATGACCACACCCGAGCTGTTCCAGGCCCTCCGCCACGGCTCCCCACGCATTTCCTACATCGTGCTCCGCTCCGAAATGGATTTCCGTCTGGCACGGGCCATCAGCATCATGTTCATTCCACTGCTTGCCATCGCTTTCGCCATCGGGCGCAAGCGTCGCCGATCCGTGGTCGGGCAGATCATGCTCGCCATCATTCTGGTCGGCTTCAATGAGGTTCTCCTTTTTGGGCACAGCATGGCCACAAATGGAAAAGCCTCCGTCTGGCTGACAATCTGGGTTCCCGAATTCCTCTTCTGCATTGGCTGCACGGCAGCCCTGCTGGCACGCTCCCAGGTCTCCTGGCGTCACAGAAAACCGGTACTCCTGAACAGGACGTCACCATGAGAGTCCTGCCCTCCAATCCCACCCTGCTTCAGGTCTTTCTCAAGCCGCTTCTGACAAAGATTCTCCTATGCTGTGGCGTGCTGACAGCCCTGCTCGAGATTCTTGCCCTGCTGGATGATGCCTCCACCATTCTGGACAGGCATCTGGGGATTAGTGGCCTGTTCCGATACATAGGCCTGCACCTGCCAACACTCATCGTTGAAATCATGCCCCTCTCGGTCATGATCGGGGGCCTGTTCACGCTGCTTCAGATGGCACTCTCCAGCGAGATTGCCGTGCTGCGGGCAGCCGGGCTCTCTACCCTCAACATGTTCCGCTACCTTCTGCCCATTCCACTCCTGCTTGGCGTCATCTGCATGGCCGTGCAACTATGGGTCATTCCCCCCTGTGAGCAGGAACTCAACCGCTGGTGGAACGAAGGCGCAACGCAGGCCAATGCCACTGACGATCTACACAGCCTGTGGTTCCGCCTCGGAACAGACATCATCCATGTTGAAACCATCAGCCATGGTGGAAGAAACCTTTCCAAGGTCATCTTCTACCGTCGTCAGGCCGAGAACGGAAACCTGACCGCAGCCCAGTATTATGAAAATCTGGTCCATGAAGGAGGACACTGGGTCAACCATGGCATCGCCAGGCAGCTGACCGTTTCCAACGAACAGACACAGGTTCAGCTGAGCAGCGAACCGCCCCCTCCCACCCTGACGGCATCCCCGCAGGAGATCATCAACATGACATTGCAGGGCGTGTATTATACCCCGCATCAGTTCTGGAAAATTTTCTCGGGAAAAGTGCCATCCAATTTACCTAGGTCAAATTATCTGATGGCATTATATGCTACACTGATGCTGCCGGTGCAGATGGCGGTGATGCTTCTCATCACTCTGCCCATCACCTACATTCCGCCGCGTGCGGGATTGCGGAACCCGTTGCCGGTGTACGTGATGGCGGCTGGTCTGGGAGTGGTCATTCTACAGGGCATGATCTCGGCTCTGGGAAATTCAGGTTCCCTTCCCATATTAATCGCTATAAGTTCGGGCCAGATCGTGGCAGCCCTGTTTGGTCTGGCATGGATACTGCGGATGGAGGAAAAATGAGTACGTTCAAACAATTTTTCCAGGGCACGACTCTCATGCAGAAAGGCAGGAGTTATGATCTGGGAAAAATGAATCTTTCGCAGTTATGGGCGGCTTACCTTACCTATCCGACAATCCTGCTCTATTTTGCCCTGATTATCGGTACGGCCATACTTAGCCTGTATCTGCGTCACAGCTGGTGGGGAGTCCTCATCCCCATTCCCGTCATTGTCGCTGTCTATCCGACAGCCTGGTACATCATCCACCGTTACATCCTGCACGGACGCTGGTTCTACCGGAACCCCATCACAGCCTCCATGTGGAAGCGTATCCATTTTGACCACCACCAGGATCCCCATCTGCTCGAAGTCCTGTTCGGCTCTCCTCTGAACACAGTTCCGACCATGATGGTCATCACCATGCCCATAGGCTGGCTGATTGGCGGCTGGGGTGGAGCTTTTTCAGCACTCTCCACAGCGCTGGTCATGACCTGCATCTATGAATTTTTCCACTGCATCCAGCATCTGGCCTACAAACCCCGCTGGCAGTGGGTGGTGTACATCAAGCAGCTCCATGTCCTGCACCATTTTCACGATGAAGATGGCAATTACGGCATCACCAACTATCTGCCAGATCGCCTGATGGGTACCTTTTACCGGGCCGCCAAGGAACGCCCCCGCAGCCCGTATGTCTTCAATCTGGGCTACACGGTCGAAGAGGCAGAGCGTTATCCTTGGGTCATGCGGCGGACAGGTGCCCCTCCCCGTGACCGGCCGGACCCTGCCCGTGCTCCCAAGAACGAAGAACTTTCCAAGAGCGCATGAACATTCCAGTCCTGATACTGGCCGGGTCGCGTGACGGCGAGCGTGACCCTCTGGCCCGCATGGGGCAGGTATCTCACAAAGCATTGCTACCCATTGCAAACAGCCCCATGATTGAGCGTGTTCTCCATACGCTTGAACAGGTTCCTGAAATCGGGCCAATATGGGTCAGTATCGAACAGCCCGGTCTATTGAGCCATTTGGGGGATCGCGTCACTCTTTTGCGGTCTGCCCCCTCTCCAAGCGAAAGTGTTGCCCAGGCACTCGACGCCATCGGCACGCCCTGCCTCGTCACGACGGCAGACCATGCTCTGCTCCGCCCGGAGTGGGTCAGGGAATTCATCGAAAAGAGTCGGACAGCCAATGTCGACCTGACGGCCGGTGTCGCCTTGAAGGAGACAATCCTGCGGGACGTACCCCAGACCAGGCGGACCTACATCCGCTTGGCAGATATTCAGTTTTCAGGCTGCAATCTCTTCTGGCTAGCTACTCCACAGGCGAAAGCCGTAGTTGCGCTCTGGCAGCGTCTTCAGCGTTACCGGAAACAGCCTCTGCGCATGGCCATGATTCTGGGGCTGCCGACCATTCTGCGTACCCTTACGCGCACGCTCAGTTCCCACAGGCTTGAAGAACGCATACATGCCCTTACGGGCGCCAGAATACGACTTATCCCTCTCTCTGACGGCCGGGCTGCTGTCGATGTTGACAAACCCGCTGACGCAGCTCTCGCAGAGCAGTTGCTGAGTCACCCCTGACATTTCCCTTCATGCCGCCCCATTCTGACAACGGCATGAAGAGAAACACGATCTTACTTCAAAATCTGTCTCTTGATATTGAAGAGAAGAGGTCCCAGTCCGCGGCGTATTTTCTTGAAATCCGCCAGCGTTACATCTCCAGCGGCAGAAAGAGTATGCATGCCGTCTGGATAGTCCCTGATTTCCGGCAGATGCACTGGGACGGAATCTCCCCCGCAAATTGACGGCCTTCCCTTACCAAAGCCACTGATCCGAAGCAGACGGATGCCACCGCCGTATGTCTCCGAACAATCCTGCACTGGCAGGAACACTTCATCGCCCTCAACAAACGGCGTCCCTCCCGGACGGGCACCGCTGCGGTCAATCAGAAAATGCCCCATATCGCACCATGGGCCTGTCAGCTCTTCTGCAAGAGCAATGTGCAATGTGCTCTGCCGTGCCTGTTTAGGGGCAGGTGGTGTCCAGAACAGCCACCAGCGTCCAGCATAATGAAGTGGGGTGGCGTCAATCGCTCCAATGGGGAAGTCGAACATGGGCACACGCTGCCACTCATAGGGAAAGGATGTTGCCTTGTAGAGTGTCAGACGCCCGGACTTGTAGGCCTCCGGCAGCATGTAGGTCACTCCCTCGTGCCGGAACACATAGGGATAAGAGAGATGCCAATCCTCACTCAGGACACAGCGACGCTCCTGCAGGGCGAAGGACTCATCGTAAATGAGAACCTCAATGACACCCTTGGCCTGGCTGTAATCATAATACTCAGCAAAAACATGCAAGCGTCCCCCGTCCCATAGACCAAAAGGATCTGCAAGAAACCCATCCTTTCCACAGGACGGCAGGAACGTCATGTCTATGTCGTCCAGACTGTTCTGCCGGATAACCTGCTCAAAAGGAGCATGAAGAATGGCCGAACGCCAATAGTCCATTTTAAACAGCTTCATCTCTTATCATCCTACGGATACATGCTCATAAAATCATCTTCCACCATACAGAGCTGCCCTCTCCAGTGGAAGAGCTACTGTTCCTCTGGAATGGCTGACAGCCGGAGCATCTTCCTGTACTTTTCTGCCCCAGACACGTCGCAGCTGCCATATTCAAGGATTCATGAATGCCCATCACATACGATACGGATACCGCCATCGACATCCGCTTTCATGCGGCCTGTTCCATCATCAAGGAAGCTGCGGCCCTTGCCCTGAACATGCAGCCTGCCCCCGGTAAGCCAGCTGCTGATCTCAAGGGCCATCAGGACTACGTGACTGAAGCAGACAGGACCGTGGAACAGTTTGTCACGGCCCGTCTGGGAACCCTCTTCCCCGAGGATGCCTTTCTGGGAGAAGAGCATGGCGGCAGCTCATCCGGGCTCTTCCGATGGGTCATAGACCCTATTGATGGCACATCCAATTATGCCAGAGGCCGTAATCGCTGGTGCATTTCTCTAGGCCTCATGCACCGGAATGTCCCGGTGGCAGGTATCATAGAAGCTCCAGCCATCCGGGAAAGCTTTACGGCAAGAAAGGGGAAAGGCGCCTTCCTCAATGGAGCCCCCATCAAGGCATCAACAACCGACAAGATGAGTGAAGCCATGGTGGAAATTGGCTGGTCACCCTACGTCCCCGAAGGCTGGTACCCCGAAAAGATGCAGGCCCTTTTGCACAAGGGGGTCATGCCACGGTCGCTGGGGTCTGGCGCCCTCGCTCTGGCTGACGTTGCCTGTGGTCGCTCGGATGGTTATCACGAATACGTCATCTTCCTCTGGGATGTTGCTGCGGCCCTGGTCCTTCTTGATGAAGCTGGAGCCCACGTGTCACCTTTCCTGAAAATGGGCGGCCTGACGCAGCGTACGACCATCCTCGCCTGTGCCCCGCTGGTTGCGGCAACCCTCTCGAAGACACTAGGCGTTACACTAGATTAAGTTTATAGTTCCAACGTGCATCCGTTTTCAGCCTACAGAGAGGTTTCCGATGTCCAAGTCATTTTCCTACATCTCACGGACTGTTTCCATTGCTGCGGGTGTTGGCATGCTCGCCATGAGCGCCTGCGCCGGTGACGCGGCCGCTGCCAAGATTTCCAAACAGCAGGTTCTCGTAAACAAGGCTACATTCGCCGTGCAGTCCGCTCTGCTTGACTCCAAAGTCAAGGAAAAGACGGCCCATGTACTTGGCGAGACAAAAGCCGTCGTGATCTGTCCCGACGTCACGAAGATGTCTCTCATCGTTGGTGGTACCGGTGGGCGTTGCGTCCTGCTGGCCCGTGGTGCCAACAATTCCTGGTCTGACCCGGCTTTCTATAACCTGAGCGCAGGCTCCTTTGGTCTTCAGGCTGGTTATCAGCACAGCCAGCTTTTCTTCTTCATCACGTCCCAGAAAGCACTCCTGAACCTGATGGATCACGAGTTCAGCTTTGACGCCAGTGCCGATGCTGCTTTTGGCAATGACAGCAGCAGCACGCAGAACACCCCCAAGGAAGTCTATGCCATGCAGAAGATGAAGGGGGTTTTTGCTGGTGTGTCCCTCGGCAGCAGCAAGCTGAAACCCGATAGTGAGGCGAACCGTTCCTACTACCATCAGGTCGTCGGGCCGGAAGACATCGTCGTGCGGATGCAGGTCAACAACAAGTCAGCCGATGCGCTGCGTCGTGTCGTCATGAAGGCCTTCAACCAGTAAGATTGAGGCAGATCATACGGTCTTCTCACAGATGGGGGCATTATCCAGAAGTGGATAATGCCCCTTCTTCTTTTCAGGTATCCCGCTGCACAGGAAAAATTACTGGGCTGCCGCTTTTTTCATACGGCGATAGGCACGGACGTTATCCGTCTGTTCGGCAAGGGTATGGGCAAAATTATGCCCCCCATGTCCTGTTGCGACAAAATACAGCGCATTACCCGAAGCGGGATGAGCTGCTGCCTCCAACGACTCACGACCAGGCGAACAGATAGGCCCCGGAGGCAGACCCGGATGAAGATAACTGTTGTAGGGGCTTTCTGTCTGCAGGTCCTCATGCGTCAAGGGGCGAGGCAGCACCCCATCTCCATCGCTCAACCCATAAATGACAGTCGGATCTGTCTGAAGCTTCATTCCCTGTTTCAGACGGTTCAGGAAGACCCGGGCGATCTGTGGTCTCTCCTCTGCCAAAGACGTCTCCCTTTCCACAAGCGAAGCCAGAATCAGCAGCTGTTCTGGTGTGGTTATGACACCCTGCAAGGCTGATTGATCCCGCTGATCCCAGATCGCCTGAAGCGTCTTACCCATCAATTCTGTCATGTGATGCAGAAGTGCCTGTCGCTCCATGCCCCAGACATAAAAGAACGTCTGAGGTGCCACCTGCCCCTCCTCTATGGTGGGAAGGTCTCCTTGCAACGCAGGTGCCTGCATCAGTAATGTCCTGATGCGCTTTGCTGTCAGGCCCTCCGCTACGGTCAAACTGTGCGTGACAGGATGCCCATGACGGAGAATCTCAAGACTGTGAGCCATGGACACCCGCTCTGGAAACTTCAGTTCCGCTGCGTGAATCGCTCCCTGTGAGCGGGTGGCATACATGGCTACCTTGAAGAACAGGGAAGACACACCACCCCGTGCCAGAATCCCATTTTCCTGAAGGGCTTCAATGACCCGACCAGTGCCACCCTTTGGGATGACAACCACACGCTCTGTCTGTAAAGGCCCCGGGTCTGTGTAATGGCCATACCCGGCGAAAACGGTTCCACCAGCAGCGGCCAGCAGCAAAGCAAAGACCCGTCCTTTTGTCAGGAGACGGAAACGCTTCCTGGCCCTGCTTCCACTCTCTTCTTCAGGCCCCTGTTTTCTGGAAGTGTCTGATGCAGGTTCCTGTGCCATCGTTTCAGTCTCCAGCGTCGAAAATCTGCATCAGACAGTCAGATCAGCCCCTGAACCGCTTCAGAACAAGGCTGGCGTTGGTCCCACCAAAGCCAAAGCTGTTGGAAAGAGCAACATCCACCTGCTGCTCTTTCGCCTTGTGAGGGATACGGTCCATGGCGCTCTCACTGGACGGTTCATCCAGATTGAGCGTAGGAGGCAGGATACCATCACGCATGGCCTGAAGGCAGAAAATGGCCTCCACGGCGCCAGCGGCACCCAGCAGATGCCCGATCGCCGACTTTGTGGACGACATGCTCGTACCAGCAGCTGCATCACCAAACAGGCGCTCTACAGCCCCGAGTTCCAGATCATCCGCCATTGTGGAGGTCCCATGAGCATTGACATAGCCAATCTCGGCAGGGCTGACCCGGGCATCCTTCAGGGCAGCCTGCATGGCACGGAAGGCCCCTTCATGATTCTCCGCCGGAGCGGTGATGTGATAGGCATCCCCCGAAAGACCATACCCAACGACTTCGCCATAAATCTTGGCACCACGACGCTTTGCATGTTCGTACTCTTCCAGCACGACCACGCCGGCCCCCTCACCCATGACAAACCCGTCACGCTGCCTGTCCCACGGGCGGGATGCTGTTGTCGGACTGTCATTGAAACTGGTCGAAAGGGCGCGGGCTGAACAGAAACCGGCAATACCGAGCTCACAGATGGCCGACTCTGCGCCACCAGCAACCATTACCTTCGCATCGCCATGCTGGATCAGACGGGACGCATCACCGATCGCATGGGTACCGGACGCACAAGCGGTCACCACGGCATGATTCGGCCCCTTGAAACCATAACGGATGGACAAATGCCCCGCCGTGAGATTGATCAGCGATGAAGGAATGAAGAAAGGAGAAAGACGACGTGCCTTGCCTGCTGCCACAGCCAGCGAGTTGTCGTAGATCGTTTTCAGGCCGCCAATGCCAGAACCGATCATGACACCTGTTGCACAACGATCTTCCTCTGATTCCGGCTTCCAGCCTGAATCTTCCACAGCCTGGATACCCGCTGCCAGACCAAGATGGATGAACCGGTCCATCTTTTTCTGTTCCTTGACAGGCACCCAGTCGGAAAGGGTAAGTCCACCCTCTTCCGTTGGTCCGGCTGGAACTTCGCCTGCAATTCTCGCCGGAAGATCAGAAGCATCAAACTGTGTGATCGGACCAATGCCGGATTGAGAGTTGATAAGGCGCTTCCATGTCAGTTCTGCACCAACAGCCAACGGGCTGACTACGCCTATTCCCGTAACGACCACACGTTTTCTGTCCGTTCCAGAGCCGCTCATCGCCGCCTTACCTCACAATTCGTAAATACGCATAAAGCGAAACGGACTTGCTCCGCTTCGCTCTTTCAGAACGGAGCGGACTGATCCCCGACCAGCCCGTCCCGTCATCCAATCCCTACACCGGGAATCAGGCAGCTTTCTGCTTGGTGATATACTCGATGGCATCATTCACAGTAGCAATCTTCTCGGCGGCATCTTCCGGAATCTCGACGGAGAATGCTTCCTCGAAAGCCATGACCAGCTCGACCGTGTCCAGACTGTCAGCGCCCAGATCGTCGATGAAGGAAGCATCCGGCTTCACCTGGCTTTCTTCGACGCCCAAATGCTCGACGACGATCTTCTTCACCTTGTCAGCGATTTCGTTGCTCATCTGCCTTAAATCCTTGCTACCCCTACCGGGTGTTTCTAAGAAAAAAACCTGCCTGCCTGTCAGCTTCGGGACATCGGAATGCCCGGCAATGAAGCCATACTCTGAGCCTTTGCCAGGCCAAGCAGGCCGCGCTTAGCATGTTTTCCTGCAAACGCCAACTTTTTCAGACCATGGCCATCCCACCATTAACATGAAGCGTCGTGCCCGTCACCCATGCGGCCTCGTCCGAAGCAAGATAGACAACGGCTGCAGCAACATCCTCCGGGCGCCCCATACGGCCAAGCGGAATGTTACCCAGCAGCTTCTCCCGTACAGCTTCCGGCAGAACATCGGTCATCGCAGTCTCCACGAAGCCCGGTGCCACAACATTGACCGTCACACCACGGCGGCCTGCTTCCTGGGCCAGAGACTTGCTCATGCCCACCAGACCGGCCTTTGCAGCTGCATAATTGGCCTGCCCCGGATTGCCCGTTGTCCCCACAATGGAAGAAATGGAGATGATACGCCCGGTACGGCGCCGCTGCATCCCTTTCAGCGCAGCACGGGCCAGACGGAACGGACTTTCCAGATCGACTTTGAGCACCTGTGCCCAATCATCATCCTTCATCCGCACGGCCAACGTATCCCGTGTCAGCCCCGCATTGTTGACAAGAATATCCAGAGGCTGCCCTGCCACTTCCTCTGCACGGGCCACCAGAGCATCAGCCTGTGCATCATCCGACAGATTGGCCGTGACGACATGCACACGCTCACCACCCAGAGCCGCTGCCACATCCTGGAGGGCTCCCTCCCGTGTTCCGCTCAGCACGACAGTCGCACCACACTCATGCAGCTGACGGGCAATGGCCGCACCAATACCACCAGAAGCGCCGGTCACCAGAGCCAGCTTACCAGAAAGAGAAAACATCAGGACTACCCCCTTACAGGCTTTTCAGCATTGTTTCGATCTCTGCCGGAGTTCCAGCATGATCAGCCGCCAGATCAGGCACGATGCGACGCGCCAGCCCTGTCAGCACCTTCCCGGCACCCAGCTCATGCTGGCAGGTAACATCCTTGCCCGGCATGGAAAGTACAGTCTCCCGCCAGCGCACACGCCCGGTGATCTGCTGGCCCAGCAAGGTACGGATGTCATCAGGCTGAGAGACTGGTTCTGCCGTCACGTTGGCAATGACAGGAATGGCGGCAGGCCGGAACGCTGCCCCTGCCAGAGCCTCTTCCATCTCGGCGGCAGCCGGTGCCATCAGAGAAGAATGGAACGGGGCTGATACGGGCAGCTTCACCACACGGCGGATGCCTCTGTCCTTTGCCGCTGCCATGGCACGGTCCACCGCTGCCATATGCCCCGAAATGACGATCTGCCCACCACCATTGTCATTGGCGATTTCCAGAACATCACCTTCCGCACAGTCTGCACAGATCTCCTGCGCCACATCCGGCTCAACACCCAGAATGGCCGCCATGCCTCCCTGCCCTGCAGGCACGGCACGCTGCATCGCCTGGCCCCGCAGGCGGAGAAGGCGGGCACCCTCGGCAATCCCCATGACACCAGCTGCTGTCAGGGCAGCATATTCTCCCAGGGAATGGCCTGCCAGAAGCATGGCTTTCTCTTTCAGGGCAAAGCCCCCTTCATGTTCCAGCACCCGCACGGTCGCCATGGAAACTGCAAAAAGAGCCGGCTGGGTGTTCTCCGTTGCCGTCAGCTCGGCGGGATCCCCCTCAAAAATCAGCCGGGAAAGATTGGCCCCAAGAGCTTCATCCACCTCTTCAAACACGGCACGGGCAACAGGGAATGCCTTGTACAACTCCAGCCCCATCCCGACAGACTGGCTGCCCTGACCAGGAAACACAAACGCATGACGAGCCATGCAAACACCTCCAGCTTTCAGTTTATCAACGGTGATGACAAAAGAACGTCAGCGGGGAATCAACCGCCCGCGCTGCCATGATTCCGCAGCGTCTCCGGGGCCCATTCCATCAATGCTTACGGCGTAGTCAAGAGCGCTCATGACCTTGTTGCTCAGCATCATGATGGAGAGCTCATCCAGCATGTCTTCATCCACCTCCGCACGAAGCCCCTTGCGCAGAACAAGCCGGGCCGTCTGCACCTCGCCAGCAAGCAGGTCTCCATCAGGAAGACCCTCCAGCATCTCGACATGGAAAACGGCATGAGGCTGCCAGACAGCAACCAGAGGACAATCCCCTGCCTCTTCCGCCTGCTTCAACCGCGGGAAGACCTCTTCCGGCGCAACAACTTCAAGAGGGAGCTCCTTGAGGGCAGGACGCTGCTCAAAAGCTTTCTCCACAAACGGGCGTGCCTCGGCCGTGGTGAGAAGGGAGGTAAAGTCTGCAGCCTTCCAGCCAGCACCCTTCCCTGATTTTTTAAGGGCGGAAAACTGAAGTTCAGGATGATACAGGCTACCAATGGCTTCATGCCCATGAGACAGGATGACTTCATCCTGCGGGAACCATGCCGACACGAGAATATCGACCTCGCCATCGTCCAAAGCCTGTAAACGTTCATCCCGGCTCAGATCAGCATAGGCGACTTCCTCACCATTCGCCTCGATGACACGGGCCACGCCACTGGCACAGGCGGCATGCAACGCCGTGTAAAGATGACCAATAGTGAGATATGACATGAAACAGCCCCGCATGATGAAGAAACAGACCCGGGATAGCCATAGCCCGGCCGTTTGTGAAGCCCCGCCCCCATTTTTCCCTCAGGCAGGGGCTGGCTTCGCAGGACGATGGTCTGCTCCTGTTACCATATCTTGACCCGCTGCTCCGGCGGCAGATACAGCCTGTCTCCCGCTTTCACACCGAACACCTGATACCAGAGATCGATATTGTGAACCGGCATGTTCACCCGGCTGGCAGCTGGAGCATGCTCGTTGGAAAGAACCTGCCGTTTCAGGGCATCTGGCCTGTCCTTCTCACGCCAGACCTGCGCCCAGCCGAGAAACACTCTCTGGTCTCCCGTCCAGCCATGAAGAGGTGCCTCCGTCCGACCATGAAGGCTGTCATGATAGGCCTGCACCGCCAGATTCAGCCCCCCAAGGTCAGCAATATTTTCCCCCATGGTCATCCTGCCATTCACATGCAGGCCGGGAAAAACTTCCTCGGCATCATACTGGGCACCGAGTCTTTTCGCTCTTTCCTCAAAAGCCTGGGAAGACCGGCTGCTCCACCAGTCATGCAGGCGACCATGCTCGTCATAATGACGGCCCTGATCATCAAAACCATGGCTCATCTCATGACCAATGACCCCGCCAATGCCGCCATAATTGACGGCCATATCACCCGTGGGGTCAAAGAATGGCGGCTGGAGAATGGCCGCAGGGAAAACGATCTCGTTCTTTACCGGGTCATTATAGGCATTCACTGTCTGAGGCGTCATGTCCCATTCGTCCCGGTCCACGGGACGGTCGAGCTGGTCCAGACGATGATGCCAGTTGAAAGCGATGCCACGTGAGGCATTGCCATAGACATCGCCCGGGCGAATATCCAGTGCGGAGTAATCCCACCATTTGTGGGGATAGCCCACCTGCATGACAAAATGATCCAGCTTGACGAGCGCCGCCTGACGGGTCGGAGCATCCATCCATTCATTATGCTCCAGCCGCCAGCGGAAGGCCTTCTTCAGCTCCTGGACCAGCCCGGTGATCCGATCCTTCGCCTCAGGCGGGAAATAATGTTCTACATAGAGGCGCCCCAGCGCCCAGCCCATGGCCGTATTCGTAGCACGGACAGCACGCTTCCAGCGGTCGGGCTGGCGCTTCATGCCCATCAGAACCCGACCATTGAAATCAAAAGACGCATCTGAAAACTCACGAGAGAGATATGGCGCTGCATTGTCGGCCAGATGGAAAGACAGCCAGGCCTTGACCGTCCTCCCGTCAGCCCCGGCAATGATCCGGGCCATCTCCGCAATGGATTCCGGTTCACGCACATCGATCACACGCTCCATCAGACCTGCCTCTGGCACCCCCATGGTCCGCAGGTAAGTGACCCAATCCACATCGGGCGCCAGACCAACCAGCTCTTTTACCATCATCGGATTGAACATCTTCACGGGGTCCCGTGTCTGATCACGGGGAGTTTCCACCTTCGCCAGTGCCGTTTCCAGAGCCACAACAGCTGAGGCGTCATTGTCCGGATCAGGCCAGTCCAGCAGTTCCAACATTCTGGCAACATGAGCCCGGTAGGCATTTTTCTGCGGGGCCAGGGCAGGATTGCTGTAATAGCTGATGTCAGGCAGCCCAAGACCCCCACTGATGCCAATACTCATGCCCTGATCCAGCATCAGCATGTACTGTGTCGGATCCTTCTGGTTCTGTTCAATATCCAGAGCAAAAGGGCTGTACATGAGGGAGCTGGCCGAAAGACCGAACAGACGGGCCAAGGATGCCCTGTCATTCATCTCCCGTATCTGGCCCAGCTCCACCTCAAGCGGATCGCCACCTTTGGCATTAACAGTCTTCTGATCGAGAAAGCTGCTATAAAAGGTTGCCAGCTTGCTGCGTTCGTCTCCCACCTCCGCATACGGTAGCAAGGCCTCCAGAAGCGCTTTTTGCCTTACCTGAGACAGTTCAGCGAGAATATGGAAAGGCCCGTAACTGCTCATGTCGTCAGGAATCTTCAGCTGACCGATATAATGGCCGTTGGCATAGGTAAAGAAATCCTGCCCTGGCGGAGTGGCCGGATCCATTCCTGCCTGATCAAACCCCCAGCCATTCCTGTAGGCCTGAGGCGTCTGGGTCTGTGCGTGGCCAGCTGCCCCTGCGGCAAGCCCGGCCCCGATCACCATGAGCATGCTGCACTGTTTCAAGACGGTACGGAATGATGGAATTTTCATGAAAACATCCATTGTTGAAAAAAGGGTATGAAACAGCTCAGGCCTGCTGAAGCTGACGGGCGAACGACCTCTGCTTCCAAGAGATCAGGGCATGCATCCCCTTCGCAAGCCACCGCTGCATGCGGGAATGGGGTGTCAGGCCCGATGTCTTCAAAATCATGGCCGTGACACGGTCCAGATGCTTCTGCTGGTAGAAGGACAGGGCCCGGGCCATGTAGGCAGCAATACAGTTCTTGTGATCATAAAAACGGAATTTCTCACTGTTCGTGATGTAAAAGGCTGTTGCAAGTTCGTCATCCTCACTTTCCATCACACGGCTCAGGGCAATCCGCAGACGGAACCAGCGCCCCAGCTTCTCACGTTCCAGATAACGATGCATATTGTCATAAAACAGTTTGAAATGACGGTATTCATCAGCAGCGATCTGCTTGCAGACTGCCTTCAGAACGGGCTCATCCGTAGCGTCAGCCAGTGCCGTATAGAAAGAGGATGTTCCCGTTTCCACCATGCAGCGGGCAATCAGCTCCCCCGTACGAGACCCCCTGATGGATGAGGACACGTCCGTATCTATCCTGTAAGCGTCCCGATATCGCTCAAAAGCTTTGGCGTAATCCCAGTCCGGGTCTGCCAGCATGGCCCATTTCCCAAGGGCATCTCCATGCTGGACCTCTTCTTCCGCCCAGTTCTGTGCGGCATCCCGGAAACCGGAATCGTCATGGAAAACATTCCTGAGGTAACAGGTATAGTCCCGTGCATTCCGCTCCACCACAGAAGCTGCCTTCACAAGAGCAAGGATATCAGGGTTCACCTTCGTCGCGTCAAAGGCGGCCCAGTCCATCTGATCAATCTGCCAATGTTTCATAAAGACACCCTGCATTTTCCGAAATGACGTTAACCCTTCATGCATCTATCATACTTTTCGGATGGCATAGCGTCCATCTTTTGGGTAGGTGTATGCAGCCAACTCTGGAGACAAAAGCTAGATGACTGAACAGACCTGCCCCTCGCCTCAGAAGGTCACGCTCCGGCACGACTGGGCTCGCGAAGAAGCAGAAGCCCTTCTTGCGCTGCCCTTCCCGGAGCTGATCTTTCAGGCACAGCTGGCACACCGGCAATTTTTTGACCCCACAAAGGTACAGATATCAACCCTGCTCTCCATAAAGAGCGGCGGTTGCCCGGAAGACTGCTCCTACTGTCCGCAGAGCGCCCACCACGACAAGCGCATGGCCGCTGAAAAGCTCATGCCGCTGGAGCGTGTCATCGCCGATGCCAGACGCTCGAAGGAAGCCGGTGCCGGGCGGTTCTGCATGGGCGCTGCATGGCGTGCCCCGAAGGACCGTGACCTGGATGCTGTCTGCCGCATGGTTGAGGAGGTCAAGGCTCTCGGACTGGAGACCTGCCTGACCATAGGGATGCTCACGCCCAGCCAGTCTGCCCGCCTGAAAGAGGCCGGTCTGGACTATTACAATCATAATCTTGATACGTCAGAAGATTTCTACGGCAAGATCATCACCACACGGACCTATCAGGAACGTCTGGATACTCTGGCCAATGTGCGTGATGCCGGCATCAAGGTCTGCTGCGGCGGGATCATCGGCATGGGTGAAGACACGCAGGACCGTGCCGGCCTGCTGACGACACTGGCCAATCTGCCGACCCACCCGGAAAGTGTTCCCATCAACCTGCTCGTCCGCGTGGAGGGCACTCCGCTGGCTGATGAAGAGGCCGTGGATCCGATCACCTTCGCCCGCGTGATTGCAACAGCCCGCATCATGATGCCAGCCAGTCACGTCCGTCTGGCAGCGGGACGTGAAAACATGTCCGAATCAACACATGCACTCTGTTTTCTGGCAGGAGCCAACTCCATTTTCTGGGGGGAAAAGCTGCTCACGACGCCCAATCCGGCACAGAACAGGGACACAGAGCTTCTGGCCATGCTGGGCATGAGCCCCATGATGCAGAAAACGGCAACAGCCTGATCTGACCCCACCATGGATGCGCTCCAGAACGGTTTCCGGAGCGCATCCACCTGACCAGACAGGCAGCGAGCTTACAGGCTGGTCTGCTGCTTCCGGGCACTATCCCTGAAACGCTGCATGACACGCCCAGCAGCCTGCTCCTTCCCCATGGCACGAAGAGCTTTGGCCTCCAGCAGCAGAGCCCGACGCATGGCTTCGTAATCCATGTCTTCCCTGCGTATTTTCACCAGCCCCTCGGCAGACTCTGCCGCTGGCTGCCAATCCCTGTTCAGGATCAGACGCAGGGTAAGAAGTTCTTTCAGGTTGGCCTGGTCCTTGTCATTCCTGCTGGGAGCAAGAGCGGTGATGGCCTCCTCCAGCCCAGCCCGATCAAACTGCGCAGCTGCTGCCAGACCACCCAACGCATAAGCGCTGAAACGTATCCGATCATCCGGACTGGTCCTGGCCAGCTTCGCCTCATCACCCGCATGCTGCCAATATGTCTGGGCATAAAAGACAGATGCCCGTACGAGATGCAGATCAGCCTGCCGTCCGCCAGTCCAGCCCCTCACCATCAATGCTTCAGACACCCGGCGTAATGTCTCCAGACTCGCCTGATAGTCTTTCAGACGCAGCTCGCTGGTAGCCAGGTTGAAACCGGCATCATGGATGGCCTGAACATCATCAATCAGAAACGCCCGCTCCAGAGCATCTGCGTAATGCTGCCTCGCCTGTTGGATATAGCCAAGACTGAACACACTGTCGGCAGCATCCATTCTTGTGGCGTAGCGCTGGTCTTCCCACTCACCGGGACCGCTGGAACAACCTGAGAGAAGCCCGGCGGAGAGGGAAAGAGAGATGATGACATTGCAAAATTTCATGGTCTCACCTCACGGGCCGGGAGCCTACGGTCAGGCCGGTGCCTGTTTTTGCCGCCACCACCGCCCAGCAACCACAAACCCCGCAGCTGATCACTCAGCTTGCGCAGGCTGTCTGCCGTAGCCTCAGCTTCAGCCAGAACGGCGGGAAGCTGCTCCGTGGCATCAGCCACATTACGGACGCTCCGCTGCACTTCCGGGCCGGAATCTTTCAACCCCTTGGTCAGGCCGTGCACATTCTGCATCACGCCATTGGCTTCATTCAGCGTAATCTGCAACTTCTGTTCCAGTGGCTGCACAGCCTCAATGGCCTTGTTCAATGAAACCAGGATCGTATTTACACGCTGGGCCGTTTCCTCATTGGTCAGCAGGGCACCAGCTGTCCCCTTACCTGCATGAAGGTCCACCATGATGTCCTTGGCCTGCTTCGTGATCTCTTCCACATTATCCATGGCAGGAAGCAATCTGGCCCGCAGATCTATCAGGGTCTGGACAATCATATCCGCAGGGTTGGGTTCCACGCTGGTATTCAACACGGCATAGTCCCAGTTGAGCGGCTCTCCCTGCCCACGGGTGATTTCAATATATCCCGCACCCGCCACGACAAGGCGACGTTTGATGGTAGCAATGCTGTCACTGCGAATATAGCGCTCGAAATGGGGTTCGATCGTTCCTTCCGCATACATACGGCCTGATTCATTGAGGTCCAGCCGCCGGATTTCCCCTACACGGACCCCCATGACTTCAATGTCATTATTGACAGCCAACCCCGCCACACCACTTTCCGGCAGCACGAAATGCAGACGCCCTGCCGGTGTCAGCCACTGCTTGAGAAAACCGGCCTCGACCAGAACAGCTGTCAGGATGACAAGAGCCAGCAGAACAAGCAGCCCGACCCACTCATCCACGAAAGAGCTCCTGAACAGAGGAGCTGCCAGACCGGAACGCCGACGTAAACGTAAAGGACGCATCACATATCTCTCACTTTACGAGACCATTACTACCGAGGCGAAAACGCTGCATGCCGGGCCCGGCATAACCAGCCCAGGCGGAACGCTCCGAACCGATCCACACGACCGCACAGCCCCGCTCCCGTGCAGCTGTCAGTTCTGTCAGAAAAGCATTGTACAGCTCGACCGGTCCCCCAAGACTGATAGGATTTTCCAACAGAAGCAAGGACGGCCTGTTCATGAAGGTTCGCACATATTCCGAGCGTTTCCTGTCCAGCGGGGAGAGTTTTTCAGGCAGCTGCGTTGGCAGGCCGGGCATGCCGAATGACTGGGCCAGCTGGACGGCCTCCACCACCAGTCTGTCATAAGAGGCACGACTGTGATGCAGGCTAGGCCAGAGAATGTTCATATGCATCTCGTACAGGTCAATCCAGCCACTGTCCTCGGTAATGCGACCGATACGCCCCCGCAGTGCCTGCGCCCGTCTTTCATCCAGCTCCGCCCAGTTCAGCCCCATGCAGCTGACCGTTCCCTGTCCCCTGCCTGTCCTCGCATCCTGCCTGACGGGCAGAAGCCCTGCGCAGAAATCCGTAAACTGCGACGCCCTGAAACTGTCACGACACTCCACGAACACACATTCACCGGGTGCCAGTGCCAGATTGTATTTTACTGAAGGCAACCCTGTGGAATCAGACACCGGAACAGCATCATCCAGCTTCAGGACAAAACCATAATCCCCTTCTGAAAGAGTTGTGCCTTCCACCGTCAGAAGCTCCCCAGAATGACGTCGATCACCACATTGATGACCAGAATGGACATGATGCCACGCGCAAAGCCCCGTGGCATGAAGGTTGTCAGATTGTCCTCTGCCGTCACATCCATGCCAGACAGACAGCAGCACAGACCGACACAGGCCCCGCTCAGAAGAAATTTCAGAGGAATCCCGATATAATCACCCGGCTGCATGCTGTTGATCACATCGAAAATGAAAGACCAGATGGATGACGTGACGATCCCTTTCATCCAGCAGGCCACATACCCCATGCCCAAAGCGATGACGCTGAAAAAGGTACCCAGCGTGACCCCGCCCACCGTCGTCGCAATGGTTCGTGGCACGACAAGTGCCAGAAACGGATCAATGCCCATGCCATTCAGGGTCTTGAGCCGCCCGCTGGTTGTCAGAGTGCCCATTTCCGTCAGCATCAACATGCCAGAACGTCCCAGAAGAATGACGCCGACGAGAATGGGCGCAATTTCCCGCAGCAGGACGCTGGAGAGAAGGCTTCCGGTCATCTGCGACATGCCAGCAAAACCCAGCCAGTAAACAGCCTGCGAAACCAGCCCCAACCCCGTGATGACGGCCACCACCACTACGCTGAAAAAACCGCTACCTACCAGCTGACGCAGATTGCGACGAAACTCGATGATGACCGTCCGACGCCATGAGCTGGGGTGCAGCATCTCATAGACGACCCCCCATGCAGCCCCGATCATGATGAGAAAGAACCGGGGCTGGGACCGGGCAAAACGGCCCAGCATGGCCAGGCCACTATTAATGACGGCAAAGCGCTCGGAGAAATTCATGATCCCCCTGCCGCCGTGTTCTCACTCCTGCCTGCCAGAATGTAGCTGTTGGAGATCCCATTGTTGGGCAGGAAAAACTCTCCCCTCAGACGGAACAGGAAAATGCCCTGCAGGGCCTGATAGGCTCGCTCTGAGACCTGTATCTGCCCCCCATCAGGAGCATTGTGGGCCAAGGCTTCTGCCATGGTGAGCCCCTCTCCCCACAGATTGAAGATGTCCCGTCTCTCCCCAAAATAGGCAACAAGGACAGGCCCGACGTCAATCCCGATACGGAACATGAGCTGCGTGTTCATCTGGGCAATGACCATCAGGCAGGCTTCCCTGATTCCGATGGCTGCCTCTGCAAGATGGACGGCCCCCTCCGCATCAACGTTCTGGGAACAGCTGCCCAGGAAAATGAACCGATTCCCCGCCACCTGGGCCGAAAACAGACCACGCTCCCTGGCAATGCCTTCGATCTTCCCGCCAAGTTCGGCCACCAGTTCCAGCATGGCCTGGGCAGCATCGCGGTTGGAAGAATAAGCCTCGGAAAATTCCAGAACCATGATGGGCACCGTCGGATACAGGCCGGGCATGGGCGGTGTCCTGTCGGTTTCCTCTTCCGGATGAATGAGAAAGCCCTCGACAATACGCATCTGGGGTCTGGGGGACCGGCCAGCAGAATCGGCCATGGTGACAGGCCCGCCCTGAGCCTGCGCCGCCTTTTTCTCTTCCTCCTGAACATGACCGAAACGGACAGCCAGAATCGAAGCGATCAGACCAATAACACGGTCCGCCTCACCCAGCTGGTAGGGGTCCTCCAGCATAATGGCGCCCACCGGCCGGTGCTCTTCCATCACAGGCATGAAGAAGAGATGTCTGGCTCCGATCATCCGCATGACCACACGCTGAAGGCTCTGGAAACGCTGATCCTCCTCCGCATCTGGCAGATCAACGGCATGGCCGCTTTCCAGACATTCAAAGACGCCAGAGTGACCGTTTCTGGTCAGCTCCATGCCCGAACCGTGAGCATCCCTGCCACGGTCGAACATGTCCTCACACAGCAGCCTGTCCCCATCAGCCAGCAGCCGCCAGATGCTGGCCCGGCGTGCTACGGCACGTTCGGCCAGAGCCTCGCAGAAATAAGGCTGTTCCTGCTCTGGATCGAGCAGACCTTCCATGTTGGTGATCTTCAGAAGGACCGCATTGTCTTCCTTCTTTTTTTCATCAAGCACATTCAGGCCGGTCTGCAACCGTTCAACCCGCCGTCCCTGATAGATCAGCCCCATGGCGAGAATCAGCGCCAGCCCGACAATCACAACAGAAAAATAAACCGCCTGTTTCTGCACGGCATGTGTAAAACTGGCAAAGTCACTTTCAGGTGCATTCAGCAGCAGCACCCACGACCTCTTGGCCAGCGGCATGGCAGAGGCAATGGTAACATAGTTCTGTCCCCTAGCATGGACCATGCCCGTACCATCTCCCATGACACGAAACACATTGAGCGCCCGGACGAACACCGGCTGTGTCTTGGGGTCCAGATGGACATTCTCCGCATCGAAACCTGGCTTGCCGACATCCAGCATGTTATGGCCCGCAATCACATGACCACTCAGATCCACGATCACAGCCTGTCCGCTCTTGCCGACCTTGAGGCTGTTCACGAAGCGTGTCAGCTGATTCAATGAAATGCTGATGGCAAAAACGACGTGCCGTCCATCCAGTGTCCTGAAGGCCATGGAGGCCGTGACGATGAACTGATGCGTCGAGAGATAAGGATAAGGGTCGGTCCAGAACAGGCGCCGGTCCGGTGTCCTGTCCTCAAACCGGAGAGCCCCCTTGTACCAGGGACGCAGCCGTGGATCATACCCTTCGGCAGAAAGCCTGTCCGTAGAGATGAAGCGCCCATCCTTGTCGGTGACCCTATGGCGGTAATAAGGGGCCCCGTCTTCTTCCTGAAGAGTCGTTTCCTCGTACTGCCCTTCCCGCCGGGCAGACATCCAGAAATGCCCCTGATCATCAGCCAGATAGAAACTGTCCACATGCGGAATGCCCCGCAGGACAGAGCGCCCCAACGACATGAAGGCACTGGCATTCGCCTTCATGTCATCACTGGCCAGCATTCCACTAGCCATGAAGGAAATACCCGTCGCCGGAGAGAGATAATGGCTGACTTCTTCCGTAATATAACGCTGCTGGCTTTTGAGCAGATTCCGCGAAAGGGTGATCGCCCCCTCCCGCATGGTCCTGTACGTGTAGAGCGTGACAACTCCGATGGTCATGATGACCAGGATCACGCCAAGGATTGGCCCTATGAACTGAAAAAGCTGCCAGCGCCGCCCTGTCGTATCAATGGCGGGATCTATGATCTCATCTGTCGGCAAGGCTCTAGAATCCCCCTCGGTCATCCGGTATCCCGAAATGATACCTTTTATGCCATGCTGGAATAGGGCGAAGGTCCCTTTTCTTTTGCCACCACTATCATGCGGACACTGATGAAGCGCAACCATCTTTCACGCCGTTCTGTCATTTCACTCACAGGAAATGAACGGACCAGCTTTCTGAACGGCCTCATAACCAATGATGTACAGTCCCTTTCACAAAACGGGACCGCATGGGCCGCCATGCTCAATGCTCAGGGACGCATACAGACGCTCTTCTTCCTATGGAAAACTGAAGAGGCTCTCCTTCTCGACCTCCCGGAGACTGAAACGGACTCCCTCCTGAAAACCCTGCGTCGCTTCAGACTGAGAGCAGACGTACACATGGAACGGATGGACGCCACCATCCTGACAGGAGCGCCGGAAACCCCACGGCCGGACGGGGCACTCATCCATGCTGCAGACCCCCGGCATCCAGCACTGGGCTGGCGGGCCATCATTCCAGGCTCTCCCGCCAATGATGAAGCCGTCCAGCAGAGAGAAGCCGACGCCCTGCTTGCCCGGCGCCTTCAAACCGGTATTCCGGGAGATGAGGATATCGTCCCCGGCCAGACACTGGTGCTGGAGGCCAACATGGACCACCTCCATGGCGTATCATGGACCAAAGGCTGCTACCTGGGGCAGGAGGTCACCGCTCGGACCCATTATCGGGGGCTCATCAAGAAACGGCTGCTGCCGGTACGGTCTACCGATGGCCAGCCCCTACCCAATGAGGGCGCTGTGACACTGGACGGACAGGAGGTCGGTGAGCTCAGGTCACATGCCGGTCAGCACGGGCTTGCCCTGCTGCACCGTCGGGCCTGGAACACCAGCGGGCTACAGCTGGACGACCACCCCATCACGCTGGACTGGCCTGACTGGCTCCCCAGAGATACGGAACAGACCCAAGAAAAGGACTCCTGACATGCCTTGGCAGCCTATCACCGATCCTACCCTGACAACCCTGCTGGATGAAGTTCATTTCAACAGCCGGGGCCTCATCAGCGCCATCGCACAGGATGAAAACGGCGAAGTTCTCATGCTGGCCTGGATGAACCGGGAGGCCCTGGCCGAAACATTGGCAACAGGGCGGGTCTGCTACTATTCCCGCAGCCGGAACACACTCTGGCGCAAAGGAGAAAGCTCCGGGCAGGAACAGCACCTTCTTGCCGCCGCTCTGGACTGTGATGCGGACTGTCTGCTCCTGACCGTCCAGCAGAAAGGCGTTGCCTGCCATACGGGTCGCCGCAGCTGCTTTTATCAGTCCCTCACCCCTGTCGGCTGTGTAGAGCTGACCAGCCCGGCCATTGCTCCTGAAGAACTTTACAGCACGAAAAAATCATCCTGATACAGAAAAGCCCTTTCCGACCCGAAGGTGGAAAGGGCTTCAGCCATGCCATAATCATGAATGATCAGAGCAGGCCTTCGGCATGATGTTTGAGATGGTCCTGTATGAAACTCTGCACGAACCAGTAAGAATGGTCATACCCCTCATGCCGCCGCAGTGTCAGGGACTGCCCAGCCGCCTTTGCCGCCTGTTCCAGCCGCTCCGGCTGCAAACGGGACAGGAATTCGTCATCCAGTCCCTGATCGACCAGCAGCGTGCCCGGATGGGTCATGCCGGCCTCCAGAAGAAGGCAAGGATCGTACTGCGCCCACTCGGCCTCGTGCCCGCCAAAATAGGCATCCGTCACCTTATGCCCCCAATCCACCTGCGAGGGTGAAGAAATGGGAGCAAAAGCTGACACAGTCTGCCACGCTCCAGCATCACCAAGCGCCACAGCCAGAGCCCCCATGCCTCCCATGGAATGACCCATGATTCCACGGCGTCCGGCCATGATGGGAAAATGCTCTTCCACCAGAGCAGGCAGCTCCCGGCGCACATAGGAGCCCATGCGATAATGGGCCGCCCATGGGTCTGTCGTGGCATCGACATAATAGCCGGCACCCGTGCCCAGATCATAGGCATCATCTTCCCCGGCCACGTCTGCACCCCGTGGGGATGTATCCGGCGCCACCAGGGCAAGGCCATGGTCCGCCGCATGACGGATGGCGTTGCTCTTGATGAGGAACGTCTCCTGCGTGCAGGTCAGGCCCGCCAGAACATGAATGGCAGGCACACGATCACCAGCAAGCGCCTTTGCCGGAAGGAAAATGCTGACACGGGCCGGTAACCCAAGTTCCTGCGACTGGTGGGAGAGGAAGTGTACCTCCCCTCCACAGCAGGGATGACGCTCAATCAGTGTGAATGGATTCCTGCCCATCATAGCCCGTAATTCACAATGTTGCGGATGCCTTCGCCACGCTCCATCATCTCGAAGCCCTGGTTGATGTCATCCAGTTTCATCTCATGGGTGATGAGATCATCAATGTTGATGCGCCCTTCCATGTACCAGTCCACGATCTTCGGAACGTCAGTCCGGCCACGGGCCCCCCCGAAGGCAGAGCCGATCCAGCGGCGACCTGTCACGAGCTGGAAAGGCCGCGTGCTGATTTCCTGCCCTGCACCGGCCACGCCAATCACGCAGGACACACCCCAGCCGCGATGGGCACTTTCCAGCGCCTGACGCATCAGGCTGACATTACCCACACACTCGAACGTATAGTCGGCGCCGCCCCCCGTCAGTTCGATGAGATGACCAACAAGATCACCATTCTCTCCCAGATCCTTGGGATTGACGAAATCCGTCATGCCGAATTTACGGGCAATGGCCTCACGCTCGGGGTTGATGTCGACGCCGATGATGCGGTTTGCCCCGACCATTTTGGCTCCCTGAATGACATTCAGGCCGATTCCGCCCAGACCGAACACCGCCACGGTGGAGCCGGCCTCGACCTTGGCCGTGAACAGCACGGCACCAATGCCGGTCGTCACGCCGCAGCCGATGTAGCAGACCTTGTCGAACGGAGCATCAGAACGGATCTTTGCCAGAGCAATTTCCGGCATGACCGTGAAATTGGCGAATGTGGAACAGCCCATATAATGGTGGACCGGCTTTCCCCTGTAAGAGAACCGTGTCGTGCCATCCGGCATCAGGCCTCTGCCCTGCGTACTGCGGATGGACGTGCACAGGTTGGTCTTGCGGGAAAGGCATGACGGACACTCACGACATTCCGGGGTGTAAAGGGGAATGACATGATCACCAGGCTTGAGGTGCTTCACCCCGGCACCGACCTCACGGACAATCCCGGCTCCCTCATGCCCCAGAATGGACGGAAACAGACCTTCAGGATCCTTGCCGGAAAGCGTGTATTTATCCGTATGACACAGCCCCGTGGCCATGATCTCCACCAGCACTTCCCCATCCCGGGGACCTTCCAGCTGGACGGTATCAACAACCAGCGGTTTGCCTGCTTCAAGAGCGATTGCGGCGCGAACGTCCATTTTCATTACCCCTTATTAATTCTGTCTGTCGCTGTTTCTGCGGCCCGAATTGTGCCACAGAATGAACGGGCTTCAAGCCCTGACATATTCACCACTCGCCATGTGAGGAATCTGCCACCTTGATCATCAAACGCCGCTACGGACTTTCCATACTCTTCCGGGAGATACTCCCCCCTCTGGTCATCCTCACAGGATGGGACTGCGTGGTGGTCATCCTGTTCCAGATATTCCATCAGGAATGGATGGAACAGCCCGCCCTTCCCTTTTCTCTCATGGGGTCAGCCCTGGCCATTTTTCTGGGAATCCGCAACAACGCCGCCTATGCCCGCTGGTGGGAAGCCCGCACCCTGTGGGGCGCCATCACCAACAACTGCCGCTCTTTCGGGCGAGAACTGGAGTCCCTGCTCGGAGGGCAGCCCAGCCTGGCCCGGGCCATGGCAGCCTATCCCTATATCCTGAAATCCTCACTGAGCGGCAACGAGCCGGACAGCGCCATCCAGGGCCTGCTGGATGCGGACACCTACCGATTTGTCTTCTCCTGCACAAATCCGGCCAATGCCCTGCTTTACAGAATCGGCCAGAAGGTCCGTACCCTGGTTGAGGAACGGCACATAGACGGAGCCGTACATGGTACGGTGGACCGTATCCTCTCCGACCTCGCCAATGCCCAGGGCGGACTGGAACGCATCCGCAACACGCCCCTGCCCGTGCAGTATTCACTTCTGCCAAAAGTCATCACGCATCTCTTCTGCATCCTGCTGCCCCTGTCCGCCGTGCAGACCCTGGGCTGGATCACCCCGCTGGGCTCCAGCATCATTGGCGTGCTCTTCCAGATGCTGGACCGAAGCGGGCAGAACCTTCAGGAGCCTTTCAAGATCAGCCCCCATTCCCTGCCCATGCTGACAATGAGCCGCACGATCGAGCGGGACCTGCTCCAGCCACTGGGCATGGAATATCATCCATTGCCACAGCCCCGCTTCGGGCAGATGCCATGACAGACACCCATGGAAGACCAGTTTCAGGTTCTGCAAGACATATTCCCGTTTTTCTGCTATCCTCCCCGCCATGAACAACAGCTTCAGAATGTCCCAGAAGGGTGGTGTTACTGACGAGATGGCCCGCGCCGCCGCCGAGCACACTGCCCGTCAGAAAGACCCAGAGCAGGAAAAGAATCCTTTCCGCGAGGGTGATGCCATCGTTTACGCCGCCCACGGCGTAGGCCGGGTTGACCGTATCGGCGAAGAAGAGATCGCCGACACGAAGATCGAAATGATCCAGATTTCTTTCCCCGGCAACCAGATGACACTGCGTATCCCGCTTGCCAAGGCCCGCAAATCCGGCCTGCGCAAGATCGCCACGCGCGAGATCGTGGACAAGGCCATGTCCGTCATCAAGGGCAAGCCGCATGTCAGCCGTGGCATGTGGGCTCGCCGCGCCGTAGCCTACCAGGAAAAGATCAACTCCGGTGATCTTGTCCAGATTGCGGAGGTTCTGCGTGACCTGCGCCGCAATGTGGACAGCCTTGACGGCAGCTTTTCCGAACGTAAACTTTTCGAAGCCGCTCAGGAACGTTTCGTCGCCGAGCTGGCTGTACTTGAGAACAAGGATCCGGCCAAGGTTCTTGAAGATCTGACCCAGACCATGAAGAACGCCTGATCCCTCATCCCCTCCCTCAGACCTGTCTCTCCGGGAGGGGTGCTTCCTCCAGAACCCTGACGGGAAAGGTTAGAGGTTATGTCCACAACTTCATCAAAGCGTTTTGCAGGGCAGAAGGTCCTGATTACCGGCGCCTCCCAGGGAATCGGTGAGGCTGCTGCGCAGTATTTCGCCAGACACGGGGCACAGGTAGCCATTAACGGACGCAAGGAAGACAAGCTGCGGACCGTTCTGGAAACCCTCCCAAAAGTGGCTGGCGGCGAGCATGTCATCGCTGCCGGTGACATCTCCAGTGAAGAAGCTGTCGAAAGTGTTTTCCAAAAGAGCATTGAAGGCATGGGGGGCCTTGATATCCTCATCTGCAATGCAGGCTATCAGATTCCCTCTCCCTCCGAAGACGTGAAACTGGCCGATTTTGAAGGTGTCATGGCCGTGAACGTGACAGGCGTCATGCTCTGTTGCCGTGCGGCCCTGCGCTATTGGCTGAAAACCGGCGTGAAGGGGCGAACCGTTGTTAACTCCTCCGTCCACCAGCTGATCCCCAAGCCTCATTATCTGGGCTATTCAGCTTCCAAAGGTGCCGTGGGCAACATCGTCCGTACCCTGGCTCTGGAATATGCCTCCCGTGGAATACGGTTCAACATCGTCGCACCCGGCGCCATCGTTACGCCGATCAACGATGCCTGGGTGAACGATCCCAAGCAGTATGAAGCAGTTGCCAGCCACATCCCTATGAAACGTCCCGGCAACAGCGACGAAATCGCTACGGCCATGGGCTTCCTTGCCTCTGAGGAAAGCAGCTACATCACGGGCCAGACACTCTATGTCGATGGTGGCCTGACCCTTTATGGAGATTTTGAACACAACTGGTCATCATAAGACCAGAGACGGCTCCGGCGCAGATGTTCCGCCGGGGCCGTCTGCCTTTCACCTGTCATCCGATCCTGCTGGAACGGCCACGTCCTGCCGTTCAAAAGCGGCAGCGATCCTCAACTCAACTTCATCGCTGACATACGGAATGAACATCCTGACGCCAAAATCGCTGCGTCTGATGGTCGCTGTCGCATCAAAACCGACCGTATATTTCTTGTCGAGCATATTGACGCCCGCCCCAAGGAAATGAACACGCAGCGTCTCAGGATGCGTGATGCCGTGCAGTGTCAGGTTGCCCGATACTAGGGCGTCATTCGGTCCCGTCTGTTTGACACTGACAGAAACAAACTCAGCCTTGGGAAACTGGCCCGCCGCCAGCCATTCGCTCCCTTTCAGCTCCTCCATCAGTTTGCTGTTTGTCGTCAGGACAGAAGACACCGGCACGGAAACGGAAAGGCTGGAGGCTTCCGGCTGGCGGGGATCCAGCCGAAGCACACCAGAAGCCCCGGAGAAAAGCCCTTCAAACACGGAAAAACCGAAATGCAGCACGGTAAAGCTGACCTGCGTATGCTGGGGCTCGACCCTGTAATATCCCGGCTGGATCTGGGATGCATCCGTCACGACCTGTGCAGACGCCACTGCCGGAACCGAGCAGGAAAGAGCAATGGCCGTAAAAACAGACCGTAATGAGAAACGCATGGCAGGTCCTTCCCCTGTAAAAACGTGTGGCAGACTGAAGCCTCTGCCTCTTTTCTCTACAGGAGCAGGCTCTAATAATCTATCCCATAGGAGAGCCCGACGCTGGAGCCCGGATCATTCTCCGGAGTTGTAAAGCCTGTCACCTGTCCACCAGTGCCGACTGTCGTGTTCAGCTGCAACCGTTTTGTCAGATCAACCTTGACCTGCGCCTGCGCCCCCTTGCCGGACAGACCTTCCTTGGCACCGACATAGACACCCTTCATCACATATTTGCCTGCCTCCACACTGGCAGCCCCCTTGCCCACGCTGTTGCCCCCACCAATGGCCAGATGGTCCAGCCCCAGCGTACTGCGGACCTTGCCCATCGGGTCAAAAGCAGAGCCACCACCAATCTGCACGATCGCCAACCCCAGAGATGCCAGCTGAGTTGAAGAAAGAGAGTTTCTGTCCGTCCCGAAAAGCAGGATGGAGAGGACCTCATCACGCGGACGGCTCGGATTGGAGACAAAATCAATCTTCGGATCACTCGCATAACCACGCACGAGCAGGCTTGCCAGAGTCCCATTGGCGTTGCGGTCCGCTCTGAAATCGATTGTCGGATCAAGCCGGTGGGCCGCACCACCGCCAGTAAAGCCAACCTGCCCATGTGTGAAATTGAGATTGATCCCCGCCAGGTTGAAATTGCCCCTCTTCAGATTGATCCCGCCTGTCAGCAGGGGTGCCGTACTCACACCACCTATGTGCAGCTTGCCCTGCATCTCGGCAAACAGGCCATGCCCCCTGACGAACAGTCTGCCAGGAGAGATGAAATCAATATTCAGCCCCACGACCAGTTTCGGCTCCGGTCGGGGAGCCTCCCTGGCCTCTTCCGGTGTGATGATCTCCAGTTGCGGCACCGAAGCCGGCATGGAATCAGGCAGGGTGATCGAAGCCTCCGGCACCGTGATGTCACCCTCGACATCAAGCCTGGTCGTAGCCTGACCATGAATATGCAGATGACTGTTGATAAGCTCCGTCAACATGTCACTCTGTATCGGCTGGGCCTTCTCCATGAGGAACTCCAGGTCAACCGGCAGACCAGGCCGCAGGACACCCACCTGCCCTTTCATCCCCAATGTTCCCCGCCCCGCCCGGGCCGTGACATGATCCAGAACCAGCGTATCCCCATGAGCCATGAGCACGGCATCAATGGCCTGAAGATGCACCCCCTGAGCATAATGGTCGAACGAACCGCCATGCAGCTGCACACTCCCATCGATGCTGGGCTGCTTCATGGGACCTCTGATGCCAAGGTCGAGGCTCATCTGCCCACCGGCCGCCATGCCATCTGTCCCCAGAAACGCATTGGCAACCGACAGGACCAGCCGCCCTTTTGCAGCAAGGTCCATATCCCCTGCTGGCGACAGCGGCACACGGCCTGTCACCAGCAGGGCCATCGGCTCACCGGCACGCAGCTCCGTCCGCAGCTGGGCCTGTTTCCCATTCAGATCAGCCTGAACATGCAGTCGTCCCGCCGGGAAGGACGCCGTCGGCTCACTCATCAGGCGCAGGTCTGTCCCATCCAGCGTAATCCGGCCCGCTGGAGCTGCCAGACTGCCCTTCAATCTCGCTGAAGCAGCGAATTCACCTGCGGCATGAAGAGACGGAACAAATGGCTCTGCCAGGGCAGGTGTGACATGCTCCAGGCTGGCTTCAAGAGCCATCTCTGGCTTGAGACTACCATTCAGCATTACCCGTGCGGCAACACCATGAGGAGGCTGGACTTCAAGAGTCAGGTGGTCAACCGCCATGGCTGGCCCGTAATGCACAGTCACCGGCCGCAGGAGACGAAGGGTTTCACCTTTCAGAACAGCAGACAATCTGCCCAGCTTCACGGCCTGCCCCGGAATGTCAGCCTGCGCCAGAAGCCCAAAACGGGCCGGAGCTTGCATGACATGCTCAAAAAGACCATCAGCCTGAATCCCCAAGGCTGTCTGTGGTCCTTTCACCCGCATCTTCAGGCTACCCGTCATGTCATTGACCTGCAGACCAGAAAGCTGGAAAGACATGTCCGCCACCGGGTCTTCCTGAAGATGCTGAAGCTCACCCTTCAGGCTCGCCATTTTCACGGCATAGCCATTCGTATGAAACTGGCCATCCAGCGCCAGAGTCAGGCGGTCAGGCGCTGGAGCTCCCGCAAGCCCTTTCTCCACCCCCGGTACCGTATGCAGACCCAGCTGGAGATGCCCGGCCATTGGCCGCCCCAGAAGACGGCTGAAACCATCCAGCCGGGCGATCCTCAACTCCACATCACCCCACGGGATGCGCTGCCCGGTCGGCAGAGCCAGGGCGGCCCGCCCCTGAAGATCCTTCCACGCCAGAGTATCAAGGTCGGCCACGACCTCGCCATCATCCTTGCGGGCAAACGTCATGTGCAGCTTCAGGGGCGCACGGTCCAGCGTGCCCTGCATCTGCACTGTCCCCTGCGGCCGGGAGGGAAGATGGGCCAGGTCCAGATGGATATCCACCGGCGCCACGGGCAGGGAAACACCAGGATGCACAACCCCCAGCATTCCTGCCAGATGGGCCTGTGTGGCAAGGTCCGTCACCGATCCTTCCACTCTGGTCTCCAGCGTGGCCTGCCCTCGCAGGGCCTCATGCAATGCGGACAGATCAGACAGGGCCAACCTGAGCGAGGCAGACACTACCTGCTGTGGGTCCAGCTGGCCTTTCCCTTCCAGCCGGAACGCTTTCCCTCCCAGAAAGAGCTGGTCCAGCTGGAGCAGACCCGCCCTGTCCCGCTTCGCCTGAAGACGCAAGGCTCCCTGATCTCCGACCAGGGCCACTGCCTGTGCCGGGCCTTCCTTCAGGCCAAAATGCCCCTCCAGACGGGCCGTCATGTTGCCCGGTGCCCCCAGAGGAACGCTGAAGGCCCCACCAGCATGGAACGATCCGGCCATCTTCTGGCCGAGCAGAGCAGCAAGTTCCGGCAACCGACCCACATCCAGCTGCATGTGTCCGTCCAGAACCGAAGTCATCGTTCCCGTAACATTCAGCCGTACCGCATCATGTTCCAGATGCACCTCATAGGGCCTGTCCACCCGATAGGGCTGCACTGTTGCTGCAAGAACCAGCGGAGCCTCCGCCAGCATGGCCGGGGCTTTTCCAGGTACCCGGACACCATCAAAACGTGCGGACAGGGAAAGCCTGCTTTCCCTGTTCTGCCCTCTGATGACCTTCCTGAACGTCATGGCATCCCGTGCCAGAAGGGCCTGCAGGCCACCTCCCTGCCCATCAAGCTGGAGATGCAGATGCCCTGCCCCGGCCCCTGCTGCCATCAGATTCACGCCATCAAGCCGGATAGTGCCATGAGGGTCCAGCATGGCGCCATCCAGAGCGGCAGCCAGATCAAGCTTCTCCCACCCCATACCGGGCAGAACCGTCATGGACGGCGCATGGACATCCAGTGTCAGGTCATTCTTCAGATGGACAAGGTCGAGACGACCTTTCAGCAGGGCCGTCAGGGGGCTGTCCTGCTGGGTAGCAGCCCGGACATCCAGCTTTACGGCCAGTGCCCTGTAAGGCCCATGCAGGGAGAGATCAACCGAAAGAGGATCAAACACGGCCAGCCCGCCCGGCGAGGCTGCAAATCCCTGAGCATCTTCATCATAATGCAGCTGGCCATGTGTCCTGTGCCGCCAGGTTTGCAGATCAACCAGAAGATGGGCCGGCCTGTCGAGACGCTCTGCCTTCACCCAGAGCCGTAGGGCCGGCATTTTCTTGAATGAAGGCATACGGGCCAGCGCACTGAGGCTTTCCAGCCGGGCCTTGCCTTCAATCTTCAGACTGGCCGCCTGCCCGAACACAGTCGGCCCGACTGTCAGCAGGGAAAGGCCCAGATGATCGACCCGCACCCCCCAGTCTGGCAGACCAGTTGAAGGTTTTTCCTGCGCCTTCGGGGCCGGTGGGAAAGCAGGATTGCGGACATAGGCCAGCTGCTCCGCAGAGAGGTGCCGCACATGGACCTGCTTGTGCAGCAGGGACAACAGGCCGAGCCGGAGGTCCGCATTCCGCCCTTCCAGCCATATGCCCTGCGGGTCCCGCAGAACCACATGAGACAGCGCCAGATGCCAGGGCAGAATCCCTTCCATCCCCTCGACCTGAACCATGCCGCCTGACCACTCTGGCAATTTCTGCTCCACGAACCGTTTTGCCGGTGGCAGATTGATACCCACCAGCAGCACGGCCACCAGCAGGCACACACATCCCAGAAAGACGACGGCGTAACGGAGAATCCTGCGTCCCAGCGCCAGCATCAGAAAGTCTCCCCAAGGCCCAGATAGAGTTCCCACTTGTCACCACGGTTCGGCCGGTTGATCGGCATGGCCACATCCACACGAACAGGGCCGATCGGCGTGAAGTACCGGACACCCCCGCCACAACCGACACGCAGTCTCCCATGACCAGGCATGGACTTGCCACTGACCTGGCCTGCATCCACAAAGGCCGCCAGACCGAAATTCTTTGGCAGACGCTGCCGGAACTCCACTGTCCCGGCATCCATGCTCGTCCCGCCTATGGCATATTTGGTCGTTCCATACTGAGGCCCGACCCCCTGATAGCGGAAACCACGGATGGACCCCGGCCCTCCCGCATACAGACGCTGATCCGGCGGAAGATTCCAGGTGGAAGCCCCCTGGATCGACCCTATCATGACACGCATGGCAATGACGCTGGAGCCGGGCCTGGTCAGCCCCAGACGGGCCAGATCGAAATAGGTGGAAGCCTGCATGTTCATGGGAATGAAGAACGAGGTCTTGTGCTCCAGGGAAACAGATGGCGTCACACCCAGCGAAACACGGAAACCATGCGTCGCCGGTTCAATGGGGCTTGAGCGATGCGTCCCGTCATAATCCAGCTTGATGGGAACAGAAGCAATGAAATACTCCGCCTTCCTGCCAAACTGGCGGATATGTTCCTGCTCCAGCGTCATGCCTACACTGCCGGAAAAATCCTTCCACAAGGGGCGTTCCACACGCCCCTGAACCAGAAAAGCCGTCTGCCGGTAGGAATAAAGAAGCTGACGTATGGCTTCGATCCGGAGGTCAAGCGACTGGCTGCGCTGAAGGAAATCCGGCTTCATGAAATCCACATACCCGTCATAGCCAAGGCCCTGCTGGGCTGTTCCACCCAGCCCCGTGGCCATGGCAGCAACACGCAGCTGCTCACCACGGCCCAGCAGGTTCCTGTGCAGCCATGAAACGCCGGCACGCCCGCCAAGATCGGTCGAATAACCGACATCACCTGTCAGACGGTGTCGTTTGCCTTCGCTGAAATCAAAATCGATTGGCAGCGCCCCCTCCACTCCAGGAGGCAGAGGCTGTTCCGCCATTTTCTTCCCAGCCGACTTTTTCCCACCGGGGGCAGGTTTCTGACTGGGTAGGGGCAATACCTTGTCCCCATTCTTCTGTATGACCGAAGCAAACAGCCCCGTACTCCCCAGATCGAGACGTGCCTGCTCCAGCACGGACGGTTGATACAGCTGCCCCTCCCTGAGCAACATGCGGCGTCGGACATAATCCGGCTTCACACGCTCCAGCCCCTTCAGCGTCATGGGGCCAATGACCAGTTTGGGGCCCCGCTTCATCCTGATCTGCACATCGATCTGCTTCCGCTCCGGATGCAGGATGGCCTGAGGCGCCTGCACGTCGGAAAGCCCGTAGCCTTCTTCCTGAAGATATGTCAGCAGGCGGCCCTGTATGGCCAGCACATCCTCTGCAACAGCAGGGGCTCCCTCCTTCAGCCCCAGGCTGCTGCGCTCCCCCTCCGAGAGAGAAAGAACCTGCCGTACGGAAGGCTGGTCCGCCTTTTCCTGTTTCCCATCCGCAGCCTTGCCAGCCGCCCCCTGGCCATCACCATCTTCCCCGACAATGATGATCCGCCCAACCGTGAACTGCTCTCCCAATACAGCTCCCAGATGGATCGTGACCGCCTCTCCCGGCTGCACGGACGCCAGAAAACCAGCCAGATCCGGCGCACGGCCATCCACGGTCCTGCCTCCTCCGGCCTCCACACTGATCCTCACATGCCCGCCATAATAACCACGCGACTGCAACGCCCCCTGCACCCGCTCATAATCAGCCCTTATCCGGCCAGCGAGAGCATATGGACCAACACTGCGTGTAGCCTGAAGACTGACCAGCTGGGACGCTGCCGCCATGCCATCCGTGACGGCCTTGTCATCAACCGGTTCAATCTTTGTCGTGTAAGGCAGGGCGTGCCGCACCAGTTCGTGCACGACAGGCATACTGTCCTCACCCCATACCGGCATGGTCTCCCACCCCAGCACCACCACACACAACAGTAGCGTTGCAATACGCTCCGACCGTTTCCCCATCCTGCCTGCCAAATGATGACTCGTCATTTTTCCCGCTGATTCAACCAGTTCCGGCATATATTCCAGAACACTGGCTGTTCCGGCCCCTTATGACAGACAGTTCTGTTCTAAAAAAGTTTCTGTTCTGTCATATGAAGCATTCTTCACTGTCACGACAGGAAGATCGCCCTATCCTGCTGATAAAGATTGTCTCTCTTCCATAAAATGCCTATCTAGACGACTATGTCTGTTGCAGAGCCTCACCCAACAAAAAAACGAAAGAGCCATCGGCCGGTTTTCGACCCGGACCGTCTTTTTACCGAGCAGAACCGTGCCTTGCAGGATACATTCACGGACCGTCTGCGGGCCCGCCTGCGGGCTGGTGCCCTGCTGGCCTGGGCTGCTGCCGGGTGCGTCGGGCAGGGGTCGTGCCTGCTCATGCCCGGCAAAATGTTCCGCCGGTTCCCTCTCTTTTTCTGGAGCGTGGCCTGCCGCATCCTCAACCTGAAAGTCCGCACGATCGGAGAGCGGGCGGGGTCCCTCACGCCACGGGCTGATGGACGACGGGTCATCTACGTGGCCAACCACTGCTCATGGCTGGACGTGCTGGTGTTGGGGAAAGTTCTTCCGGCCTTCTTCATCGCCAAACAGGAAGTCCGCCACTGGCCCGTCATCGGCTATCTGACCTTCCTTGGCCGGACAATTTACATCAACCGCAACCGGCAGGAAGCCGGACAGGATGTCGAAAACGTCATCAACCAACTGCGCAAAGGGTATGACATCGCCTTTTTCCCGGAGGGTACGACCTCCAAAGGCAATGGTCTGCTGCCTTTCATGTCGTCACTCTTTGCCATTGCGAAACCAGTCCGCCGCCCCAGTGACCCGGCCACTGACGATCACCCCTCCTGCATCATCCAGCCCGTCACGGTGGCTTATGACCAGCTGGAGGGCCTGCCCGTAGGGCGGCACAGACGGTCTTTCGTCTTTTCGTGGTTCGGAGACATGGATTTTGGCCCCCATCTGATGGGCCTTGGCAAGTGGCGCTCCATGCGGGCCACTGTCGTGTTCCACCCTCCCATCAAGCCGGAGGATTACCCGTCCCGCAAGGCCCTCTCCAATGCTGCACGGGCCGCCATCGAACAGGGCAGCGAAGACCTGCGGCAGAACCGTCTGCAGGATATCACCCCTTCCACCCGCTCATGACCTGCTTCTTTCTTTCATAGCCCGCTGATTCACGGACAGACTGCGATCATCATGCAAGAACAGATTTCCACCTCCCCATCACGGGGCCTGCACATCATCACATGGGGCTGTCAGATGAATGTCTATGACAGCGCCCGTATGGCGGATGTTCTGCGTCCGTTGGGTTACAGCCCGGTGGACCTGCCCGACAATGCGGACATGATCATCCTCAATACCTGCCATATCCGTGAGCGGGCGGCCGAGAAGGTCTTCTCGGAACTGGGGCGGCTGCGCCAGATCCGTGAGGCCCGCAAGCTGGAGGGGAAAGAGACCCTCATCGCTGTCGCAGGATGCGTGGCACAGGCAGAAGGCAAGGAGCTTCTGGCCCGGGCCCCCTATGTGGACCTCGTGCTTGGCCCGCAGACATACCATCGCCTCCCGGAGATGGTCGCCCGCATCGCCCGTGCCGGTGGCAGCGTGATTGATACGGATTTCCCCGTTGAATCCAAATTCGACCTCCTTCCGGAGGAAGCCGCCCCGCAGAATGAAGGCAACCTGACCGCTTTTCTCACAATCCAGGAAGGCTGTGACAAATTCTGCTCCTTCTGCGTGGTCCCCTACACCCGCGGGGCCGAGACAAGCCGCCCTGTCGCCTCCATCCTGGCCGAAGCCGAACGGCTCGTCGCCAGTGGTGTCAAGGAAATCACCCTGCTGGGACAGAACGTGAATGCCTTCCATGGCGACTGGAACGGCGGCACGGCCTCCCTGCCGGAACTGGCCGCCCTCCTGCATGAAAAGATTCCAGCGCTCAAACGTCTGCGTTACATAACGTCCCATCCCAGGGATATGGAGCAGGCACTGATAGATGCCCACCGGAGCAATCCCATTTTCATGCCGTACCTCCACCTGCCAGTCCAGAGCGGGTCCGACAAGGTGCTGAAAGCCATGAACCGTGGCCATACGGCTGATGAATACCGGGAGATCATCAGACGTCTGAGAGAGGCCCGTCCTGACATAGCCCTGACATCCGACTTCATCGTCGGTCACCCCGGCGAAACAGATGAGGATTTTGAAGCCACCATGCAGCTGGTGCGAGATGTACGATTCGCCAGTGCCTACAGCTTCAAATACTCCCAGCGCCCCGGCACGCCTGCTGCTGGACAGCCTTTCCAGGTAGCTGAAAATGTGAAGGAAAAACGGCTTGCAGCCCTTCAGGCTCTTCTGCGAGAACAGCAGGATGCATTCAATGCTTCCCTTGTCGGTACGGTTCAGGATGTTCTCGTCACAGGCCACGGTCGCAAGCCGGGGCAACTCAACGGACGATCACCCTATCTTCAGCCTGTCCATTTTGAGGGCTCCCCCTCCCTGATCGGCGAGATCGTCAAGGTTCGCATTACAGCGCCCTTCACCAATTCCCTTGGTGGCCACCTTCATGAACAGGAAAGCACAGCCATTTGAGCCGCTCCGCCCCAGCGTCCTTTTCCTCCGGTCAGGAAGGACACCGCACGACGACACTCCGCTTCGAGGACAATCATCGCCTGCAGAAAGTCCTCGGGGACCATGACCGTCACCTCATCCGGCTGGAACAGGGAACCGGCACGAGACTGGTCTGCCGCGGCAACCGTGTGGCCATTTCCGGAGAGACGGATGCCGTCAATCGGGCGCAGGCCGTCCTCCAGGCGCTCTACCAGCAGGCTGGCAAAGGCGTGACACTGGATGGAGACCAGGTTGATGGCGTCATCAGGCTGACAGCCCTGCCATCCCATCGCCGCAGCCCACGCCGCCCCACAGCTGAAGAAACTGCTCCACCCATGGATGCTTCCTCACTGGACAATCTCCCGCATATCCAGACAAAACGTGGAGCCATTGCTCCCCGCTCCCCCGGACAGAGCGCCTACATGAAGGCTCTGGCCAGCAAAGAGCTTGTCTTCGGCCTTGGGCCTGCGGGTACAGGCAAGACCTATCTGGCCGTGGCACAGGCCGTTGCCATGTTCCAGGCAGGACAGGTGGATCGCATCATCCTCTCCCGCCCTGCCGTTGAAGCCGGAGAAAGACTTGGGTTCCTGCCCGGCGACATGCGGGAAAAGATCGACCCCTATCTGCGCCCCCTTTACGATGCCCTCCACGACATGATGCCCGGTGACCAGGTCTCACGCCGCATGGCCAGTGGAGAAATCGAAGTGGCGCCACTGGCCTTCATGCGGGGACGGACACTGGCCCATGCCTATGTCATTCTTGACGAGGCCCAGAACACCACCCCTGCCCAGATGAAAATGTTCCTGACCCGCATGGGGGCTGGTACCCGCATGGCCATTACGGGCGACCTGAGCCAGATAGACCTGCCGCGCGGTGTGACATCCGGCCTGCGGGACGCCGTGGCCACGCTGGAAGGGGTCAAAGGCATTGCTGTCTGCCCGCTCACGGCAGCCGATGTTGTCCGCCACCCCCTTGTCGCCCGCATCGTCGAAGCCTACGATCAGAAGGGTATCGATGCAGCGGCCAACCCCTACCACTCCTACCGGACAGATGATGAAACGCCCCGTTACTCCCCACGCTGAGGTTCTGGTTTCTGATCCACGCTGGCGGGCTGCATTGGGAGATGTGGAGCGGCTTGTCCGACAATCCTGCCAGATGACCCAGCGCTATGGGAATGTCTTCCCTCAAGGCAGGCCGGGCCCTTCATTCGTCTTTACGGACGACCGCCACATCCAGCGGCTCAATGCGCAGTTCCGCAGCAAGAACAAGCCAACGAATGTCCTGACATTCGAGCCCCCTGCTCCCATGCTGGGTGGAGACATCATCCTTGCTTACCAGACCATGCACCGGGAGGCGTTACAGGCCCGCAAGAGCCTCCGGGCCCATACGGCACATCTGATCGTTCATGGCCTGCTCCATCTGGCCGGACATGACCATCATCATCCCGGTGAAGCCCGGCAGATGGAAGGGCTGGAAACTTTCATTCTCTGCCGGATGGGGTTCGGCGACCCATGGAGGCCACGCCCTCACTCCCGCCGCTGATCCCTGAAAAACCGTCACATTTTTCTTCCGCCCGCAAACAGGAACGTTCCGCACCCGATGAAACTTTTCCACCGCAAGGCACGCACAAAGACCATAAGGCAGCATATTGCTGACCTCGTCCGGGAAGCCGCCAGTCTGGGGAAGACCAATCCTGACTCTCCCGAGCTGGACAGGCAGGAACGGGCGCTCATCATGAACGTACTGCGCCTGCGTACCATCACCGCTGATGACGTCATGATCCCCCGGGCCGACATCATCGCCATGTCGGATGATCTCTCCTTTGATGAGGCTCTGGGGCTGATGCGGGAGGAAAACCACTCCCGAATGCCCGTCTACCATGATGAGCTGGATGACATCGTCGGGATGATCCACGTCAAGGACCTTGTCGCCCATATCGGTACGAAAGAACCTTTCAACCTGCGTTCCCTTCTCCGCCAGCCTCTGCTCGTCGCACCCAGCATCCCGGTGCTGGACCTCCAGCTCCAGATGCGTCAGCGCCGTACCCACATGGCGCTTGTCATTGATGAATATGGCAGCATCGATGGCCTTGTGACTATTGAAGACCTCATCGAAACCATTGTTGGCGACATCTCTGATGAACATGACGAGCCGGTCACCACACCATGGTTCAACCGTCCCGATGGCACGATCGACCTTGATGCCCGGCTACCCGTCAAGGAGCTGGAAGAGCGCCTTGGCCCTGTTCTGACACGGGAGGAACGGGAGGCAGAAATCGAAACTGTCGGTGGTCTTGTCTTCCATCTGGCCGAGCATGTCCCGGCCCGTGATGAAGTGCTGGTTCATCCCAGCGGGCTGGAGTTCCGGGTGATCGATTCCGATGCCCGGCATATCCTGACCTTGCGGATGCGTGTCCCTGCCCACCTGCGGCGGCAGCCGGAAACGGCGGACGGGCAGACACCCTCCACCGGCCCATCCTCTTGACGGTACCACCTCTCTTGCCGTTCATGACAGGATGAACCGTTGACCGATACCGCACCGTAGCCTTCCCCCCAGAACAAAGGAGCCGTCATGACCTCCCACCACCCATTTTCACGCCGTCATTTTCTGACCAGTGGTTCTGCCCTGCTGGCAACCGGGCTGACTGCCGGCACCCTCCTTGCCCAGAGTCCCGCTCTGGCACAGACACAGGCTGCCGCACCGAAAGACCCCCGCCTCTCTCCCCGCATCATCGGTGATGCCAAGGCTCCCGTGCTCGTTCAGGAATGGTTCTCCCTGACCTGCACCCACTGCGCCCATTTTGCGACGGACATCTTCCCCCAGGTCAAGGAACAGTTCATCGATACCGGGAAGATCCGTTATCAGTTCCACGATTTCCCACTGGATCAGGTTGCCATGATTGCTGCCATGGTGGCACGCTCCCTGCCTGAAGAACGTTACCTACCCTTCATCAGCTCCCTCTTCTCCCGCCAGATGCAGTGGGCCTTCTCTGGTGGAGACCCCGTTGCCCACCTCAAGCAGGAGGCTGCCCTGGCCGGAATTGCCCCGGATGAATTCGACAGGATCAGCAAGGACATGACCTTCGGGCAGGAACTGTATCAGCTGACCCAGCAGGACGGACAGACCTACGACATCAAGGGAACACCCTACTTCCGCTTCAACAGCACACCATTCGCTCAGGACCCTGAGACCGTGGAGAAATTTGCCGAGCTCGTCAGCAAGGCCTGATCCCCTCTTCCGCTTTCCTCCATCGCCACAGTCCACACGGGGTTCAATGACACAGCACAAGGCGATCACGACCCGCCTCGATATTGTCGGCTTCAAAAGCTTTGCTGATGAGGTCCATCTGGACATCCTGCCGGGCCTGACCGGCATTGTCGGCCCCAATGGCTGCGGCAAATCCAACATTGTCGAGGCCCTGCGCTGGACGATGGGGGAAAGCTCCGCCCGTGCCCTACGTGGTGGAGAGAGCGATGACCTCATCTTTGCCGGGACAGGCAGCCGCCCGGCCCGCAATCTGGCCCGTGTCACCCTCCATCTTGGTGCGGCTGCCGGTCTTGCGCCGCCGCCCTTCCAGCAATCGGAAGAGCTGGAAGTCTCCCGTCAGGCAGAACGTGGTGCGGGCAGCACCTACCGCATCAACAATCGTGTCATGCGGGCCAAAGACGTACAGACCATCTTTGCGGACCTGTCCTCCGGTGCCCGCAGCTCATCCATCATCAGCCAGAACCGTGTCAGCCAGCTCATCGCTGCCAAACCGGAAGAGCGTCGCCTCCTGCTGGAGGAAGCCGCCGGGATCACCGGCCTGCATGTCCGCCGCCGGGACGCTGAGCTGAAACTGCGTCAGGCTGAAAGCAATCTGGAACGGGCCGAAGAGCATCGCAGAACGCTGGACCAGCAGCTCAGCAGCCTCTCCACCCAGTCCGAACAGGCCCGACGCTACCGGCAGGCATCAGAGGATATACGCCAGCATGAACGGTCTCTGCTCATCCTTCAACATGCCAGAGCCGAAGAGCTCGTCCAGAGCCGCCGGACCGCTCTGGAAAAAGCCAAAGAAGCCCTGGCCAGAAATGAGCAGGCTCTTCTGGATGCCAAAAAGCATGTCGAACTACAGGCAGAAAAACGCCAGCAGGAAAGCGAAGCCCTGGCCACGCTCCGCCAGCGGCTGGAGCAGTACCGCATCCATGTCGGCGTAGCAGAAGCTGCCCTCCAGCACATGCAGCAGGCCTCGGCCGACCATGCCAGACAGCGGGCCCAGCTGGAAGATGATCTGGCCCGACAGAAAAAAGAGCTGAGCCAGCTGGAAGAACAGCAGGCTCAGACCCGGCTGGCACTGGAACAGATCATGGACCAGCAACGGGCCACCGCCACGAAGCTCCCTGCGCTGGAAGAGACGATCACGGCCCTGCAACAGACAGAAGTCACCCAGCGGGCCGACCATGCTGCGCTGTCATCCCGTTATCAGGATGGAACACTCCAGTATGAACGGCTCCAGAGCCGCCAGCAGGAGCTGGCACGTCAGATTGCTGATGACAGGGAAAACCTCAACCATCTGGAAATCGAACTTCAGGCCATCGAACAGGACTGCACCCGGGAAGCAATTGCTGATCAGCTGCGCCAGCAGGTCTCCGCCAGCATGGAGGAAGCCAGCAGCTGCGAACGCAACGCCCGGGAGGCCGAAGCTCATTTTCAGGAACAGAGGCTTCTCACCGACCGCACACAGCGTGATCTGCATGAAGCCAGAACCCGGCTTGAACAGCTGCAACAGCGTGAAAAAGAACTGACCCAGGCAGTGACCAGGCAGCAGTCCCGTCTGGAAACGGAACGAACCCAGAAGCAGGAAATCAGACACGGCCTGCTTGACAAGACCGCAGAAGAGCGGTTTCAGGCAGCCTGTCAGACCACACGGACACTGGCAGAACAGACCGCCCTTGCTGAAAAAGGTCTGATACAGAAGCGTGAACAGGCAGAGCAGCTCTGGCTCAGCGAGCAGGCTGCGCTGGAAAAATGCCAGCAGCGCCGCGAATTTCTGCAACAGGACGTCAAACGCCTGACCGAACAGCTGGCAGACCAGCAGGCACGCTCCACAGCAGCGCAGGCCGCTCTGAAGGACGCCCTTGACCGTGCGATCAGCATCGAAGAGCTCGATGGCGCACGGACCCGTCTCAACATGCTGGCAAAGCAGATCAACTCCCGCCTCGAAGCCATCACCCAGACCGAAGAACAGCACAATGCTCTTCTGGAACAGGAAAAAGAGGCACGGCAGGCCCTGCAACAGATCGAAACGGACCGGCTGCGTTACCAGAGCGAGCATGAAGGGCTGCAAAGCACCCTGCAAGGCAGTCTCCTCGCCATCCCCCATCCCGTACTGGAACAGCTGGAAATCCCGGACGCCCTCATCAGGGCCGTTGCAAGCGCCCTGACAGATGGGCTGGAAGCGTCTCTCCCCCCTGAGGGAGAACCCCTGACTGATACGCCACGGCAATGGCGCTCTCTGCCCCCGCTTGGGAAACAGACACCAGCAGTCAAGGCACTGGCGGCCCTGCCCAGTCTGGCATCCCTTATCAATATACCGGCTCCACTTGAGCGGGCTTTCCGGGCCATTTTCCTGCTGGAAAAGACTGAAGACGGCCCTGCCCTCCACCACTATCTTCAGCCTGGTCAGGCCCTCGTCACAAAAGAAGGGGGCCTCTGGCGCTGGGATGGTTTCATCCGCCAGCCCAACACGCCCACGGCAGAAATGGTACGCCTCCAGCAGGCACAGGCCCTCAAGAAGACCGCCGCCGCCATTCAGACACTCGACCAGCAGCACGCTGTCCAGAAAGCTGCCGCCGACACACTGCACACACAGTGTGAAACACTGGCACAGGCACTGGCAGAACAGCGCCAGTCTGCCCAAAACGAACGTGACGAACAGGCACGGCAGAAGCACCAGCTGGAAGGGCTTACGGAACGCCATGCCTTCCAGCAGGAGCAGATCTCCCTTCTCCAACAGGAAGCCTCCGGCCATGAGGCACAGCAGAACCGGACAAAGTCACAGCTTGCTGCGGTACAGTCAGAGCTGAAGGCCCTTCCCGTTTCAGACAAGGCCGTCTCCGACGCTGCGGCAGTACTCCAGACCATCCGGGATGAAGAACAGTCAGCCCGACTGGCCTCTGAAGAGGCCCGCTCCCAACACCAGAAAGCTGAAAACGAGCGACAACAGGCCCTGTTCAGGAACGATGCCCTGAAGAAACAGCTCGCTGAACGGACACAGACCATCGACCAGCTGGAGCAGGACATCAGGGAGCTAAGCGGACAGAAACAGACCGTACTGGACACACAGGCAAAGATCGACCTTCCAGCTCTTCAGTCGGCTCTGAAAACAGCAGAAGACGCACTCCATCATGCCCGACAGGCCGCAGCAGAGGCCATACAAAAGGCCGAAACAGTCCGCAAAGAGGCCACACGACAGGAACAGGCCCTTCAGGAGCGAAGCCGCCTTCTGGCTGGCCTGCAAGCCCGGCGGGAAAGCCTCCAGCAGCAGATCCAGACCCTGAAAATCACTCTGGAAAAACGCCTGACTGATGAGGCAGCCTGCCAGAAAAATCAGTCCGATCTGCCGGACATCGCCATTCTGAAAGAAGAACTCGACCGGACGAAGGCCGGGCTGACCAGCACCACGGATGCCCTTCAGCAGCACCGGGCAGACCATAACACCCTGTCGCAGACTCTTTCCCTGCTAAAAGAACGACACGGGCATCTGCTGACGGACAGCCAGAAACAGGCCGACCGGCATGCCCAGCTCCAGACCCTCATCAAGGACCTGACGGACCGCCACGCAGCCCTGATGACGGCCACCCCGGAGCAGGCGGAAGACAGCAGCCTTGCCCGCCATGAAGAGCAGCTCCAGCAGGATATGGAAACGCTCAGAACGCTGGAAGAAGAAGAGAAGGTCTTCACCAGCCACCTGGCCCAGACCGAAGCCACCCTGCATGACCAGCAGGCCCTGCTGGACCACCACAAGGATGGCAGCAGCCGCTACCGTGAAGACACCATCCGGCTTGGTGAACGGGCCGAACAGGCAGAAGAGGCTCTGGCTCTCCTGCGCCATGATTCCCCCCTGCCAGACAATGCCGAAACCCCGGACACTGTTTCAGCCGATGCTGAACAGGCCCTGCGGCAGGCCCTGAAACGGGCCCTGAAGCGCCGTGATGATCTGGGCCCAGTCAATCTCTGTGCCGAAGACGAGTTCCAGACAGCCCAGAAAGAATCCGAACGAATCGCCCGGGAGCATCAGGACCTCTCAACCGCCATTGCCCGCCTGCGTGGCGGGGTCGGGGCGATCAACCGGGAAGGCCGACAGCGCCTCATGGCCGTCTTTGCGGACATCAATGAGCATTTCCAGAAGCTCTTCACCCGCATGTTTGGTGGAGGCAAGGCACATCTCCAGATGGTTGGCAGCGACGATCCGCTGGAGGCCGGGCTGGAAATATTTGCCCAGCCCCCCGGAAAGAAACTCTCAACCCTGTCTCTTCTCTCCGGCGGAGAGCAGGCTCTCACAGCCCTCTCGCTCATTTTTGCAGCCTTTCACTGCACGCCAGCTCCCATCTGCGTTCTGGATGAGGTTGATGCCCCCCTTGATGATGCCAATGTGGAGCGCTTCTGCACGCTCATCCGTGACATCACCAAAGAAACGGGCACCCGTTTTCTGGTCATCACCCATCACCAGCTGACCATGGCCCATATGGACCGTCTCTATGGGATCACCATGCAGGAACGGGGCGTGAGCCGCCTGCTCTCTGTCAATCTGGATGAAAGCATCCGCATGGTAAATGGTTGACCTTCTCCCATTATCATCAGACAATTAGTGCCCTTTAAGGCAACTGGAGGCTGAGTTTACAAAACCGTGAGCGATCGACCTATCTTTTCAGAACCACGGCTTGACGAATCGGTTTTATCCCGCATTCGCGAGCATGGTCTTCGCATTGTGGGAGACGTGCACGGTGATCTCAACGCTTTCCGCCATGCCATAGCCACAAAACGCTTCATCATCCAGCTGGGAGATCTCGTCGATCACGGGCCGGACAGTGCTGGCGTGCTGGAAACCATGCTGGACCTGCTGGAGACGCACAGGGGCATGTTCGTTCTCGGCAATCACGACCGCAAGTTGGGCCGAGCGTTGGAGGGGCGGCGGCTGCGCCGTGACCTCCCGCTGGAAACCACCCTGAAACAGATTCAGACCTCCACAGCCGAAGACCTCGCTAACCGTTCCCTCAAAGCCGTCGCTCAGGCACCGGCATGGCAGAGGCTGGGCAACATGCTCTTCGTTCATGGTGGGTTCCACACGGCCATGCTCTCCGGCCCCCCGCCACAGACAGGGCTTGCCGACATGTCCGCCCCTCTTTCACGGGCACTCTTCGGAGAAACGACAAGCCGCCTCCAGCCGGACGGGTATCCAGAACGACGCCTGAGCTGGATCAACCGTATTCCAGAAGGTATAACCGTTTATGTCGGGCATGACAGACGGTCCCTTGATGGCCGCCCACTGCACCGGACTGGCCGGCTGGGAGGAAAAGCCATTTTCATGGATCTCGGCGCCGGCAAAGGCGGCCATCTCGCATGGATTGACCTCAATGACCTCTAAAAATGACACATTGCCTGATCCAACTCGTCAGCTGACCGCTCTCCGCCAGCGTATCGACAATATCGATGCTGCCCTCATCTATATGCTGGCAGAACGTTTCCGCTGCACAGCCGATGTGGGGGCTCTAAAAGCCTCCTCCCACCTCCCTGCCTGCGACCCGGCCCGGGAGAAAGAGCAGCTGACCCGCCTGCATGCTCTGGCCCAGGATGCCGGATTGGACATTGACTTCACAAAAAAGTTCTTTGCCTTTCTTGTTGGGGAGGTCATTGCCAATCATAAAGCTATTGCTGCACAGTTTCAGGATACACCACAAAATCCCGTCCTGAATAAAGAATAGATTGATCCATTTTACCTATCATAAATATAAATTAACTTTATTTATCTATTTTTCTCCCATCCTGGATGGCCTCATAGTTACGACATGGTTTCTGCTAGACTGGAGATAATGTCGTGTCACCATCATCATCCTCCAGACCGAAGCAAGGATTGGCAAGCCTGGCGACTTACGCACTGGCGCTTCTGATCCTGCTTTTCGGCCTTTATTTTGTCATTTTCGGCTCATGGCTCATTCTGCTGGGTGGGTCCTGGTATTACACCCCCTGCGGACTCCTTCTCTGCATTTCCGGCATCTATCTCTTCCGCCAGAGTCCCACAGGAGCATGGAGCTATCTTCTCGCTTGGGCCCTGACAATTCCCTGGACGATCTATGAGGTCGGTTTCAATTTCTGGGGATGGTTGCCGCGCCTCTTCGGGCCCACCCTGCTGGCGGTTGCCGTTGTTGCCTGCCTGCCTCACCTTCTCCGCAACCAGAAGGAACACTACAATGCGTAACCAGTCTTACCTTCTCGGTATCCTTCTGGGTGGCACCATCCTTGGCACCTCGCTCCCGGTCCATGTGGCCCATGCCCAGATTCCTCCCTCGCTGGAAACCCCCGGCCCGGACAATGACAGCGAAGCGCAGACGAGCTCCAGCATCTACCACGACCCTGAGCCGGGTACCCCCCAGCCAACAGGCGTCAATGCCGCCAACCTGCCGGATATTGATGAGCTCCCCATCGACCAGCTCCCCCAGGCCGTCCCTCAGGAGAGTGCCAATCCCAAAGCTGAGGACTGGCCTGCCTATGGGCGTGATGACCAGGCGACACGCTATTCCCCGCTGACACAGATCACGCCGGAAAATGTCAGCAGACTGCAACGGGCGTTCATCTACCATACCGGCAGCCTCCCTCCCAAAGGGAAGGCCAACAAGTGGGCTGCAGAAACCACGCCGATCAAGGTGGGTGATTCCCTGTATCTCTGCTCCGCCACGAATGACATGATGCGTGTCGATGCCGCTACGGGGCAGGAAAAATGGCACTTCCATGCCCATGAAAGCTACGATGCCATTCCCTATACGGCGGCCTGCAAATCCGTCACCTACTACACATCATCCACCGCAGCGGATGGGCAGCCCTGCCATCACCGCATCATTGAATCGACACTGGACAACAGGCTGATTGCTGTTGATGCCGAAGATGGCAAGCTCTGCGAGACTTTTGGCCATGGCGGGCAGGTCAATCTCATGCAGGGCATGGGCTGGTCCGTCCCCGGTTTCGTGGCCATGACAACAGCTCCGCCCATCGTCAATGGCGTGATCGTTGTCAATCATGAAGTGCTTGATGGCCAGCGCCGCTGGGCACCATCAGGCGTCATCCGGGGATATGATGCCGAAAGTGGGAAGTTCCTCTGGGCTTGGGATGTCAATAATCCGGACAACCACCACCAGCCGGACAAGGACCATTATTACAGCCGTGGAACACCCAATTCTTGGGCGGCCATGACGGGCGACAATGCCCTGGGGCTGGTCTATGTGCCCACAGGCAACTCTGCGGTTGACTATTACAGCGCCATGCGCAGCGATGCGGAAAACAAGGTGTCATCCGCCGTGGTGGCGCTTGATGTCCGCACGGGCGAACCCCGTTGGGTCTTCCAGACCGTCCACAAGGATGTCTGGGATTACGACATTGGTTCCCAGGCAACGCTGTTCGACTATCATGCCGATGACGGAAGCATCATCCCGGCCCTCATCATGCCTACAAAACGGGGCCAGACCTTCATCCTCGACCGTCGGACAGGCAAGCCGCTGCCAGACTTCCCCGTCGTGGAAAAACCGGCTCCCAGCCCGGGCTTCGTCCAGGGTGATCCACGGGCTCCAACGCAGCCGTGGTCTGTCGGGGTTCCCCGTCTTGGCTTCCCGGAGCTGACAGAAGCCGCCACATGGGGCATCTCGCCACTGGACCAGCTGGCCTGCCGCATCAAATTCCGTCGGGCCCATTATGTCGGCGAGTTCACACCGCCTACCATCAAGCAGCCGTGGCTGGAATACCCTGGCTATAATGGGGGCAGTGACTGGGGCAGCATCTCCTATAACCCGCAGACGGGCATCATGCTGGCCAACTGGAGCAGCCTGCCCATGTATGACCAGCTCGTCAGCCGCAAGAAAGCTGACAAAATGGGGCTGATTCCCATTGATTCACCCCAGTTCAAAGCTGGCGCTGGTGGGGCTGAAGGTAACGGGGCACAGGCGCAGACGCCCTATGGAATTGTCGTCACCCCGTACTGGAACAGCTTCACCCAGATGATGTGCAATGTGCCACCCTACGGGATGGTCACCGCCATTGACCTCAAAGCGCACAAGGTCCTGTGGCAGAAGCCACTTGGTTCGGCCCGTGCCAATGGCCCGTGGGGTATCGCCTCGCACCTGCCGCTGACAATCGGTACGCCCAACAATGGCGGTCCTGTCATGACGGCTGGCGGTGTCGCCTTCATCGGAGCATCGACCGACAACCAGATCCACGCCATTGACCTCAAGACAGGCAAGACGCTCTGGACTGACGTGCTGCCCGGTGGGGGACAGGCCAACGCCATGACCTATGCCGTCAATGGTCGGCAATATGTCGCCATCATGGCCGGGGGGCATCACTTCATGCGCAGCCCGGTGTCTGATGCGCTGGTTGTCTATGCTCTGCCAGAGGCAGACAGCAAGTAACCTTGGGATCGTGCCGGTTGCATGAAAAAATCATGTAACCGGCATGTCCAGTGTATCAACCTGAGTTCCCTGACCAAATATATGGGTTGATCTCGTCAATCCGTTTTTATCCGAAACGTGTATCCCCATGGTTTCCTGATATTTTCTGGTCAACTGGAGATGGAACTGTGTCTTTTCTCTCTTATCCCAATGAAAAACCCAAAGGCGCAGATATAGCCATCTGGGCATTTGCCCTGCTGATTCTGCTTTTCGGGCTTTATTTCGTCATTTTCGGCTCATGGCTCATTCTGCTGGGTGGGTCCTGGTATTACACCCTCTGCGGACTGCTCCTCTGCCTCTCAGGCATCTATCTTTTCCGCCAGAGCCCTGTGGGTGCCTGGACCTATCTTCTCGCCTGGGCCCTGACAATTCCCTGGACGATCTACGAGGTCGGTTTCAATTTCTGGGGATGGCTGCCGCGCCTCTTCGGGCCCACCCTGCTGGCCATCGTGGTCGCTGCTTTTCTTCCCCGTCTCCTCCGCAACCAGAAAGTCACTCCCGATGCGTAATCAAGTCCGTCTTCTTGGTCTCCTTCTGGGAGGTACCATCCTCGGCACATCACTATCCGCCGTAAAAGCCCAGGAGGCCGCCTCCCCCAGCACGTCTCACGAGACGGCACCTGCGGAGGAAACGGTTTCCACCATCTATCATCCCCCTGCTCCCAACACACCCCAGGCCACAGGCGTCAATGCCGCCAACCTGCCGGATATTGATGAGCTCCCCATCGACCAGCTTCCCCAGGCCGTCCCTCAGGAGAGTGCCAATCCCAAAGCTGAGGACTGGCCTGCCTATGGGCGGGACGACCGGGCCACACGCTATTCCCCGCTGACCCAGATCACACCGGAGAATGTCAGCAGGCTGCAACGGGCGTTCGTCTACCATACCGGAGTCCTGCAACCAAAAGGCAAACTGAATCGACTGGCGCCGGAAACGGCCCCCATCAAGGTGGGTGATTCCCTGTATCTCTGCTCCGCCACGAATGACATGATGCGTGTCGATGCCGCTACGGGGCAGGAAAAATGGCACTTCCATGCCCATGAAAGCTACGATGCCATTCCCTTCACCTCTGCCTGCAAATCCGTCACCTATTACACGTCATCCACCGCAGCGGATGGGCAGACCTGCCATAACCGCATCATTGAGGCCACGCTGGACAACCGGATGATCGCCGTTGATGCCGAAGATGGCAAACCGTGCGAGGCCTTTGGCCATGGCGGGCAGGTCAATCTCATGCAGGGCATGGGCTGGTCCGTGCCCCGTTTTGTTGGGGTGACCAGTCCGGTTCCCATCATCAATGGCGTGATCGTGGTCAATCATGAAGTGCTGGACGGTCAGCGCCGCTGGGCACCATCAGGCGTCATCCGGGGATATGATGCCGAAAGTGGGAAGTTCCTCTGGGCTTGGGATGTCAATAATCCGGACAACCACCACCAGCCGGACAAGGACCATTATTACAGCCGTGGAACACCCAATTCATGGACGGCCATGACGGGCGACAATGCCCTGGGGCTGGTCTATGTCCCCATGGGCAATTCCTCGGCTGACTATTACAGCGCCATGCGCAGCGATGCGGAAAACAAGGTGTCATCCGCCGTAGTGGCGCTTGATGTCCGCACGGGTGAACCCCGGTGGGTCTTCCAGACCGTCCACAAGGATGTCTGGGATTACGACATTGGTTCCCAGGCAACGCTGTTCGACTATCATGCCGATGACGGAAGCATCATCCCGGCCCTCATCATGCCTACAAAACGGGGCCAGACCTTCATCCTCGACCGTCGGACAGGCAAGCCGCTGCCAGACTTCCCCGTCGTGGAAAAACCGGCCCCCGCCGGTGTCATGAAGGATGATCCCCGTACGCCAACGCAGCCGTGGTCTGTCGGGGTTCCCCGCCTCGGTTTTCCAGACCTGAAGGAATCGGACATGTGGGGCGTCTCGCCGCTGGACCAGCTGGCCTGCCGCATCAAGTTCCGTCGGGCCAGTTATGTTGGCGAGTTCACACCCCCTTCCCTCAAAAAGCCATGGATTGAATCCCCCGGCTATAATGGGGGCAGTGACTGGGGCAGCATCTCCTATAACCCGCAGACGGGTATCATGCTGGCCAACTGGAACAATGTTCCCATGTACAACCAGCTTGTGAACCGCAAAACGGCGGACCAGCTGCGACTGATCCCTGTGGATGTTCCCGAATACACGCCACGCCATGGCATGACAGCCGGCAATGCCGCCCAGGCTGAGACGCCGTATGGCACTCTGGTTGGTCCCTTCTGGAACGAATTCACGAGGGTAATGTGCAACGCACCTCCCTACGGCATGCTCACCGCCATTGATCTCAAGGCACACAAGGTTCTGTGGCAGCGGCCCTTCGGCTCGGCCCGTGCCAATGGTCCCTGGGGGCTGCCGACAGGTCTGCCCATCGAAATCGGCACGCCAAACAATGGCGGGTCTGTCATGACGGCTGGCGGTGTGGCCTTCATCGGGGCGTCAACCGACAACCAGATTCACGCCGTCGACCTCAAGACAGGCAAGACACTCTGGACGGACGTGCTGCCCGGTGGAGGACAGGCCAACGCCATGACCTATGCCGTCAATGGTCGGCAATATGTCGCCATCATGGCCGGGGGGCACCACCTCATGGGGACACCTGTTTCCGATCAGCTGGTTGTCTATACCCTGCCAGAGCAGGCAACAAAATGATCTGCTCCCTCTGGCTGTCTGCTTCTCCGGACAGCCAGAGGGCCTGAGAGATTTGATCAAAACTGAAAATATCAAAAAAGCGGAGAGCCATCCGGCACCCCGCTTCATCATGTGTCTCTGGCCCAAAGAGCGAAGGACTGCACCAGGCCATGTTGTGGCTTCAATGTGGCCTGGTTGGAGGGCAGTTACAACCACGCGTAGGCGCAGCCGAACGCCGGACGATGTGATGATCTATCCACTCCGAGACGAGCAGCCGGGCTTCTGGCAGGGACGATTCTGGATGATGGATGCGATACAGGGTTGTGCAGGCAGCAAAAATACTCATCTCGCTTTGCCCCATATCATGCAGCTCCTGATAAGCTGTAATTACGGCGCGTTCGCATTTGCGACCAATGTGCCCGGTGTCGATTTTCATATCCCATAACCCCTACGATACCCTGTTTTCCCCAGGAAAAACCTCCATCAGGAAAGGCGGGCCACTATCATCAGCCCTACCAATAACAGAATAAAGCGTCACCAATAAGAGAATGGGCAAAAAAGACATCTTTGCCCTACCCCTCCTTCCTTCTAACGGGTAGATGTCTCCAAAGGAACCATTTTTCGAGATTACGGAGAGAATAATGCCTGCATCTGGCACAGCATCAAATCTGGGCATCCGCCCCACACAGTGGGACCGTGATGCTGCGCTGACAACGGCGCGCATTCTTCTGGAAATCAAAGCCATCAACTTCCGGCCCAGCGAGCCTTACACGCTGACATCCGGCTGGAAATCCCCCGTCTATATCGACTGCCGCAAGATCATCTTCTTCCCCCGCGCCCGCAAGAAACTGATGGAACTGGCCGTTGAAAAAATTGGCCGCCACATCGGCTATGAAAGCATTGATGCTGTCGTGGGCGGTGAGACGGCAGGTATTCCCTTCTCCGCCTGGATTGCTGACCGGCTGATGACACCAATGGCCTATGTACGCAAGAAGCCTAAAGGCTTTGGCCGCAATGCACAGATTGAAGGTGACGTGCCAGAGGGCATGCGCACCCTGCTGGTAGAGGACCTGACAACAGACGGCGCCTCCAAGATCCGTTTTGCCAATGCCCTGCGTGAAGCAGGTGCCATCGTGGATCACACCTTTGTTGTCTTCTTTTACGGCGTCTTCCCCGGCGCCCAGAAAACCCTTCAGGACATGGGCATCAGCCTGCATGCACTCTGCACCTGGTGGGATGTACTGGAAGCCTGCGCCGATGGCCAATATTTCTCTGCCGAAGACAGCGCAGAAGTTCGCCGCTTCCTTGAGGACCCATGCAGCTGGTCCAAAGCCCATGGCGGTGTCGGCAGCGCAGAAGAAGCACTTGCCTTCAAACGGGGCTGACCGTTTCACACCCAGCCTGAAAAGGACGATGAAAGGAGGGCAACCTTTCTCTCCTTTTCAGGCCCCACCATCACGTCTCAGCGGATACGCCCATGCCTGCACCATCCTCTCCCCGCATTCTGGTCTTTGATTCAGGCATCGGCGGGCTGGGTGTTGTTCAGGCACTGCGCAGTCTGGCCCCTTCCCTGACAATAGACTACCTCGCCGATACGGCCCTGTTTCCCTATGGGGAACAGCCGGATGATATCCTGCGGGAGCGCATTGCCGACCTCGTCTGCAAGTCTTGCGATACACTGGAACCGGCTCTGGCCATCATTGCCTGCAACACGGCCAGCACCCTGGCACTGCCCATATTACGGGAGCGGCTCGATCTGCCTGTCGTAGGCTGTGTCCCGCCCATCCGCTGGGCCGGACGGGTCTCTGCCAGCCGCACCATCGGTCTGCTGGCTACAAGCGCCACGGCACGACGCCCCTATCTCAAACAGCTTCATGACGAATTTGCTGCCGATTGCCGACTGCTCATACATGGCTCCCGCCATCTGGCCAATCTGGCCGAGCGGGCTTTTCGGGGCGAGCAGCCGGATCCGGCTGAAGTGCAGCAGGAACTCGCATGCCTCTTTCAGCAGCCCGGTGGAAATGACATTGACGCTGTTGGGCTGGGCTGCACGCACTATACGTTTCTGCTACCCTACTTCCAGCGCCTTGGCCCTGCGGGCATCATGTGGCTGGACCCCGCCCCCGCCGTCGCCCAGCAGGCCCTCCGGCGGTTATGTGATGTAACGGAAGCCTCGCTTCCCGCCAGCCCGTCCAGCCCGGCGGACCGCTTCTTCCTGACAGCTCATCCACAGAACGGAGAGGAGCTTGCCAGAAACATCGCCTGGCTGGGATTCGCCAATGGCTGGGACGTTTTTTCTTAACGGGCCCGCTCGACCGTATAAAGCACCGTCTCACGCAACAGATTTTTCAACCCGCTCTCCGGGAAACAGGACAACGCCTCCACGGCCTGCGCCGCATAATCCCGGGCCTTTTCAATCGTCTTACGGATGGCATCCCTCCGGGCAATGATCTCCAGAGCATGAGGCAGATCAGCCTCTGTCTGCTCATTATCCTCGATCACACGTTTCCAGAACTGGCGTTCTTCCTCCGTACCCTGCTCATAAGCAGCCAGCACCGGGAGCGTGATCTTCCCTTCACGGAAATCATCCCCGACCGTCTTCCCCAGCACCTGCTGATCCGCTGCATAATCCAGCGCATCATCCACAAGCTGGAAGGCCATACCCAGGCTGGTTCCGTACTGCTCCAGCGCCAGCTCAGCCTCACGACCGTGCCCGGCCACGACGGCGCCTACCCGACAGGCCGCCGCAAACAGGGCCGCCGTCTTGCCATGGATGACCTCCAGATAACGCTCTATCGGGGTAGAAAGATCATTCTGGGTGGACATCTGGAGAACTTCACCTTCAGCAATCGTTGCCGAAGCAGCTGAAAGAATGGCCATGACCTCCAGCGATCCATCCGCCGTCATGAGCTGGAACGAGCGGGCAAACAGGAAGTCCCCCACCAGCACGGAAGCCTTGTTGCCAAAAAGGGCATTGGCAGAGGCCATGCCACGCCGCAGCGTGCTTTCATCCACCACATCATCATGCAGCAGCGTTGCTGTATGGATGAACTCCACACAGGCCGCCAGGCCGATATGGCGTGTTTCCCCCTCCTTCTCCCCATAACCACAAAGACGGGCAGAAGCGAGCGTCAGCAATGGACGCAGCCTCTTTCCACCAGCCGCCACGAGATGCGCTCCCAGCTGGGGAATCAACGGAACAGAGCTCTGCATCCTGTCAATGATGGCCTGATTGCAGGCTGTCATGTCATCGGCCAGATAGGCGGAAAGGGCCTTCAGGGCATCTTCCCCTTTGACCTCTCTACCCGCAGCCTCACCGCCAGATACAGTGTTGGGCTCTGATGAGGAAGAAACCAAAACGCACAACTCCAGTTCTCCCTGCTCCAGCACGCTGGAGCAGACAGTCTCGGGCGGCTGCCTTTCCTCCGGGATACGTCTTCTCAGAACGTATGGCCGGGCAGAACGCAGCCCATACCCCTATTAGAAAATACTTCCGTCCATATGAGCAGCAAAGCAGGCCCGGTCAAGACAGCCCTATCATAAACCATTCAGATAACGGGTAATTTCCCTGCTTTCCTCTCAGGAGAACACACCACTTTCGAAGGCATCTTCCCACGTACCCTGCGTGGAAGCACGGGAATATTCAGTCGCACGATTCTCGAAGAAATTCGTATGTTCCACCGCATTGAGCATGTCATCCACCCATGGCAGCGGATTTTCCTCGATGCCATAGATCGGGTCCAGACCAAGCTGGATCAGCCGGCGATCAGCAATGAAGCGGATGTAGCGCTCCACCTGCCCGGCAGACAGGCCCTCCACAGGCCCCATTTCGAAGGCCAGTTCGATGAAGGCATCCTCGTGGGCGACTGTCTGACGGCAGATTTCCACCAGTTCAGCCCGGAATTCTTCCGTCCAGAGTTCCGGATTTTCCCGAATGAAGGTGCGGAAAAGCCGGATCATGGAGAGGCAGTGCAGCGTTTCATCACGCACGGACCATGAAACGATCTGTCCCATCCCCTTCAGCTTGTTGAAGCGGGGGAAATTCAGCAAAATGGCAAAAGACGCAAACAGCTGGAGACCCTCCATGAAGGCTCCGAAGGCTGCCATCGTCTTGGCAACATCCCGCTTGCTGTTGATGTTGAAGGACTGCATGAAATCATACTTGTCCTTCATTTCCTTGTATTTCAGGAAGGCGGAATACTCCGTCTCCGGCATCCCGATCGTATCCAGCAGGTGGGAATAGGCCGCAATATGGATGGTCTCGATGTTTGAGAAACAGGAGAGCATCATGAGGACTTCGGTTGGCTTGAAGACCTGACTGTAATACTTCATGTAGGCGGAGTTCACTTCCACGTCCGCCTGCGTGAAAAAGCGGAAAATCTGCGTGACGAGATTCTGCTCGGCCTCTGAAAGTTTACGGTGCCAGTCCTTCACATCCTCGGCCAGCGGAACTTCCTCCGGCAGCCAGTGCAGACGCTGCTGGGTCAACCAGGCATCATAGGCCCAAGGGTAGCGGAATGGCTTGTAAACCGGGTTTTCAACCAGAAGATTGGCCTGCTCGGCCGCTTCCGGGGCCGGCGGCAATGGAGTGCCATCTGTCATCTCGCGAAACCTTTTTCCCTTGAGACACAGCCCTTCCAGGCTGAATCCCTCCAATATCCAAAGATGAGGCCATGCCGGGCAGGCCCCACCTCACACCCTCCGCCTTACTGGCAGGAGAGACATTCCTCATAACTCCCGGCACCACTCTCCGCATGGCGTGGCGTAGCCTGCGGAAGATGATCGTCATCCCCCTCCATGATGTCACGCTTCACGGCAACATTGGACACCGTATCGGCCCTCTGGATGGAAAGGGAGCGGCAATAATACAGCGATTTGACGCCCTTCTTCCATGCCTCGTAATGGATGCGGACAAGGTCACGCTTGTGCACATCCGCCGGCAGGAACAGATTGACCGACTGCGACTGACAGATGAACGGAGCACGGTCGGCAGCATGCTCAATCACCCAGCGCTGGTCAATCTCGAAGGCTGTTCTGAAAACATCCTTCTCATCCTGTGTCAGGAAATCGAGATGCTGTACGGACCCCTTGCTCAATGTGATGGAGGACCAGACCTCATCCGTATCCCGCCCATACTTCTGGAGCAGCTTCGCCAGATGGCGGTTCCGCACCGTGAAGGAGCCGGACAGTGTCTTCTGGAGAAACACGTTGGCACTGATGGGATCAATCCCCGGGCTGGCATTGCCCGCAATGATGGAAATGGACGCTGTCGGCGCCACGGCCATCCTGTTGGAGAACCGTTCCTGAAAACCATATTCTTCGGCATCCGGACACGGGCCCCGTGTCTTTGCCAGCTCGCGGGATGCCTCAGCCGTCTGCTTCGAGATATGCTCAAAGAACTTCTTGTTCCACACCTTCGCCATGACACTACCAAAGGGCACCATCCTGGACTGAAGGAAGGAATGGAAACCCATCACACCCAACCCGACCGACCGCTCCCGCATGGCGGCATAACGGGCATGGGCCATGTCATCCGGCGCATTGTCGATGAAGTCCTGCAACACATTGTCGAGGAACAGCATCACATCCTTGATGAAGTGCGGGTCATCTTTCCATTCATCCCAATATTCCAGATTCAGGGATGAAAGACAGCAGACAGCCGTACGGGTCTTGCCATGATGGTCAATCCCCGTCGGCAGGGTGATCTCGGCACAGAGGTTGGAGGTCTTCACCTCCAGCCCTGCCAGCCTGTGATGTTCCGGCCGGGCACGGTTCACCGTGTCCGAAAACACGATGTAGGGCTCGCCCTGTTCCATGCGTGCTGTCAGAAGGCGTATCCACAGGCCACGGGCCGACACCTTGCGAATGACGCTATGATCCTTGGGGGAAACGAGTGGCCATTCCTCATCACCCGCCACGGCCCGCATGAAATCGTCCGTCAGCAGCACACCATGATGCAGATTGAGGGCCTTGCGGTTGGGATCACCACCAGTGGGACGGCGCATCTCGATGAATTCTTCAATCTCGGGATGCCAGATAGGCAGATAAACTGCAGCGGAACCACGCCGCAGGCTGCCCTGGCTGATGGCGAGCGTCAGGCTGTCCATCACCCGAATGAAGGGGATCACACCGGATGTTTTACCATTCCGGCCGATATTCTCCCCGATAGACCGCAGATTGCCCCAATAGGAACCAATCCCCCCTCCTTTGGCAGCCAGCCAGACATTCTCATTCCAGAGCCCGACAATCCCCTCGAGACTGTCCTCCGATTCATTGAGAAAACAGGAAATCGGAAGACCACGATTCGTCCCGCCGTTGGAAAGAACAGGTGTGGCTGGCATGAACCAGTGCTGGGACATGTAATCGTAAATACGCTGTGCATGCCCCTCATCAGCTCCATACCGGGATGCCACGCGCGCAAACAGCCCCTGATATGTCTCACCTTCCAGCAGGTAGCGGTCATCCAGAGTGGCACGACCGAAGTCTGTCAGGCGCTCGTCACGTTCCGGCGTCGTCCGCACAGGCGGATGCCCCGGCAGCTGAACAACATTGGGGAAGAGCTCGGGTTCTTCTGTCCCACCCAACGGGTGAGCGAACGTCTGCGCATCATGCATGGTCATGAATCGAGCCCCTCATTTCGGCATCATTTTCGGCTTAAACAGTCCTCCCATCTCCCATGGATGAAGGGCATATTTCAAGGCTTGTTTTTCGTCAGGTTTTATGCATTTTCGCATATATAGGGTTAACCCGTTCACAATGAACACTATATATTGTAACGAGCTCTCACCCTTCCTGCTGAATAACAACAGTTTTCAGAGCCACCCACATTGGGCATGGTTACGCAGCAACTGGTCCGCCAGGATGCAGGCCATCATGGCCTCGGCCACCGGTACGGCCCGGATGCCGATGCAGGGGTCATGCCGCCCCTTTGTCCGGACATCCACCGCCTCACCATCCCGCGTGATGCTCGGTACGGGCAGCAATATGGAGCTGGTTGGTTTGATCGCCATGCGGGCCACGATAGGCTGCCCCGTGGAGATACCCCCCAGAATACCCCCGGCGTGATTGCTGAGAAATACAGGCTCCATCGGATTATCGGAAGGACGGATGGGATCCGCATTTTCCTCGCCATGGAGGGCGGCAACCCCCATGCCATCACCAATCTCGACCGCTTTCACACCATTGATACCCATGAGGCCGCCAGCCAGTTCGGAGTCCAGCTTACCATAAACAGGCGCCCCCAGCCCGGCAGGAACGCCTTCCGCCACGACCTCCAGCGTCGCACCGATGGAGGATCCGGACTTTCTCACCTCTTCCAGCTGCTCGCTCCACGCCGGAACGATTCCCGCATCTGGAGAGAAGAACGGATTCCGTTCCACCTCATCCCAATCCCAGCGTTCCCTGTCCACGGACTGCCCACCAATACCCGTAAGGGCACCACGGATGAGCAGCTGCGGCCCGACAAGCTCCCGCAGGATGACCCGTGCCACGGCTCCCGCTGCGACACGCATGGCCGTCTCCCGTGCGGAAGACCGCCCGCCACCACGATAGTCACGGATGCCGTACTTCAGATCATAGGCAATATCTGCATGGCCAGGCCGATACTGCCGGGCAATCTCCCCATAATCCCGGGACCGCTGATCCGTATTCTCAATCATCAGGGAAATGGGGGTGCCCGTCGTCTGCCCCTCAAACACCCCGGAGAGAATCCGCACCTCATCCGGTTCACGCCGCTGCGTCGTGTAACGGGACTGGCCCGGCCGCCTTTTCTCCAGCCAGGGCTGAATGTCATCCTCCGACAGTTTCAGGCGTGGCGGACAGCCATCAATCACGCAGCCAATCGCTGGACCGTGGCTCTCTCCCCATGTCGTAACACGTAGCAGACGCCCAAAACTGTTTTCAGACATTATTCTTATTCCCCAGAGGAGAGGCTCATGTCGGGAGCTTCCGGGTTCTTCATGCCAATGATGTTGTAACCGCAATCCACGTGATGCACCTCACCCGTCACACCGCTGGAAAGATCTGACAGCAGATACAGGCCGGAACCACCGACATCCTTCAGGGACACATTGCGCTCCATCGGAGCATTGACCTGATTCCAGCGCAGAATGTAGCGGAAGTCCCCGATGCCATTGGCTGCCAGTGTCATGATCGGTCCGGCAGAAATGCCGTTCACACGGATATCATCACGACCCAGATCCACCGCCATGTAACGGACGGAGGCTTCAAGTGCTGCCTTGGCAACACCCATCACATTATAATGCGGCATGACACGCTCTGCCCCCAGATAGGTCAGGGTCAGCAGGGAGCCACCGGCATTCATCATGGCCGCAGCCCGACGGGCCACTGCCGTGAAAGAGAAGCAGGAAATATCCAGCGCCTGGAGGAAAGCCTCACGGGGGGTATCCACATAGCGCCCGCGCAGATACTGCTTGTCAGCCCAGCCAATGGCATGAACGACAAAGTCGATCTTGCCCCAGGCCTTCTCGACCTCATCGAACGTGGCATTGATGGCAGCGTCATCACTCACATCACAGGGCAGGACCATGGTGGACCCCACACTTTCTGCCAGCGGACGTACACGCTTGCCCAGAGCCTCACCCTGATAGGTGAAGGCGATTTCAGCCCCCTGGTCCGCACAGGCCTTGGCAATGGCCCAGGCAATGGAGTTCTTGTTTGCCACACCCATGACAACACCACGCTTGCCAGCCATGAGTGTTCCCTTGGCTGTTTCCTGCTGCGTGTGCGCTTCCGTTTCTGACATGGTCAGCCCCCTTGAGGATAATCTTGGATATATAATAAGTGGGTCATCTCGTCGCACAAGGCTGGCCACTCGGCAAGGCCCTCCCGTCACGAGGAAAACGTTTTTACGCTTCCCTCTGCGTTGTGCTGGGGAGATGATGCGAAAATGCACCACCCGTGCCGCATGGAACACGCAATGGGCCGTTACCCTTCCTTCACGCCTCTGGCCGCCCCCCTTCTCACAATATGGTCGCTGATCGGCCATGCCGCCATGCCATGGCTCCGCCGTCATGCCCGCAAAAGGCTGCAGCAGGGCAGGGAAAACAGAACCCGCCTGCCAGAACGTTTCGCCCGGGCAGGAATGCCCCGCCCCTCCCATGACGGACCGCTCCTTTGGGTTCATGCTGCCAGTGTGGGAGAAAGCCGGTGCATCCTGCCTGTTGTCAGTCAGCTTCTGGCAGACAGCCCAAAGCTGACCATCCTCATGACAACAGCCACCCTGACCGGTGGAGAAACGGTCGCCGCCCATCCGGCCAGTCACACGGGGCGGCTGATCCATCAGCTCATCCCCTATGATGCCCCGCATCTCCTTGAGCGTTTCATGGCATACTGGCAACCGATCGGGCTGGTTCTTACGGAAAGTGAACTCTGGCCGGGCCTGCTCTGCCTGAGCCGACAAAAAAAACTGCCTGTCATGCTGCTCAATGCGCGTCTCTCGCCCCGTTCTGCCGCACGCTGGCGGTGGGCATCACCCCTGCTGCGCCACCTCCTGGAAGCCTGCCACTGGATCATGCCCCGAAGCATGGATGATGCGCAGGCTTTTGCCCGATTCGGAATCGGGCCACTCCTGCCCCCGGCGGATCTGAAAGAAGATTCGCCCCCTCTGCCCTTTGATGCATCCGAGGCTGTCACCCTGCGCAGGCAACTTGAGGAACGCTCCATTTTTGTGGCGGCTTCCACGCATCCGGGCGAAGAAGAGATCATCATTGCAGCCGCCCGGCAGGCCAAAAAAGAACGCCCTGACCTGCTCACCGTCATCATCCCCCGTCATCCTGAAAGAGGCAAAGAACTGGCCCAGACCCATCAGGCTCCCTGCCGTTCCAAGGGACAGGTTCCTGGAGGTGGGGATGATGTATGGATCATCGACACGCTGGGAGAAGTCGGCCTCTTCTTTCAGCTTGCCGAGCGGGTCTTCATCGGCAATTCCCTTGTCCCACCCGGAGGAGGCCACAACCCTCTGGAATCCCTCCATTTCCGCCGCCCTACGGCCATCGGTCCATACATGCAGAACTGGACAGCACTCTGCGCCCGTCATGCAGGCTCACTCCATCCTGTTGAGCATCAGGAGGCACTCGCACGCTGGCTGAAAGCCCGCCATCTTCCCAGCCCCAGGCCCCCTCAGCAGAATCAGGCAGGCAGGCAGGCAATTCGCCTTATTAAGGACACAATTTTGACTAAAAAGGCATTTTGATGAAACTGACGGCCCCTTCTTTCTGGCAGACCCCTGCCCCGACCATGCTTTCCAATCTTCTTTTGCCTTTCAGTAAAGTGACGGGGTTCGTCGCCAGGCAACGTCAGACCCAGCCTTCACTCAGGCTGCCCGTTCCTGTTCTCTGCTGTGGAAACATCACCGTAGGCGGAACTGGCAAAACGCCCATGAGCCTCCATCTGCTCCAAAAGCTGATCCAGAGAGGACGGACTCCCCATGCCCTAACCCGTGGTCACGGTGGCCGGTCCAAAAAGACAGGACTGATCTCCCCCACACTGGACAGGGCCGTTGATGTCGGCGATGAAACCATCCTGCTGGCCCGCCTTGCCCCCACATGGCGAGGACCGGACCGCAGAGCCAATGCCCTGCGGGCCATCGAAGCAGGGGCAGACTGCCTGGTCATGGATGACGGTCTACAGGACCCTTCCCTCCACAAAGACCTCTCCCTGCTGGTCATTGACGGTCCGGCGGGGCTGGGCAACCAGCGCCTGCTTCCTGCCGGGCCATTGCGGGAATCACTTCCTGATCTCCTGCCCCGGCTACACGCCACTGTCATCCTCGGTGACGACCGCCAGCATATCGCCGGGCAGCTGCCTCCGTCCCTTCCTGTCCTGAAAGGAACCCTCTCCCCTGGCGCCGCCATCCAGAAGCTGCGGGGCTATCAGCTCATTGCCTTTGCCGGGATCGGTCGCCCCCAGAAATTCTTCTCCACCCTTCAGGATGCAGGCCTTACCCTGTTGCGGACTCTCACATTCCCTGACCATCACATCTACTCGGCCCGTGAACTGAAGAAACTGGCCCAGCTGGCCCATATGCCAGAGACCGTTCTGGTCACGACGGAAAAAGATTTTGTAAAACTGCCCCCACTCTTCCAGAATTTCGTGGTTAGCCTTGATGTTGAACCCCGATGGAGCAACCCTAGGCTGATGGATGAACTTCTTGACCACTTTCTGGCAGAGTAACTGCCCCTCTCATGTCCCGGCCCCGCACCCATGAAACATTATCTTGAGGCATGGGGCCTGAAGGGGCTTCTCTGGTTTGCCAGCAAGCTGCCTGCGGGTCTGTCTTCCCGTTTGGGAGGAACCGTGGCAGCTCTTGTCGGGCCGTGCCTTCCCTCATCCCGCATTGCCGACATCAACCTGCACCGTGCCTTTCCCACGATGGACCGAAAGACACGCCGGAGGCTCGTCAGAGGCTGCTGGTGGAACATTGGCAGCACATTGGGAGAACTCCCCCACCTTCCTGACCTGCCGGAAGGGGCTGCTACAGGTCCCGGCTGGCGTGTCCTGAATGATGAACTCCTGCACCAGGCCCGCAAAAGCGGGCGCCCTATCATTTTCTTTTCAGGCCATCTCGGCAACTGGGAACTCATGCCCCTGATTGTTGCCCGTTATGGCATGGCTTTTTCCCCTTTCTACCGTGCCCCCAACAACCCTCTGGTTGACCAGCTGCTCTGTCGGCTGCGACGCCACATTGTCGGCACACCCGTTTCATTCTTCCCAAAAGGGAAGCAGGGAGCACGGGATGCTGTCCGCCATCTCGCCAGAGGTGGATATCTTGGCGTGCTGGGGGACCAGAAAATGAACGATGGGATTGAGGTTTCCTTCTTCGGCCATCCTACCATGACAGCCCCGGCTGCTGCGGCCCTGGCCCTCAGATTCGATGCTCTGATCATTACAGGGCATGTCTGGCGGGAAGGCCCGGCCCGTCTGGTTCTGGAGGTGGGGTCCTGCCTTGACCCGAAAGATCATGCCAGCACAGCCCGTTCCCGCCATGACATGATTCGTCACCTGACCCAGCTCCTGAATGATGAGCTGGAACAATGGATTACGAAACGCCCGGAAAACTGGCTCTGGTTGCATCGGCGGTGGGCAAAATCCTGTTACCGGAATAAGAAAAAGTAAATTTTACCTAGCCATGCGTCCGAAACATGGTAGGATTGCAAAATGAGAACAAGATCATAGCAGCCAAGCCTTCCTGTTCAGTTTTCAGATAGCGCGCTTCGGCACCATGGGTTGTTCTGATTGTGATGCAGCAGGGGTTTCCCTGTTCCCATGAAGGAGATGCTGACATGGCTCAGAAAGCATTCCGCGTGGCAGAACACGCCACGGCCCCCTCTTCCAGCGCCCGGGAACATGCGGGCGGTGTTGTCGTCCCGTTCCGCCAGAAGCTCCTTTCCCATCATCGCCACTACCTGGCCACATGGCTCATTGCCAGCGAGAAAATGGGCATTCTTGATGCCTCCATTGAATCATCTCCAGACCAGCAGACAGCCGATCCCAGCCTGGTGGTCATCTGGGTTCGGGAAAATGCCGACCCTGCCTACCTCATCAGCCTGCGTGGTCCCGACTGGGTTCTCACGGACTGCCTGAGAGACAACGAGCTTGGCCGTTACCGGACCTTCTCCGAAGCACTTCATACCATCCGTCCCGTTCTGCCCCTGCATGCATCAGCCTGACATGACGTCCTGCTGAAGCGATTTTTCGTTCTACAGAAAAAGCCCGTCTGACATGCAGACGGGCTTTTTCCCATGGAAGCAGGCAAAAAGCCAAAACCTGTCAGGGTGTTGAGGACGTGCCGCTCCCAGCACCCGCATGACGGGATGGCGACCAGACCGCCACATCAGGAGCGGCCGGTTTCTTCCCAGCCTGAGCCTGTGCCGGTACTGCTCCAGCTGTCTGCTTTGCAGGTGACCATACGGCCATATCAGCCGATGCCGAGGCAGTCCCCCGCCCCGGCACGGCCGGCCCTACGGAAAGAGATGATGGCGATGTCAGATCACGGGAGGCTGGGACGATCAGCTGGCTGCCCCCACCCGGAGCAATCTGATAGATGCCCAGCGCCCGAATCATCCGGCCATCCGGACGCAGATGGAAGAGACCATTCACGCCCAGATAGCCTTCACGCTGGGTCAGTGTTGCCACATTCAGCTTGTTCTGGCGGATCAGGGCGCCAGCCAGAGCGGCCGCATCGTAGGCAAAATCTGCGACAGGAGAAGGCTTCTGCTGATAGGCATTCTGATAACTCTGCACATAGCCACTGCGCTGTTTCTCATCAAACGCCACATACCAGGCACCGCGCAGGTCCCCCAGTTTGGCGTCAAAGGAACGCCAGAGCATCGGACCAAGAATACGAACCTGAGGAACCAGAAGCTGGTTGTTCTTCAGCGCATCGATCACACGGGCCAGATCCAGCCCGGTATCACCCAGAAGCAGGGCATCAAATGGCGGCGGGCTGACCTCCGAAGGGGCCGAAGCGGTCTGATCCTTCTGGGCTGGCCGGGAGGAAGAAACCGTCATTTCATCACCCTCATTCAGAGGGTCAATGGCAGAAGGTCCGCTCTCCGCCGTGGCCGCCCCCTGTGCAGTACCGGCAGATGCAACCGGCCGACGGCTCAGCTGCGCCATTTTCTGCATGATGTCATTGATGTCACTGCTGTGGAACGTAATCTGCGGGACATCCAGCCCAGCCTCCTGACAGGCCAGGGTCAGCCCTTCCCCCATGGCGTGCCCCAGTGCCGTATCTGGCAGAAACGCAGCGAAACGTTTCCGTCCTTCTACCCGGGCAGCGTCAACAAGACGACGAACCTGCTGCTCTGGCGTCAGTCCCATGACCCAGACACCCGGTCTGGCCTGAGCCACATCACTGGTGAAAGCCAGCTCCGGCACATTCGCTGGCTGCAGGACAGAGGACACGGCCTGCGTATCACCTGCCGTAAGCGGCCCCAGAACAATACTGTCTCCGGCCTCCAGAGCCTGCTGGGCGGCATGGGCAGGCCCTGCTGGCTGGGCACTGTCAAATACATCCATGGGAGGAGGCTGGTTGTCCGGCAGAGCCAGCCGGGCCGCATCCCTCAGGCGCAGGCCGATGGCAGCATGAGGGCCACTCAACGGTACGATCAGCCCGACACGGGCCGGTTTTTCCACTGGCTGCGGAGCGGCTGCCACCGGGGCCAGTTTCCTTTCATGACCATTTTCCCCGGAGCAGGCTCCCAGAAACATGAAAATACCAACGGCCAATGCTGCCTGGCCGTTTCCTCTCTTGCCGCGCCCCTGCCCACCACGGCTATAAAGGCCAGAGCGGCTCATTGAGGATAACGATGTCTGAGAAACCATATACTCCCCCCGATCACGGAACATTTCCTTCTTCTACCGGGCAGCTCGTGCTGGTGGCAACGCCTGTCGGCAACCTCGCCGACATAAGCCAGCGTGCCCTTGATGCTTTAAGGACCGCTGATGCCATCCTGTGTGAAGATACCCGCGTTACCACAAAACTGCTGCGGCATTATGGCATAAGCAACCAGCTCTTCCCTCTCCACGACCATAATGAACAGGACCGCATCCCCGCCCTCATTGAGCGCCTCCAGCAGGGACAATGTCTGGCCCTGGTCTCTGATGCCGGTACACCCATTGTTTCGGACCCTGGATACCGCCTCGTCCGGGCCGCACAGGCAGAAAATATCGCCATCACGTCCCTGCCCGGTGCCAATGCTGCCGTCACGGCTCTGACACTCTCCGGCCTGCCTCCCATTCCCTTCATGTTTCTGGGTTTTCCTCCCCGGGGAGAGGCCCGCCGACACAGCTTTACCGCCCTGCGTGCTGCCGAACAGGCTGGTCTGGCTGCCACGCTCATCTGGTATGAATCACCGCACCGACTTCTGGAAACACTGAAAACACAGCAGCAGGTATTCGGCTCAGACCGCCCTGCGGCCGTAGGGCGTGAACTGACAAAACATTTTGAAGAAATGATCCGGGGCAGTCTTGCCGAACTCATTGCCCATTTTGAAGAAACAGCCCCACGGGGAGAGATCACCCTGCTTCTTGGTCCACCAGCCGCAGACGATACGGGAGCACAGGAACTCGACCAGGCCTTGCAGGATGCCCTGAAAACCCACTCCGTCAAGGATGCCGCAGCGCTGATAGCAGGGATCGTCAACCTGCCCAAGCGCACCGTCTATAACCGGGCACTTGAGCTGGCCAGACAGAAAAAGGGCGGTTAGTCCTCATCCTTTGGCAGGACAAAACTTGAAGACGGAACGCTGATGCCGGTCTGCACGCTGGAAAAATGCACGATCGTCCTGTGCCCTTGGGCATCCAGCACTGTCCAGCCTTTCAGACTGAGCGGACGGGTGGAGAAAAAGAGCGTCATCTCGCCTTCACCCGGATTTTCCGTCCGTGTCACCCGCAACTGGATCTCGCTATTCTGCTGTTCGTACCCCAGAATGGATACATCCCCCGAGAAACGGGGATCCGGCCGCAGAAGAAGACCCAATGGCGTATGATCCAGAGGGATTGTCGTGATCTGACCGATGCTGCGGTCCTGAAACACGACCTTGCCTTCATTGGCCACAAGCAGAAGCGGGCTGGGAGGATCGTAAGAAAACCGCATCTTTCCCGGCCGCTCCAGCAGAACTGTCCCGGTGGATGTCCCGTCATGCTCGGTCACCTGCTCAAACCGGGCCTGAAATGTCTTCGTCGCCGCAAGGCTGGACTCAATTCTGTGAACCCATCCCTGCTGGGCCTGGGTCAGGGAAACGCCTGCCGCCAGTGCCGGATTCCCCAGCAGACCCATCCCCCCCACAGCAAAAGCCACGCCGCAGGCCATGACAAGACGCCGCACCACCATCACCACGCTTCCTTTCCTCACAAGGAAATATCCGCTTCCCGGAAAATGTGCCGGACATCACCCTGCCAGACATCATGGTACCGCTCCAGCCACCGCTCCGCCTGTGTTTTGGCACCATCAGCAATCTCATAGAGCGGAGCAAGATAATACTCCTCCCCATGGCCCCGTTTCTGAAGTCCCTGCTCGGCCAGTGTCAGAATACGCTTTGCCAGATGACGCAGCCCGCCCGGGAAAGGAGCATCCATGGCCTGTTCGACAACAAGCTCCGCCAGAGACTGATAATGCAGCCAAGACTGCTCCTTCACCACCCGTTCGGCTTCAGCCAGCACATCTTCGTCATATAGCAGCCCCACCCAGAACGCAGACTGGGCCACCATCATGTCTGGCCGTCCAGCATCGGCACCACGCATCTCAAGAAACTGCTTGAGCCGAACATCAGGGAACAGTGTCGTCAGATGGTCTTCAAAATCCCCGACCGTTGGGCGCAGGCCTGCCAACGGCTCCTGCTCGACACCATCGAGCCATTTACGGAACGAACAGCCTGCGGCATCAATATTCCGCCCTTCACGATTGACGAAATACATAGGGACATCCAGCGCCCAGTCCACGTAGCGCTCAAACCCGAAGCCTTCCTCAAAAAAGAACGTCGGCTGACCACTGCGCTGATTGTCCGTATCCAGCCAGATATAGGCCCGGTTGGACAGACGCCCTGTCGGCCTGCCATCAGCAAACGGCGAATTGGCCATCAGGGCCGTGATGAGAGGCTGGAGAGCGAGCGACACCCGCATTTTGCGGGCCATGTCTGCCTCGCTGGAAAAATCCAGATTCACCTGCACGGTGCAGGTCCGTGTCATCATGTCCAGCCCACGACGCCCGACCTCTGGCATGTAGCGGCGCATGATGGCATACCGGCTCTTGGGCATCCACGGCATGGCCTCCCGGGGCCAGAGAGGCTGAAAACCAAGAGGCGCAAAACCAAGGCCCAGCTCCTGCGCAGGCCCGGTGATCTGCCTGAAATGGGCAATCATCTCCTGTTCGGTTTCCTGCACCGTCCTGACAGGCGCACCGGAGAGCTCAAACTGTCCCGCAGGTTCCAGAGAGATGGACCGCCCCTTGTGCGGGCCCGCACCTTTCAGGCCTATCAAATGGCCATCATCACGGATGGCCTGCCAGTCCGGCCCTTCCAGAGCGCCAAGCAGGGCACCGATGCCATCCGGCTCATACGCTGGTGGCGCAAACGGCTTTAGCTCTCCTCTGGCCCGTTCTGGCAGACGGAACCCGAACTTTTCATGTTCTGTTCCAATACGCCATTCAGCCTTCGGCTTGCAGCCACGAGCCAGAACCTCGACAAGCTGCGCCCTGCTCTCGATCAGTGTCGTATTGCTTTCACCTGGATTGGACATGCACAAACCCTTATCGGCTAAAATTCACCACGCTATGCCGCAGGACGCTCAGACTGTCCGTAAGCCAGATACCCCCTATACTAGGGGGCATATTTACCTTCATTCAAGAGAACCGACACATATTCGAGCAGCCTCGGGCCGTTCATGCCTGCCGGTTGGCTGCTCCGATCTGGGCCAAGGCAGCACAGGCTGCCGTATCTGCCCGCAATATCCGGGGGCCGAGCGAAAAAGACTGTATGGCCTCATGCCGGGAAAGCCGTTGGACCTCTTCCTCCGCAAAGCCTCCTTCTGGCCCGATGAGCAATGCATCACAGCCAGCGGGAGGCCCTCCCTGCCCATGGCGCTCCAGCGCCACGGCAAGCCTGCGCCGAACCGGCCAGCGGGCCAGAACAGCCGCCAGAGGCTCCAGCGGCATGAGGGTCGGGACATCCAGCCGCTCACACTGTTCGGCAGCTTCCTGTGCGATCAGCCCCAACCGCTCAAGATTCAGGCGATGTGTGTTTGTCCGGGCTGTCAGGACGGGGCGAAAGCGTGTCACACCCAGCTCTGTCCCCATGCGGATGAGCAGCTCCGTCGCATCCCTCTTGAGTGGCGCAAAAAGAAGCTCCACCCCTTCTGTATCCTGCTGGGGCCGCAGACAGGACGTAACGCGCACCGTGGCCTGATTTTTTTTCAGCCCCTCGACAGTCGCCTGCCACTCGCCATCCCGGCCATTGAACAGCACCACACCATCGCCCGGCTGAAGACGCATGACCTTGCCCAGATAATGGGCCTGACCGGCAGACAGGGACACCGTCTCCCCTTCCTGCCAGGGAGACTCTGCATCAACAATAAAAAGGCGTGGATCGGTACGGCTCATGTTTCGGGCATACCGCTTTCCCCACTCACTTTCCAGCATCTGCGATAAAATATTGACCTCATCCTGTTTCTGGCCAATCACTCATCCCATGTCCCAGACCCATCTTCATACCGATATCCGCAGCAATGGCCTGATCGGCCGGCTGCCAGACCCTTGGCGATCCTATGCACTGCTTGCCCGGCTGGACCGTCCCGTTGGTACATGGCTGCTGCTGCTGCCCGGCGTGTTCGGCATCTTTCTTGCCCCACAAGGGCCCCCTCTGGAACGCCGGCTCTTCTATACGGCGCTCTTCGCCATCGGATCGCTGCTCATGCGTTCGGCGGGCTGTGTCATCAACGACATCTGGGATCGCAAAATTGATGCCCAGGTTTCACGTACGGCAGGCAGGCCCCTGGCCAGCGGCGCACTCAACCTGACACAGGGGCTGGCTCTGCTGGCAGTGTTGCTACTCGGAGGGCTGGCCGTATTGCTCGCCCTGCCGCCCATCTGCTGGATGCTGGCACCTCTGGCGCTGATCCTTGTCGCCTTCTACCCGGCCGCAAAAAGACTGACATGGTGGCCCCAGCTTGTCATGGGATTCACCTTCGGCTTCGGCGCTCCCATGGGCTATGCGGCCAGCCAGAACACTCTGGACCTGCCGGGCCTGCTGCTCTACGGCGGCGTCATCATCTGGCAGCTGGGATTCGATACCATCTATGGTTTTCAGGATATGGAGGATGATGCCCGTATCGGGGTCAAATCCACCTCCCGCCTGATGCTGAACCATGCCCGCCTCTTCGTAGGCAGCTGTTACGCCCTAGCCCTCTGCCTGTTTGCACTCTCGGCTCTACAGGCCGGGTTGCACCCACTCTTCTGGCTGCCTTTCCTGCTGGCCTGCCTCCTGCTGGGCCGTCAGACTGTCCGGCTTTCGCCCTATGATGCTCCTCTCTGTCTGCACTTCTTCCGGCAGAACGTCGCAATAGGCTTCGTCCTGGCAGCCGCCTTCATCCTGGGGGCCAGCCCGACATTCTGGCACTAAACCTGATCTGCTCCATGAGCGTGAGAGGGCCGACATGAAAAATCCCCGGGGCAGAACCAGCACCCCGGGGATTTTTCATACAACAGACTGACCTGTATCGAGCGACCTGCTCAGGTCGTACGCCTTCTGAAAAGCGTCCGCCCTGCACTCAATGCTGCTCCACAGAAAGCCACGGCAGCGGCGGCTCCGAGACAGATGAACGCAGGATGAGGGAACAGGGTGAACAGCCCGGCGACCAGCAATGCCCCTGTCGTCTGCCCTGAAAGACGGGCCACGGAGAGCATCCCGCTTGCACCACCCTCCCGGCCGGGAGGGGCTGTCACCATGATGGCCCGGTTGTTCGGTGGCTGGAAAAAGCCAAACCCCATGCCAGCCAGAAGCGTCCGCCAGGCAATGGCCGTGTTATCGGCATCCAACGGCAGGGTACAGAGAAGCACAAAGCCAAGACATGTCACCAGCAGCCCAATGGAAGACAGAAGAGCTGCCGGAAAACGGTCGGCAATCTTTCCGACAATAAAAGACATCACCGCCACGCCCACAGCCCACGGTGCAATCAACAGACCGACTGTGGCCGGATTTTTATGAAAAGCCACTGCCAGCGTGAAAGGCATGGCCACAATATACAGGTTCGAAGCCACAAACCCACAGAAACTGACCAGACAGGCCAGCAGAAAGGGCACACGCTTCAGCAGGTCCAGCGGCACAATAGGCTCCTGCCGCTTTTTCTGCCAGCGCAGGAGAAGCCACCAGCTGACAAGGCTCCAGCCCGTCAACCCGGCACCCCAGCCCAGATCACCATGCATGAGGCTGTCCAGCCCGATCCCCAGCAGCGCGAAAGAGGCCACCGTGAGCAAGGAACCAGGGATATCGACCTTCACGTCGCTCCGCGGCGTTTTGGGCAGAGCCTTGCTGGCTAGAAGGATGGCAATGCCACCCAGCGGCAGATTCACCCAGAAAATCCAGGGCCAGGAGGCAATGGAGAGGATGAAGGAGCCGATGGTCGGCCCCAGCGCCACACCCAGGCCGATGAACAGCCCGTTGAGCGCAATCCCCTTGCCTATGAGCTTGTGCGGATAAATGAAGCGCACAAGCGCAATATTCACACTCATGATGCAGGAGCTGCCAACACCCTGAAGAGCCCGGGCAAGCGTCAGCTCCAGCATGTTCTGCGACATGGCACAGGCCACAGACGCAATGAGAAACAGGACAATTCCCAGCTGGCTCATCCGCCCGAAACCAACCCTGGCCCCAATGGCGGCCAATGGCAGGAGACAGGCCAGATTGGCCAGCTGGTAGGCATTGATGACCCAGATCGCCTGCGAAGCAGAAGAGTGGAGATCCGTTGCGATGGTGGGCAGGGCCACATTCGCAACGGAATAATCCAGGATCGAAAGCATCAATGCCAGAATGACAGATGACATCGCCTTGAAGCGTTGCATCCCGTAAAGGCCTGCGTGCCTCTCCGGGTCGTATTCTCCCTCAAGGCTAGGATCTGCCATCTTACTGCCCATTACCCTCTGGTTCTCCCAATTTACGCAGGGGCACCCCTGCAAAAAGATTCGCTTCGATCCGCTCCAGCGAAGCACCCTTCGTCTCCGGGACAAAACCCAGAGTAATCAGCACGAACAGGCCATTGAACGCTGCAAACAGGATGAAGGTCCAAGACGCACCCATCGCCAGCATCATCAGCGGGAAAATGCTGGAAACAACCCAGTTGGCCACCCAGTTTGTCACCGTGGAACAGCCGATACCAAAGTCACGGCCACGTGTCGGCTGAACCTCGGAGCACAGGGCCCAGACAAGCGGTCCCTCACCAATGGCAAAACCGGCCACAAAGACAAGAATCAGAGCGCAGAGCAGGATGGAAGCGGCCAGGCTGCCACCACCAAAAGCCAGCACTGCACCGACACCAACCAGCGAAGCACCAACGATGACACAGCTCGTCAACAGCAGCGGACGACGGCCCCACCTGTCGGCGTATCGGATGGCCACACCTGTGAAAACCATGTTGGTCAGCCCGACCAGTGTCGTGGCCCACACGGCAGCATTGGTCCCGAAATGGGCAGCTTCGAACACGCGCGGTGCGTAGTAAAGCAGGGCGTTGATTCCGCTCAGCTGCTGCATGATCTGGAGGGTGATACCCAGAAACACGGAACGACGGAAGTTCGGATTGCTGCGAAACAGCCCATATCCGGCATCACTGCTCTTGGAGAGGCGGTCGTTGATATCGGCCAGCTCTGCTTCCGCCACTTCCTCGTCAGAACGCAGCATACGCAGCACCTTGCGGGCACGCTCCGTATCACCACGCATCATCAACCAGCGAGGGCTGTGCGGCAGAATCAGCACTACACCGAGGAACAGGGCCGCCGGAACGCCCATGATCCCGAGCATCCAGCGCCAGTGCCCACCTTCGGACAGGATGCTATCGGACACGAATGCCAGAAAAATCCCGAGCGTAACCATCAGCTGATAGAAAGAAATCATGGCACCACGGGCCGATTCGACCGTGATCTCAGAAATGTAGAGCGGCGCTGCAAATGCTGCCACGCCAACAGCCAGACCAAGCAGGACACGCCCTGTGATGAGCAGGGCCACCCCGGGAGCAAACGCACAGAAAAGCGTACCAACCAGAAAAAGGATCCCAGCGCCCAGCATGGCACCCGGGCGACCAAAAGAAACGGAAATGCGACCAGCAAATGTAGCACCAACAGCAGCACCAGCCATCATGGACGACACGATCCACCCCTGCATGGCAGCACCAGCATGGAAATCAGTCGCAATGAACGGCAAAGCACCAGCGACAACGCCTGTATCCAACCCAAACATCAACCCAGAAAGGGCCGCAAGAATGCCAAGAAACGTAGCACGCCCTGTCGTCTTCTGAGACGAAGAGGCACCGCCCCCACTCCTGGCTGCCGGCGTTACTCCTACCATGATAACTCCTCATTCATAAAGGTCACACACCCCTCCGGCATCGGGGCGTGCGGCGATTATGGACGTTATTGCTCCAAATTCAATAAATTATCGCTCATCCTGCTTCACGAATGGATTACGGCTCCCCCGCAGCAGAAGCCGGATCGGCGTGCCGGGAAGATGGAAGGTCTCCCGCAACCCATTTATGAGGTATCTTTTGTAACTGTCCGGCAGCTGCTCCGCCCTTGTGCCAAACAGCACAAAGGTTGGCGGGCGGCTTTTGGCCTGTGTCATGTAGCGTAACTTCAGTCGGCGCCCATCCACCAGCGGCGGCTGATGACGTTCCACCGCCTCCTCAAACCAGCGGTTAAGATCGCTCGTGCCCACACGGGCGTTCCAGACCTCGCTGGCCCTTCGGACGGCCGGCAGAAGGCGGTGCAGCCCCTCGCCTGTCAGAGCCGAGAATGTCACAACCTCGATCCCACGCATCTGCGCCAGTGAAATTTCGATACGATCAGAAATCGCCTTGCGTGTTGCCTGACGCTCCTTGACGGCATCCCACTTGTTGAGAGCAAGAACACAGGCTCTCCCCTCCCGCTCAATCAGACGGGCAATCTGGAGGTCCTGCTCATCAACACCACGATCTGCATCCAGAACCAGCACAACCACTTCAGCCATTTTCATGGCCTCAATAGAGGCGGAAACAGAGACACGCTCCAGCCCTTCCTGAACACGGGCACGCTTCCGCATTCCAGCCGTGTCAACGATTTCGATCGGCCCGGCCTCGTCCTCGAGCATGACACTGACAGCATCACGTGTCAGGCCAGCTTCTGGCCCCGTGATCATCCTCTCCTCGCCCAGAAGGCTGTTCAGAAGCGTTGATTTTCCAGCATTCGGACGGCCAATGATGGCAAGGCGCAGCGGTTTCTCTCCATCCTGCTCGGCGAGTGTCTCCTCATCCGGCAGAAGGCTGACGATCTCGCTCATCAGGTCGGCCAGTCCCTCACCATGTTCAGCAGACATGGCAAGCGGGGTTCCCAGCCCAAGAGAGAAGGCCTCCATGGCTGCTTCTGCACCGGCCCGGCCTTCGGCCTTGTTGGCAACGAGGAGGACAGGCCGGTTCTGCCGCCGCAACCAGTTGGCAAAATGTGCATCAGCAGGTGTGATGCCAGACCGTGCATCCACGCAGAAAACAACCAGATCAGCCTGTGCGATCCCCTGCTCGGACGAAGCCCGCATACGGCCAAACAACGTCTCGGGAGCTGCTTCCTCCAGCCCTGCCGTATCCACGAGCCGCACACGGCGACCACGCAGCATGGCCACGCCGTCCTTGCGATCCCGCGTCACACCGGGCTCGTCCGACACGATCGCCTGACGCCTCCCGACAAGCCGGTTGAAGATGGTAGACTTCCCCACATTGGGGCGCCCTGCGATAACGACGACAGGCAGCCTGCCTGTCCCAGCGGGATCAACCATAAGCGCGCAGAACACCATCTTCACTCAGAACGAGCAGCTGTCCATCACAGACAATCGGCTGTACCTGGCAGGATGACGGTGTTTCTATCTTTCCTTCTTCCTGGCCCGTCCTGGCATTCACGATCACCATGCCACCACGGTTCATGCTGGAAAGACAGACAAGCCTGTTGTTCAGCATGATCGGTCCCATCCACTGGATGGGACCCTTCTCATGCTCCGGTTTTTTGAAACGGGGCAACTGTTTGACCCACCGTACCTGTCCCGTCACACGGTCCAGGCAGGCCAGCTGCTGGTCCAGGGAGATGAGATACAGCCATTCGCCACAAACACAGAGCGGCGACTGACCACTGACCTCCCGCTCCCACAGACGACGCCCCGAGCGCATGTCGATGGCCACAAGCACACGAGACAAAGATATGGCATAAGCTGTCCCGCCAACAACGACAGGCCCCCCACGCACGCAGGCGAAATCCAACATGGCGCCCAGCCCGTTGCCTCCGCCAAGGCTGTCACTCCAGACAACCTCGCCAGAAGCTGCACGCAGGGCCACCAGATCACCACTGCCGAAACCAGCCACCACAATGTCATTGACAATGGCCGGAGCCCCAGCCCCGAAGAGGGTCGTGCTGACATCGGTCGCCTGATAGGTCCAGCGCTGCTGGCCCGTTGCCGCATCCAGAGCGTACAGGCGGGCATCAATGGTCGTGAAAACCATCAGACCACCGACAACAGTCGGGGCGGAGCGCCCCGGCGTCCCGATATCCACGGCCCATTTCTGTCGACCCGTGGCAGCATCCAGCGCCAGGGCCTGCGCCACGCCATCAACGACATAAAGCGTATTCCCCACCAGGGCGAGGCCACCGCCAATATTGGTAGAACGGGTCTTGCGGGCTGGCTGGAGGTGCCAGAGCTGCCTGCGCTCCGGCCAGCTCCAGGCCCGGATGACGCCCTGGGCATCCACCGTGAACATGCGACCATCGCCAATCACGGGCGGGGACTGCAAGGCCCCTTTGCGATTGGGGACAAACGCCACCATGGAAAGCCAGCCAACCCGATTGACACCGGAGCCAACCGACTCACTCCATAGCTGTCGCGTACCATTCCAGACTGCATTGACCGCTTCATGCGACGCTGTCCGCCCTTCCTGCATCCATGCAGTGACGGGCTGTACGGCAGGCAGGGTGATGGGGGCTGTATCATGCGTGTCCACGGCCAGACCTGCCCCGGTTGACAGAACGTCAATCCGTCTGCCCGGCAGAACCGTTTTCTTCGGATCGTCCGAGAAGGCACCACAACCCGCCAGCCCCGTCATGGCAGCAAATGAACAGGCGCCCTTGAGAATAGAACGACGGGAAGCCTTTACGCCCCCCATCCCCGGCAGTGAAGAAAAATGGCGGTTCATCCAGCCTCTCCCAAAGTCTGCAACAATAATCCGGCCCGACGCCGTAAATCATCCGTGCTGTCCGCTGATGTCTGAACCTCCAGCAGCAGGCGGCGTGCCTCTGCCCGTTCCTCCGGTTTGGCATCGTCCCTCAGGTCCAGCACGGCCAACCCTTCCTTCGCCAGAGGGACCCAGCTTCCCCCTGTCTGAACGAGCGCCTGATAACCACGCCTCAGCTCATCCCTGGGAGCGATACCCATCCGGGCATTCAGGAGGCGATACTGCGCCATCAACGCCAGAGACCTTTCGGAAGCTCGATCATCCACCACCTGCTGCCACAGCTTCAACGCTGTGGAACGGTCATGATCCTGCTCTTTCAGCTCGGCCAGATACATGGCGGCATAGCTGCGTACACCCTGCGGGGCGGACTGGGCCAGATCCGAGAAAATGCCTTCGGCCTTCTGTCGTGCATCACTTTCAGCAGACGGCAGAGCATTCAGATCACCAAGAAGCTTCATGGCCTCGAAATAGCGGTCCGACGCCACGGCCTGAGCCGTATGGAGCCGGTGCTGCTGCCATCCCCATACACCACCGGCAACACCAGCCAGCACCAGAAGAACCACCAGCACGCCGCCCACACGGAGGGCCATGGATCTGAGCCGCAGGAGACGCTGCTCTTCTTCCACTTCCTTAATCAAATCGTCTGACACGCCATATCCTTGCTGGACCAATCATGATAATTCTGACACTCCTATAGCATGACGGACCAGCGGCAAACATCCTCCCCGACAAAAATTACCGCTCCAACCCGCCCCCCCATCGTCAAGGTCATGATGATGCAGAAGGATGAGGGGCCCCGCCTTGCCCGCTGGCTGACCCATTATGCCTGCCTCTTCGGCATGGAAAATCTTCTCATCTTTGATAACGGATCGGAAGAGGTCACCACTCTGGCCCTGCTGGATGAAGCCGAACGATACGGCGCCCATGTCCGGCGGGATCTGGATACGGCGTTTGATTTCCAGAACAAGGGCGGGCATTTCACGAACGTCATACGCTCCCTGAATCAGGATGCAGAGTATGATTTCGCCCTGCCGGTAGATTGCGATGAACTGCTCTGCGTTTTTACGGAGACCGGGCTTTCTCTAGGAAAGGCAGACATTCTGGCCGAGTTTGCACGCCTGAAGCCTTGGGGCTGCCCCTTCCGCATCGAGCTGAGCCTGTTCAACCTGCCTGGGGACGGACATGAAGGCTGGTACGCCCCCAACCGTCATTTTCACAAAGGCTTCGTGCCCGCCTACCACGACGCCACCATCGACAATGGGCACCATGCCCCTGCTCTGGCCAACACCACGGATGTGAAAATGACACGTTTTGTCTATCTCCACAGCCACAACCGGCCCTATCAGGAAATGATCGACCTCTCCCGGGCAAAACTGATGCCCGAAATGGAGAGCCCTGACGATGTATTTGACCGGCAGAAGATTCTTGCTCACCTCTCCAGACCACACTGCCCGGGCAGTCATCTCTGCCACATGCTTCTCCGCTCCCATGACGAGTATGAGACTCTCTACCGGGATGAGGTTCACATCTATTTTCGTGAGGGCCTGCCCCTGATCCGTTCCCGGTCTGGCAGGCTTCATGTCTGGAACAGCCACGCCTATCTGGCCCGTCACCCTGATGTGGCAGGCTATGAATCAGGACCACTGGCCCATTATCTGATGTATGGCTTTCCCGAAGGACGCAGCCTCCACTAACCGGAAAGGGGCCCTCCCGCCGGAAGAGCCCCTCTTTTCTCCCCTCAGGGCTGGAAGCTGATGGGACGCCCCACATTGCTGGTGACGATCTCATCATCCTGCATCACGACCTGCCCCCGGACGATGGTCCCCACGGGCCAGCCCGTGACGGTCTTTCCGTCATAAGGTGTCCAGCCTGCGGGAGAGGCGATCCAGTCATTGGTGATGGTCCGCTGCTTCTTCATGTCCACAAGGGTGATGTCACCATCGAACCCGACGGCCAGACGGCCCTTGTTCGGCAGCCCATAGACCCGGGCCGGACCAGCGGCCATAACGTCCACGAGCCGGGTCAGGCTCAGACGCCCTGCATTGACGTGATCCAGCATCAGCGGAACGATCGTCTGCACGCCCGTCAGGCCGGATGGACATTCCAGCCACGGCAGTTCCTTGGCCTCTTTGGGGTGCGGCGCATGGTCGGAAGACACCACATCCACCCGTCCATCCCGCAGGGCGGCCCAGCCTGCCTCAAAATGACGCCGCTCATTCCGCAGCGGAGGGTTCATCACAGCCTTGCCACCCAGACGCTCATAACAGCCCGGCCCTTCGTTGGTCAGATGATTGACCAGAACCTCCACCGTGGCATGACGGCGGTTTTCGCCCAGAAGAATGAACTCTTCTTCCGTTGAGACATGCAGGATATGGATGGGCCGCCCCGTCTTGCGGGACAGGGCCAGGATACGCTGCGTACCCCGAATGGCACATTCCGCATCCCGCCACTCGGCATGACAGTGGTAGGGCTGCCCCGGCTCGAACAGCTTCCGCCGCTCCCGCAGGCGGTATTCATCCTCCGAGTGGAAGGACACACGGCGATGGCCGGAGCGCAGGACCGCCTCGATCCCCTCATCATCCTCGATCATGAGATCGCCGGTCGAAGACCCCGCAAAAACCTTGACGCCACAGACACCCTCTTCCTGCTCGAACTCGGCCAGAAGGGGCGTGTTCTCCCGGGTCGCACCAATATACATGGCGACGTCAATATTCGCCGTCTCCACGATATGCTGACGCTTCCAGTCCAGCATCTTCCTGTCCGTGATGGTCGGGTTGGTGTTCGGCATGTCAAACACAGCCGTGATGCCACCCAGAGCCGCCGCCCGGGTGCCTGTCTCCAGCGTTTCCGCCTCCGGCTTGCCGGGATCACGCAGATGCACGTGAGAGTCGATCAGCCCGGGCAGGACATGCAGGCCCGTGGCATCAATGACACGGTCAGCCTCATCACTGGCGGAAACAGACAGGGAAGCGATCCGCTGATCACGGATGCCGATGTCGGCCTGTGCCTCACCCCATGGAAATACGCACCGTCCATTACGGATTATGAGATCAAAATGCATGATGTCTCCCTGAAAAATCTGTCATCGTTTCATCACAGTGATGACCGGTTCTTACCCCTCTCTGGACCATTCATAAAGAGAGAGGGCGGCCTGACAGACATCTTCAGCCTTCAGGCCCTCCATGTTTCCGGCACCGGGCGGGCCGGGAGCCTCAACCACAGCCGTCCAGCGGCCAGAAGGCGCATATTCTGCGGCACGGCTGGGACCGAACAGGCCCAGCGTTGGCACGTCCAGAGCTGCTGACAGGTGCATCAGCCCTGAATCACTCCCGACAAACAGGCAGCAGCGGACCAGCAGGGCTGCAACCTGCGCCAGTGAATATGTCCCGCCAAGGTCCAGAGCCTCCGGCATGGCAGCCCGGGCCGGAGCGGCCAGCCTCGCCTCCCGCTCTCCCGGACCGTAGAACAGGACAGGACGCATCCCCTCTGCCCCCAGCCGGTCTGCAAGAGCCGCAAAAGATGAGGCAGGCCAGAGTTTCGTCTCCGTTCCTGCTGTCGGAGCCAGAGCCAGCCAGCGGATGTCACCGGGCAGGAGGCGGGCGGCCATGTCCTGCTCCTCCGGTCCCAGCCAGACATGCGGACGGAAGGGCTGCCTGAAGCCCAGCGACCGGGCCTGCTGCTCCAGCTTCAGCCCTGTCCGCCTGCCCCCCCTGACGACATGACGGGAACGGCTCCATACTCCATAGGCCAGAGGCGATGAACGGAGATCCACCACCACTTCCCAGCGATGGCGCACAACCTGCCACCACAGGGCCAGCCAGTGCCTGTTATGAGGCTTCTTCTCCACCACGATGATCCGCTCGCAGCGGGGCATGTACCGGAACAGGTCCTGCACGGCCGGACCGCAGGCGATGGTGAATCGGGTCTGAGGATGACGCTCCATCATGCCTGCCAGCGCCCCCATGGCAATCACGGCATCACCAAGACGATGCGCCGTGATGAAGAGGATGCGTTTCACTCCTGCAACCAGATCGGGTCTGACAGGGTTGCGAGAAATTCGGCATGACGGGCCAGAGTGGCCTCATCCGGTGGTGGCATGGGGCGGGCCTTGCGACCCGTCACGACCCTGCGCTTCCCCGCCCCACCCGGGCCGGCAGACTGCTGCCGGTCACTGCCCAGACCAAGGCCACGCTGCCGCCCCCCGATCAGCTCCACATACACGTCGGCCAGCAGGCGGCAGTCCAGCAGGGCATTGTGGGTGCCACGCTCGGAGAGGTCGATCCCGAAACGGCGGCAGAGGGCGTCCAGATTGGCAGGCATCCCGGGGAATTTCTTCCGGGCCATGATGACGGTATCAATGGCCCGACTGTCATAATCCAGCACGGGACGTCCGGCCCGCTTCAGCTCCGCATTGATGAACTTGAAGTCGAACGGTGCATTATGGGCGATCATCTTCCCGTCACCGATGAACTCCAGAAACTCATCAGCAATGTCAGCGAAAAGAGGTTTCCCTTCCAGGTCCGCCAGCGTGAAACCATGCACCTTCGTGGCCTCGGGGGGAATGTCCCGTTCGGGATTCACCAGCACATGGAAATAATTCCCCGTCCGCAGGTCATTCACCAGCTCCAGGGCGGCAATTTCGATCACCCTGTCCCCGGTATCCGGGTCCAGCCCTGTCGTCTCGGTATCAAAAAGAATGGAACGGGTCATGTCATCGTCTTTCACGCATCTGCCACAGGGAGGCCAGAATGGCACGGACCTGACGGGCCGCACAGGCACGGGAGAGGCCCGTCCTTATCACGATATCGGCCCGGCGTCGCCGCTCCCTGTCCGGCATCTGCCGGGCCAGCAGGGCTTTCGCATCCGCCTCGCTCATCTGCCCACCCCTCCTGTAACGCCGCCGGATGCGGGACAGACGGACAGACAGCGGAGCCGACACCACCATGACGAGCGTACAGTCCCGATCCGCCCCCGTTTCCCACAGAAGGGGAATGTCCAGAACACAGAACGGCACCTGACGGGACCGGCAACGCCTCAGAAAAGCCTGTCTCTCCTGCCGGACCATCGGATGGATGATGGCTTCCAGCCGGGGCAGGACGGTTGGATCCGCCGCTATGAGACGGCGCAGGGCTGCCCTGTCCAGCACGCCATCATGCACGATGCCGGGAAACGCCTTCTGCAGGGCAGGAACCGCCCGCCCATGAGGGGCCTGAAGCTGACGGACGCAGGCATCGGCATCAAAAACAGGCACACCCGCCCTGCGGAAGAGAGATGCCACCGTACTCTTCCCGGCGGCCATGCCACCCGTCAGCCCCAGAACCTTCACGAACAGGCCCCGACCATCACCATGTCAGGAAAGGCCATGCCGGGCGAGGTCCTGCGCCAGAATGTCAAAACTGGCTTCATCGGCTTCCGGCAGTACACCGAACCATTCCTGAAACCCGGCCCGTGCCTGACAGATCAGCATGCCCAGCCCGTCCACGGTGCGGAAGCCACGCTCCTGCGCTGCCTTCAGCAGAGGTGTCTGCCGAGGCGTATAGACGATGTCCGCCACGCTCAGCCCCTCCTGCCCCTTCTGCAGCAGGCTGGACCATGCCGTGTCATCACGTCCTCCCATGCCCAGTGATGTCGCATTGACGAGCAGATTCATCTCTCCCAGCCTGCTGGGCCAGTCTGTCCAGTCCAGCACGGTTCCAGCCCCCAGGGCCTGCACCAGAGCCTCGGCCCGGGAAGCTGTACGGTTGGAAATGAAGACCTCACAGCCACGATCCTGCAACGCTGCCGCCACGGCCCGGGCGGCTCCCCCCGCCCCGAGGATGAGAGCACGCCCTTCCAGCCTCACGCCATGAGCCAGAAGATTGTCGCAGAAGCCGGTGCCATCAGTGCAGTCGCCAATGACCCGCCCCTCCACAAAACGCAGCGTATTGGCTGCCCCGGCCCGGCGGGCCGTTTCTGTCAGTTCGTCACAGAGGCGGAAAGCCTCCTCCTTGTGTGGAATCGTGACATTCACCCCACGGAACCCCGCTGCCGCCAGCCCCTTCAGAGCCATTTCCAGCTGTCCCGGCTTGACCGGCAGCGGCACATAGGCCCCGTTGACCTGATGCACCCGGCACCAGTGGTTATGCAGCATGGGAGACCGGGAATGATCGACCGGCCAGCCTATCACGCCAGCCAGTCTGGTCCTGCCATCAATCGTCACGCCATCTCCTTCCGTCTTTCCCAGAAGCGGGGCAGCAGACGGGCCAGACGCTCCGCCCATAGCTTCTGCCCCACTTCATCACTGATGAGGTCCTGCCTTATCTCAATCTCAAGGGCTGGCAGATTCCGCCGTCCGGCGTGATAGGGCCCGCTGTATTCATTCTGGCTGTTCAGCACATAGGGCTGGTTGTCCCCCACATGGAGGCCGCCTTCCTCCTCCAGCAATGTCCGCATCAGGCGGGCTGAGTGAGGGTCATGATCGTGCAGCAGCCCGATGTCCCACGGGCGTCTCCGCCCATCCTGCATGGCAGGAGTGAAACTGTGCAGGGACACGAACAACGTCGTTTCCGGCTTCCGTCGGGCCAGATGGCGTTCTATCTCATCGTGATAGGCATGAAGAATGGCCTCTTCCCGCTGCCGTCTCTCCACAGCTGACAGGCCCTGATTCCCCGGCACGGGCGCACCGTCACTGACGGGAGGAATGGAGGTCGGATGCCCGGCGGCCCGGTTGCAGTCGATCACGAGGCGGGAATAGACCTGCTCCACAAGCAGGCAGCCGAGAGCCTGCTGGAGGTGCCTCCCCACTTCCCGGATGCCAATATCATAGGCGATGTGCCTGTCCCATTCATCCACGGGCAGGCCAAGATCACCCAGCCTTTCTGGTACGGCACGGCCCGCATGGTCGCTGATCATGACGAAAGGACTGTCCGTCACCGCTGCATGGACATGATAAGGGCGGGCCTCACTCTCCCCCAGAAGGGGCATGGCCTCAGTCTGCCTGTTCATCACGCCCAGCCTCACTCAACCTGATGAAGAAGGGAGCGGACCGTGCTGGCCGCAGCGGCGTCCTTCCACTCCACGCCGCCATCAGAAATGGCCCGCACCTGCCCCTGGGCATCAATCAGCAGCGTCATGGGCAGCCCGGGCTCCCGAAGACTCTTCAGGAACGGATCCACAGCCTGACGCTCCGCCGTCCAGACGGGCAGGCCCTCGGCATGGAGACGGGGCAGGGCTGCCTGAACACGCTCCGGTGAACCACTGTCCAGAGCAACGGGGATCACGGGCAGATCGGGATTTCTGTCCAGAAAAGCGGCCAGCTGGGGCAGCTCTTCCCGACAGGGTGTGCACCATGTGGCCCAGAGATGCAGCATGTACGGCTTCCCCGCCTTCATGGGCAGGCTTGCCTTCGTGCCGCCCAGCCCCGCAATGGCCAGCGTGACCGGGGCTGACAGGGCCGGTTCCGGCTCCAGCTCCTGCAAACTCTGCAACGCTTCAGCCCGCACACAATTGTGCCACAGGCCCGCAGCCGCTACACTCAGCCAGCCCGCCAGAACGGCGCATGTACGAATCTTTTTCCAGTTTCTGATCATATCGGTCCTCATGACGCACAATAATACCAGCAACGTCTCCCCTGCAAACAGACCCGCCAGCACGGACGCTGCCAACCCCCAGTGGGGTGGCCGTTTCGCCAGCGGTCCGGCAGCCATCATGGAGGAGATCAACGCCTCCATCGGGTTCGACAGAATTCTCTGGCGGCAGGATATCCGTGGCTCCCTCGCCCATGCTGCCATGCTCCGCAAGGTTGGCCTGCTGACAGAACAGGAAGAAGCCGAAATCCAGCAGGGTCTGGCCGATATTGCCACGGAAATCGAAGAAGGCCGCTTCGCTTTCTCCCCGGCACTGGAAGATATTCACATGAATATCGAGTCCCGCCTGTCCGAGCGGATCGGGGAAGCCGGAAAGCGGCTGCACACCGCCCGTTCCCGCAATGACCAGATTGCCACGGACTTCCGCCTCTGGGTCCGGGATTCCATCGACGGCATCGTGGAACAGACGGAAGCCCTGATGCGCACCCTCGCCCGCCGTGCACTGGAATATCATGACACCCCCATGCCGGGTTTCACCCATCTTCAGGTCGCCCAGCCCGTCACCTTCGGTCATCATCTGCTGGCTTATGTGGAAATGCTGGCCCGTGATGCCTCCCGCCTGCGTGATGCCCGCCGCCGGATGAATGAATGCCCGCTGGGGTCTGCCGCCCTGGCAGGCACGTCCTTCCCCATCGACCGGGACATGACGGCGCAGGCCCTCGGTTTCGACCGCCCGACGTCAAACTCGCTGGACGCCGTGTCCGACCGCGACTTTGCGCTGGAATATCTGTCTGTCCTCTCCATGGAGGCCATGCATCTTTCCCGCCTTTCGGAAGAGATCGTGCAGTGGGCCTCTGCGGCCTTCAATTTCGTCCATCTGTCCGACGCCTTCACCACCGGCTCCTCCATCATGCCACAGAAGCGCAACCCGGATGCTGCCGAGCTGGTCCGTGCCAAGGTGGGCCGCATCACCGGCGATCTGATCGGGCTGCTGACGGTCATGAAAGGTCTGCCACTGGCCTATGCGAAGGACACGCAGGAAGACAAGGAACCCGTCTTTGACGCCACGACGGCCATCACCCTGTCCTTGGCCGCCATGGAAGGGATGATCCGGGACCTCAAACCAAACAAGGAACGGATGCGGGAGCTGGCAGGTGCAGGCTTCTCCACCGCCACGGACCTTGCCGACTGGCTGGTGCGGGAGCTGCGTCTGCCCTTCCGCACGGCCCATCATGTCACAGGGCGTCTTGTCAGTCTGGCCGAGCAGAAAGGCTGCGATCTGGCCGACCTTTCACTCGAAGACATGCAGGCCGTGGAATCAGGCATCAACAGGTCCATCTATGACGTCCTGACCGTGGACTCCTCCCTCGCCTCCCGCACCAGCCACGGCGGCACGGCACCAGCCAATGTGCAGGCACAGGCCAAGGGGTGGCTGGAACGGCTTGGACAGGCCTGAACGGAGAGATGATCATGCATCGGCTTCATTCCTCTTTCATGACGCGGGCCGTTCTGGCCCTCATGGGTGGCATTTTCCTGCTGGGACTGAGCGCCTGCGGCCGACCGGGGGCTCCCAAGCCTCCCGGCCCGTCTGAGAAAGTGACGTATCCGCAGATATATCCACCAGAATGAAATGACGTGATTCTTCAGAAATTATGCGAGAGATTATCAAGAAAGGTGAAAGTGGGAGTTCCTGCTTTCACCTTTTCTCATGATTACAGGGCATTGACCGCAAAAACTGGCTATTTACCAATAAGCATGAATGATAACAGATAAAAGATTTTCCTTTCTTCACGCTTTATCAAGATGACCTTCCTAGAGTGACCCTGCAATCTGCCTTGTTCAGGATGGAGTGGTCATGATGGTAACGCTGACAGAAATCATTCTGAAGGATCCAGCCCGTTATGAGTACATGCGGGCTGGCAACACGACTCCCTTCTGGGTCTCTCCTGCCATGAAAACAGAACTTCGCCTGCTCGGCCCGACAGGCAACGTCATACCCTGCCAACACCACCACAGGGGATGGTTCAACTTCCTTCTCCCCGCTGAAACACCTCATGTCTTCCTGGACATGACGGCCACTACCCTGCTGGATCAGACCATCAGAGACGTGATCCTGTTCATGGGGGCTCAGGAATGGTCTCTACCCGTTCCTTCTGCTCTCACCCGTTCTCCCAGACAGAGCAACCAGGCCAGAACTGCCTGGGTCGGCCTCCCTCCCATGCCCCGCTGGGTACGGGGGCTCTTCTGCGTGCATCTTGAACCTGTGGTTCTTGAACGGGACAGATTGAACGCTGCCTGACAGGCAGTCTCCCCCAGTCAGAGGGTCAGGACCAGGCCATCCCGGGCTGGGCGGACGTCTTCGGGCAGGCTTTCGCAGAGCTGGCCGTAATCCATGTCCGGCCCCATGTGGGTCAGGACCGTATGCCGGGGCCGGAACTGCTGCCGCCATTCCATGACACGCCCCAACCAGCCATGAGATGGATGTGCCTCCCGCTGGAAGCACCCGACGACCCAGCAGGACAGGTCATGCAGAACGGCCTGTGATTCTGTGGGGAAACTCTCAACATCCGTGCAGTAGGCAAACGACCCAAGACGCAGGCCGAGACTTGTCGTCCAGCCATGCTTCTGCGGGAAGATGCAGCCTTCCAGCGGGCCGACCTTCAGCGGGCCATGGGTGGGAATTTCCTGCACGTCAAAAGCAGGACGATAGAAGGTGCCTCCCTCCCACGGCCGGAAAGCGTAGTCGAAACGCTGCCGCAGCTCGGCCAGAACCTCTGCCGTGGCCAGAAGCTGGATCGGCCGACCGATCACACGATTGACAGCCCTCAATTCATCCAGCCCACCGATATGGTCACTGTGAGCGTGCGTGTAGAACACGGCATCAATATGGGTCAGCCCGTTTGCCAGCATCTGCTGCCGCAGGTCTGGCCCACTGTCGACCAGAAGACGGAACCCCTCATGCTCGATCACGATGGATGAACGCAGACGGCGATTCCGCCTGTCTGTCGGATCGCACGTACCCCAGAGGCCCGTTCCGGCCCCTTCCTCACCCCCGATCATGGGGACGCCAGCGGAGCCACCACAACCGAGAATCGTGATCTTCATACGGCTACCCGTGTGAAGAGACGCCGTGTGTTGGCTTGCGTAATCTCCACCAGCCGCTCACCCGTCAGACCACGTTCTTCGGCCAGACGAGCCGCCGTATGCACGACATAGCCCGGCGTGTTCGGCTTGCCCCGCTTGGGAACGGGGGCCAGAAAAGGACTGTCTGTTTCCACGAGGATACGGTCCTCCGGCGCATGACGGGCCACGTCCCGGATTTCTTCACACTTCTTGAAGGTCAGAAGCCCGGAAAAGCTCAGGTACCCCCCCAGCTCCAGAGCGGCTCCGGCCAGCTTCGGACCGGAGGCAAAGCAATGGATCAGAAAAGGGAAAGCCCCCTTCTCATGCTCATCCCGCAGAATGGCGATGGTGTCATCATCCGCCTGTCTCGTATGGATGACCAGCGGCAGACCCGTCACACGGGCTGCCTCGATATGACGGCGGAAGGATGCATGCTGGACTGGTTTCACCTCCTCCGTGCCATGAAAATAATCAAGGCCAGACTCTCCGATGGCCGCTACCTGCGGAGTCTCAAGCTCTGCCAGCATGTCATCAAGACTGGGAAGAACCTCCTCATGGGCATGATCGGGATGTGTGCCCAACGCACACCAGATACGCAGGTCCGGACTGTCATGCTCCGTCAGGGCCTTCTGCCTGGCCCGTTCTGACCAGCGTGTCCCGATCGTGACCATTCCCGCCAGACCAGCCTGCCGGGCAAAATCCAGACTGGCAGGGAGGTCTTCCAGACGGTCCAGATGGCAGTGCGTGTCAATCAGCCCCTTCATGCGTCCTTCTCTTCCTCCACGAAACGGGGGAACAGACCTTGTGGCTTGGGCAGGGTACGCCCACCGGGCAGTGGTGTTTCCAGCGCAGCGATATGACGCTCGCCCTTCTCCACACCCAGCTGGTCCAGCATCTTCTCCATCGTATCTGGCATATAGGGCTGGAGGAGCGTCGCCACGGTACGGATCACATCCACCAGAACCCGCAGCACATCCGCCATGCGGGCCGGATTTTCCTTCTTCAGCACCCAGGGGGCCTGCCGGTCGATATAGGCATTGGCCTCCCGGATGAGCTTCCAGATATCTTCCAGCGCATCACTGATGGCCAGACGCTCGATATGCGTGCGTGTGAGAGACGGCAGCAGGGTGGCCTGGGCCAGAATCTTCTCATCATCCTCTGTCAGGGCACCACGTTCCGGCAGGACACCCTGAAGATTGCGGGCCACCTGACTGAGCGTCCGCTGGGCAAGATTGCCAAGGTCGTTGGCCAGTTCGACATTCATCCGTGTGATGAGGGAACGGCGGCTGAAATTGGAATCCCCACCAAAGGGCACTTCCCGCATCAGGAAGAAGCGCAGCTGGTCCAGCCCGAACTCATCGGCCAGAGCCTTGGGGTCCAGCACGTTGCCGAGAGACTTGCTCATCTTCTCACCCTCGACCGTCCACCAGCCATGAGCGAAAACCCGTTTCGGCAGCGGCAGACCGGCCGCCATAAGGAAGGCCGGCCAGTAGATGCAGTGGAAGCGGATGATCTCCTTGCCCACCACATGCACGTCGGCGGGCCAGTGAACATGCCGGGGATCCTTCATGTCCGGGTAACCAACGGCTGTCAGATAATTCGCCAGCGCATCGAACCAGACATACATGACATGGTCCGGGTCACCCGGCACCTCCACGCCCCAGCGGAAGCTGGTCCGGCTGATGGAGAGGTCCCGCAGCCCCTGCTTCACGAAGCTGACCACCTCCCGTTTCGGACCATGCGGGCCGATGAAATCGGGATTTTCTTCATACAGCTTCAGCAGCCTGTCCTGAAAATCGGAAAGGCGGAAAAAGTAGGATGGTTCCCGCACCCACTCCAGCGGCGCACCGGAAGGTGCCGTCCGGCTGCCGTCGGGATGCCGGGTGATCTCATCCTCACCGACAAACATCTCATCCCGGGTGGAGTACCAGCCTTCATAGGCATCGAGATAGATATGACCATTTTCGGCAACCTTCTCCCAAAGGGTCTGGGCTGCCTTCTTGTGTCGGGCTTCTGTCGTGCGGATGAACTCATCCGTCTGGACCGCCATGTCCTTCTGCATCTGGCGGAAGCTCTGGGAGATGCGGTCCGCAAAATCCTGCGGAGGAACATTCTGCGCCTTTGCGCTCTGCTCCACCTTCTGTCCATGCTCGTCCGTCCCGCTGACGAACAGAACATCGTTGCCATCCAGCCGATGGAAACGGGCGATCACATCACAGGCGATGGAGGTATAAGCGTGGCCGATATGCGGCGCACCATTCACATAGAAAATGGGAGTCGTGATGGTGAAATGCCGCTTCATGATCTATCTGTCCTGTCGTCCAAATTTTACCAAAACCCACAACCGGGCCTGCTACCCCTGGCGGGCCAGAGCAAGGACTTCCCGGATGGCCTCGGCCCTGTCAAGGCTGAAGCGCTCACTCTGCATCCGCATCTGCCCCAACCGCCCGGCCCGATCCGCCATGAGAGCTGCCCGGGGCAGATCTCCCGCAAAGGCGGCATCCCGTGCCTGACCGGCCAGTGCCTCGCCTAGCAGATCGCACACTAACGCAAAACCCTCTGCTTCACGAGCGATCTGGCTGACGATCACCCAATTTTCATGATCCAGCTCTTCACCAGCCAGTGCCCGCTCCACCAGCCCGGCACAGATGCCGTCCCGGTCCTGTGCCAGAAACAGGGCACGACCGGGAGACCCATGGGCACGATGCAGGACATCATCCGGCACGTCAGGCAGAACGGCCTTCATGTCAGCCTCATCCAGCCCGGCCAGGGCCAGCACACGGCAACGGCTCCGCAATGTCGGCAGCAATGTGCCCGGTGAAGAGGTCGTCAGGAAGAGAGCGGTCTTCGGCGGAGGTTCCTCAAGAATCTTCAGCAGCGCATTGGCGGCAAAACGGTTCAGACTTTCCAGCCCGTCCACGACCACGACCCGCCAGCCACCCTCCGTGGCCGTGTGATGCAGAAAATTCTGGATGGGCTGGACATCAGCAACCGTGATCTCCCCCTTCAGCTGTCCCTTGCGGGGGTCCATCTTCCGGGCAATCGTCAACAGATCTCCATGCGTCCCCGCAGAGATGCGCCGTCCAGCAGGACTTTCCAGATCGCTGCCCCCCAGCAGCCTGCGGGCCAGATGGAACGCCAATGTCACCTTGCCTACACCGGACGGGCCAGAAATCAGCCACGCATGATGCAGCCTGCCAGACGCAAAAGACTCTTCAAACTGCTGTATGGCTGCCTGATGCCCATACACATGGGCTGCCAGACGTGGTTCAGGCGGAGGCCCCCTCACGCAGCGCCCTCTCCAGCCATATGCTGCCGCACGAGAGCGTATAGGTGCGCCTGCACCTCTTCCAGCGACTGGCTGGCATCAACCCGCCGGATGCGGGCAGGATCCTTCTCGGCAATATCCTGAAAACCAGCCCGCACACGCTGATGAAACTGCATCTGCTGTCCCTCGTACCGGTCCAGCTTTCCACCCCGCCGGGAAATACGCTGACGGGCCACTTCGCAGGGCAGGTCCAGCCATAACGTTACATCAGGCTCTCCTCCCACGACCTGCCGCAGGGAGCGGATATACTCCAGAACCTCTGCCCGGCCCTCTCCGATTCCATACCCTTGATAGGCCCATGTGGAATCATGGAACCGATCACAGAGGACGATTTTCCCTTCTGCCAGAGCCGGTCGGATTGCCTTGGCGAGGTGATCCGCCCGGGCCGCCATATGAAGCATGATCTCCGCCTGCCAGCAGAAACTCTCCTCCCCAAAAAGGAGCAGGTTCCGCAACGCCTCGGCTGCTGGCGTCCCACCGGGCTCTCTCGTCTGGAAAACCGGGAAACCAGCGCCTTCCAGCTGCTCGGAAAGGCGGGCCAGCTGCGTGCTTTTGCCCGCACCTTCCCCCCCTTCCAATGTAATGAACACTCCCCCGGTCTTACTGCGGAGCATGACCGAACCGTGACAGGATCCGCCCTGCAAAGCCAAGCTCACCGACCGGGGACACCGTATAAAGTGGTGAATAGACCCTAGGCTGACCTGGCAGGCCAACGGAAACATGACCAGACTTCTGCCCTGCTGCCACCGGTGCCGGAATGGGGGACGGATAATCCACGCTGATCTGCACTTTCGAGGACCAGCCGACAGGGATGGTCAGGCTGACATCCTCCGCAACAGCCAGACCAACCGTGCGATGCTCCCCATTCCACACGGCAGCGGCCGGCTCCACAACCTGCCCCTTGTGCAGCAACTGAACCGTCTCAAAACTGGAGAATGCCCAGCTCATCAGCCGTTCACCCTCATGAGCACGCTCATTGGTAGAGGCAGTCCCATTGATGACGACAATGACACGGTTGCCGTTCCGTTCTGAACTGGCACACAGGCCAAACCCCCCTGCATCGGTATGGCCAGTCTTCAGACCATCAGCCAGCCCCTTGTCGACCAGCACATTGCGGTTCCCCTGACGGATATGGTTGAAGGTGAATTCCTTCTCCCCGAAGAACCCGTAATAACGGGGGAAATCACGAATGAGATGCTGCGCCAGCATGGCCACATCCTGAGCGCACATGTAATGGCTGGCATCCGGCAGACCGGTCACGTTCATAAAATGAGAGTTGCGTAAGCCAATGCGCTGGGCTGCCTCGTTCATCAAGGCCACGAAACGCTCTTCAGACCCCGCAATCCCCTCCGCCAGCACGACACAGGCATCATTGCCGGACTGGATGAGCATGCCACGGATCAGATTCTCCACGCTGACAGAACTGCCAAGCGGGACAAACATGCGGGAACCTTCCATCTTCCAGGCCCTGGAGCTGACAGGGAATTCCTGCTCCAGCCGGATACGCCCGGAGGCCAGAAAAGCAAAAACGACATAGGCCGTCATCATCTTGGTAAGGGATGATGGCGGCATCCGCTCTTCCGCATTGCGACTCAGCAACACCGTCCCCGTCGTGCTGTCGAGAATATAGGCCCAACGGGCAGAGGTCGGCATGGGGCCCATTGGAGTCACGGCATCCCCCACGACCGAATCGGTGGCCGGACCTGCTTCCTTCACCTGCCCTGCCGGACGCCCCCGCCCCTGCCTGTGCAGCCCGGCGGCCTGCCCGGCCCGTGATGATGCCAGCAGGGAACATGCCGTAAAACCGGCAACTCCCCCCATGAGAGAACGTCTTGTCTGCACGTCAATCCCCGCACTGCATGCCCGCCATACCGGCGGGGCCTTCATGAAAAAACCTGCGATGCCCGCCATGCGGGCCACCCGGCACCATGCCGGACGGCGTGATTATCGGGTCATCCTATCGCCCAGAATCCCGACCGCCAATGCATAATAATCGGAAGGATTGTAGGCCCGTATCGCACGGAAATTATGATAAACGAGGAAGGCCTGTCCACCAGGTCCATCCGGCTGGAGCAGGCTGCCCGTGGCCTGCGGTGCCAGGAACCCGGAAGACTGGACCGGCCTCACCCCCATAGCCTGCCACGTGCTGACAGGATGCACGGGGGCATGGCGGGATTTCGTGGCAGCCAGAGCCGTGAACTGCCCATTGCTCCCCAGCGGGACCACAACCTCTTCTCCCCAGGGTTCACCACGCCGCCAGCCCGACCGTCCCAGGTAATTGGCAATGGAGGCAAAAACATCCGCTTCGGAACTCCAGATATTCGCCTTTCCATCACCATCACCATCCGCCGCAAAACGCAGATAGGCACTCGGCATGAACTGAGGCTGCCCCATGGCACCGGCATAGCTGCCCAGCATGCTGGCCGGACTGATGACCCCTTGAGCCAATATCTGCATGGCCTTGATCAGCTCGCTACGGAAAAAGGCAGCCCGCCTGCCATCAAAGGCCAGAGTGGCCAAGGCCTCGATGACATTAAAACGGCCCTGATGCTCTCCAAACCCTGATTCCAGCCCCCATATGCCCATGATGGCGTTGTCATCACAGCCCAGCGTCTGCCCCAAAGGCGACAGTGTCCCCCGCACCCTCTGCCAGGCCTGCCGCCCTTTTTCTTCCCGGGCAGACGAGATCACACGTGCACGGTACTGCGCCCATGTCAGGGTAAATTCCGGCTGGTGCCGGTCCAGCCGCAAAACCTCCTGATTGGGGGCCTGAGCCAGCGCAAGGGACTGCTCCACAATAGCCGACGGCACACCAGCCGACAGGGCCTGCTGCCGCACACCTCCCAGGAACGCTGCATAATCGGCCGTCCCCCGAGAGGCCACCGCCCGACCACCTGCCCAGGCAGGCAGACCGCCCATCATCAACCCTCCCGCCGTGGCAGCCAGAAAATGACGCCTCTTCATCATTCCACTTCCCATCACGCCTGATCTCCCCTTCATCATCCAAAGGAACGCCCCGATATACCCGGCACTGCCGATTGCGGACAGACGCATTTCATGGCACAGTCCCGCCAACCACAGCCAGGACCGTTCTTTGTGATCCGTATCAGCGCTATCATGGCGTCCCAGCCTGTCTGGCTGAAAGCCTTTTCTGTCATCCTTGGTACCTTTATCCTGGAAGATGTTGCAACCGTCCTGGCGGCCATTGCGTCCAAAGGAAACCAGATTTCCATCCCTCTGGCACTTGGCAGCCTTTATGCCGGGGTGGCCCTGGGTGACATGGGCCTTTATGCCCTCGGTCTGGCAGGAAGCCGATGGACGTTCCTGCGCCGTTTCCTGACCCTCCCCAGCGAGGAGCAGGCAAAACGGTGGTTCTCCCGCAACATCATAGGGGTTGTGGCCATTTCCCGCTTTGTTCCAGGCAGCCGCCTGCCGCTCTATACGGCCTGCGGTTTCTTCCGTGCGCCCTTTCTGGCCTTCGCCCTGACGGCCATCGGCGCAACGCTGGTCTGGACAAGCCTGCTCTTCCTGCTGGCACTGCATGTTGGCGGGTGGCTTCTGGCGCATCAGGGTGGCTGGCGCTGGGCGGGAATCATCGGCTTCATCCTCTGCATTTTCCTGATGGGACGTTTCATCAGCCACCTGCAACGTAGGAACACATAGTCCATGACAGCACCTTCCTCCCATCACAAGACGCTGTCCCTCTTCGAGTTCTGGCCCGACAGCATTTTCTATACCCCCATCGTCATCTACTGGATTCTCATGGGGTTACGTCATGGAGACCTCAGCATCTCCACGGCTGCCAATCCCCGTATCGAAACAGGTGGCCTCTGTGGCGAGAGCAAAAGCTCCATTCTGGACATGGCCGGCCCCACGGCCCGAGAGGCCATTGCCCCGTATCGGATCATTCATAACGGAGCTGATGCAGCCCGGGATGTGCTGGCCGCCATGAAGGAAATGGGGATCGACTTCCCGGTCGTGCTCAAGCCTGACATCGGCTGTAACGGTACGGGAGTGAGGCTGATCACCTCCCTGGCCATGCTCCACGAGGTGCTGCCACTCTTCCCGGCGGGTGTGGCCCTGATGGTGCAGCAGCTCATCACCTACCCGATGGAAGCAGGCATCTTCTATATCCGTCATCCTGATGAGCCTGTCGGCCGCATCACCTCCCTCACTTACAAGGAGGCCCCTGTCCTGACCGGCAATGGTCGCTCCACACTCAAGGAGCTCATCATGGCCGACCCCCGGATGCGACAGGTGCCACAGCTCTATCTGCCCCGTATCAGTGGCCGTGAAACCGAGATTCTGCCCGCCGGAGAAACGCTGTCACTGGTTTTTGCCGGAAATCACTGCAAGGGGTCCATCTTCCGGAATGGGAGGCCGGACATCACTCCGGCACTCACGGAACGCATCAACGCCATCATGCTGGACATACCGGACTTCCATTTCGGCCGGATCGACCTCAAGATGGCTTCACCAGAAGCTCTGAAGCGTGGGGAAGACTTCCAGATCATCGAGATCAATGGGGTCGGGTCAGAGGCCATCCATATCTGGGACCGGCGCACGACTCTGATAGAAGCCTACCGCACCCAGATCTACCATTACCGGCAGGCCTTCCTCATCGGTGCTGCAAAAAAGAAAGAAGGCTGGAAAAGTTCCGGCATTCTGGGGATGCTCCGCTCCTGGCTGAAGCAGCGGCGCCTGCTGGCGTCCTACCCGACCAACGACTGAGGCAGGCAACAACCGGGACAGACCCCGCCGGTCCTTTGCCGCCCGGCGGGAAAACACAGCCTAAAGCCTGCCCGCACCAAATATGTAATTGCTGATCTGCTGCTCCAGAGACAGCAGGGGGTGGGCATCCAGAATGGTGGCACCAGCCGGCAATGTCTGCCCTGCCTTGCCGGGCAGCAGCTGAAGGGCATTGTCCCCGCCAATGGTCGGTGCCGCAATGGCCACAGCCGTATCCTGCGGGAGCTTCAGATCATCCCGTACGGCAAACTGCACGTCCACGATGGCGGTTTCCGGATTCAGCGTGATGGAACGCACACGCCCCACGGTTACACCGCCAAGGTCCACGTCAGCCCCCTCATCCAGACCATTCGCGGAACTGAATGTCGCATGATAGCCTGTCATGTGGCGATCCGGCCCCTCCAGCAGGCCCAGCCCATAGGCAACGAACCCGCCGGCTGCCAGAAGAACACAGCTGCTGGCAATGAATGCTCCGCCACGCCCTTTAAGGATCGCCCACATAGATACCTCGAAATTCACGCCCCAGTCTGCTAGCCTTGCGACCGGAGAAGCTGATTTCATGAAAAACAACAGAACGTTACTGCTACCATAGATGGGACTTTCCCACCAGCATCCGTCACGGCTTTTCCTCAATCTCCCCCACCTCCAGACAGACCATGGTTCCGCATGACAGATCTCCAGGCCTTCATCCTCGCCATCATCCAGGGCATCACGGAACCCTTCCCTGTCAGCAGCCTTGGCCATGCCGTCCTTCTGCCCGGAATCCTTCACTGGTCGCTGGATGAACACAGCCCGACCTTCCTGCCCTTTCTGACCATGCTGCATGTCGGCACGCTGGTGGCTCTGGCGCATGTCTTCTGGGGGGACTGGCGGGCTATCCTGCTCGGCCTCTTCTCCCCCCGCAGGACAGCCAGAACCCGCAACAAGGCGATCCACCTGTGCAGCCTGCTTGTCGTGGCCACAATACCAGCCGTCATCATGGGCGGACTGTTTGAGCATCACCTGCGGCTCGTTTTTGCCAATCCGCTCATGGTGGCAGGATTCCTGACCCTCAACGGCCTGCTGCTCATCCTGACGGAGATCATGCGCCGCCGGGCCCTCCGGCATGAACAGGACAATGCCTACCAGACACAGGAACTCTCCTGGAAAGATGCCCTCATCATCGGCCTCTGGCAATGTCTAGCCCTGTTCCCCGGGCTATCACGCTCCGGTGCCACCATTAATGGTGGGCTGATGCGGGGACTGGACCATCTGACAGCGACACGCTTTTCCCTGCTCATGGCCCAGCCGATCATTCTGGCAGCCACGGCCAAAGAGGCCTGGCAGCTCCGCCATGTCCATCTCTCCAGCAGCATGATCACGCAGTCCCTCATTGGCGCTGTCGTGGCTGGCGTAACGGCCCTCATCTGCTCCCGGCTCCTGCTGCGCTTCTTCCATGATGACAACCGGCACACCCTGACAGGATTCGGCATTTACTGCATCCTTGCAGGCCTTGGCAGCGCCTGCCTTCTCCATTTTCACCCCTGAGCACAGAAAAACTCCGCAAGCATAATTTACAAAGGCTTTCCAAGGAGTCATGAATAAAAACATTCCGGTATCATACCGTTCCAGCCCCGTTATGCAGGAATCGTGACACTCATGCCCCAGCTGACCACGCCATGAACAAGGCGCGCCGCAAGACCCTCTCCCAGATACAGTCCGCTGGTGAACAGCATAACTTCAAGCGCAGCCTTGGCGCCACGCAGCTCCTGCTCATGGGCGTGGGGACCGCCATTGGAGCGGGCGTGTACGTCATCACGGGGACGGCGGCAGCAGAGTATGCCGGGCCTTCCGTCCTTCTCTCTTTCCTGATTGCCGCTGCGGCGTGCCTGTTCACGGCACTCTGTTATGGGGAGCTGGCCTCCACCTTCCCTGTCTCCGGGTCAGCCTATGCTTATGCCTATCTCTCCATGGGCGAGAAAATGGCATGGGTGACCGGCTGGCTGCTCATACTGGAATATGGCATTGCCGGTACCGCCGTGGCGGCCGGCTTTTCGGGCTACCTGACATCCCTGCTCAGTGGGTTCGGCATCCATCTTCCGGCTGTCATTTCCCAGACAACCTTTCAGTCCATCCCTCATTCAAGTACCGGCCTGCTGGCCTTTCATCCCAGCTTCAACCTGATCGGCCTGGTTGTCATGCTGTTCATCAGCCTGGTCCTGACCCGTGGGATTGAGGTCGCAGCACGGTTCAACACGGCCTTCGTCAGCATCAAGATCGGCGTGCTGGCACTGTTTGTCGGGGTGGGCCTGTTCTATCTCCATCCTGCCTACTGGCACCCATTCATCCCGCCTTCGGAAGGGAATTTCCATTTCGGCGTGGCTGGCATCTTCCGGGCTGCCTCGATCATCTTCTTTGCCTATGGTGGTTTCGAAACCGTCTCCACCGCAGCGGCAGAAGCCCGCAACCCCACCAGGGATGTGCCCATAGGCATCATCGGCAGTCTCATCATCTGTACGTTGGTTTATGTCACCGTGGCGGCCGTACTGCTGGGCATTGCGCCCTATCAGATGCTGGATGTGCCAGACCCTCTGGCCATCGCAACGGGCCTCATGAATCAGCCGTGGATGGCCTTTCTCATCAATGCAGGGGCCACGGTCGGGCTGTTCTCCGTTCTTATCGGTCTGCTTTATGCAATTTCCCGCATGGTCCACGCCATCAGCCATGACGGACTTCTACCGGGCATCTTCAGCGTCGTGCATCCACGCTTCAGGACACCATGGCTGGCCACGCTGCTGCTGGGCCTCATCCTGGGGCTGATGAGCGCCACCATGCCCATCGCACTGCTGGGGGATCTGCTCTGCATTGGCACCACACTGGCCTTCAGCATCGTCTGCTTCACTGTCATCTGGCAACGCAACAGGGCACCGGAGACACACCGGCCCTTCCAGGTGCCACTCGGAGGAATCCGCATCCGGGGGGTCTGGCTGGGCATCACGCCCATGCTGGGCATTTTCTTCTGCCTCTGCATGATTGTCCCCCTGGGGCTGAACATACTGCACGTCACCCTGCAGGGTAACATCATCCCGCTGGCCTTCTTCATCCTCTATACAGGGCTGGGTTTTGCGACCTATCTGTTCTATGGACGGCATAACTCGACCATGAAGCAGCCTCCATCCTGAAGGGCGCAGGCTGCTGCATGGTTTCCATTTCCGATTACGAGGCGAGGATGGCCGCAGGGGCAACCTGCCCATCCATCAAGTCCGCTGTCTATTTCTGGATGATCCACCCTCTTTATGCGTAAACGTTCCTCCTCCTCCGCCAGGCGTCGTGATCCACGGCGCAAGACCATGAGCCAGATCACGGCAGAAAATGATTCCGTCACGCTCAAAAGAAGTCTGACAGCCACGCAGCTTCTGCTCATGGGGGTCGGAACGACCGTTGGGGCGGGCGTCTATGTCATGACGGGTACGGCGGCGGCTGAATATGCCGGACCTGCCGTGCTGCTCTCCTTCCTTGTAGCGGCGGCAGCCTGTCTCTTCACGGCTTTCTGTTATGGGGAGCTCTCTTCCACCTTCCCGGTATCCGGCTCCTCCTACTCCTATGCCTACATCTCCATGGGAGAACGGGCAGCATGGAATGTCAGCTGGCTGATGCTGCTTGAATACGGCATATCCTGCACCGCTGTAGCGGCTGGTCTTTCGGGCTACATGAACTCCCTGCTGGGCATTTTCAACATCCATCTGCCAGTCTGGCTGACACAGACAAGCCTTCAGCCGGTGCCCGGCTCCGAAGGAACAGCGCTGACAGCCGGATTCCGGCTGGACCTGATCGGCTTCATCTCCGTGTTGCTGGTAACCGCCCTGCTGGCACGTGGTGTTGAAGAATCCGCCCGCTTCAACTCTCTCGTTGTCGCCCTGAAAATTGGTGTCCTGTTCCTCTTCCTCATCATCGGTGTCAGTTACATCACCCCGGCCAACTGGTTCCCCTTCATTCCACCGGCCCAGGCCCATTTCCACTTTGGTGTGGCTGGCATCTTCCGGGCAGCCTCCATCATATTCTTTGCCTATGGAGGGTTCGAAGCCGTTTCCACTGCTTCATCAGAGGCCCGCAATCCAACACGTGACATTCCCATCGGCATCATTGGCAGCCTGCTGATCTGCACGCTGATCTATGTTGCCGTAGCAGCCGTACTGCTGGGAATCGTGCCCTACAGCAAGCTGAATGTGGCTGACCCCCTGGCCGTTGCCACACAGGCCATGGGCAAACCGTGGCTGGCCCTGCTGGTGAATGGCGGCGCCACCATCGGCCTTTCCTCCGTCCTGCTGGGCCTGATGTATGGTCAGTCCCGCATCCTGCTGACCACCGGGCGGGACGGGCTCATCCCGTCCGTCTTTAGCAGGATCCACAAGCGCTACCGCACACCAGCCCGTGGGACATTCATCATGGGGACCATCATTGCCCTGATGACAGCCACCCTGCCCATCGACATCATCAGCGATCTCGTTTCCCTCGGGACAGCACTGGCCTTCGCCATGGTCTGCTTTACGGTCATCTGGCAGCGCAATTATGCTGCCGATACCCGGCGCCCCTTCAGCGTGCCACTGGGAGGAATCCGTATCCGGGGATTCTGGATTGGCCTTACGCCTGTTCTGGGGATCATTTTCTGCCTGATCATGATCCTGCCACTGATCTTCAACATGATCCACGCCCTGCTGGGCGGCAATCCTGTTCCCGTCATTCTGCTGGTCACCTACTTCCTGATCGGTGCGCTGACCTATCGCTTCTACGGGTATCACAACTCCCGCATGGCCAATCCGTCAGCCTCAGCAGAATAATACCGCCCCCATCAGTCCTGACTTGCCCGAGACTGATGGGGGACCCTCCTTCGCCACACTATCTGCGCCCATCGGCCCTGCTACCGGGCCCCATGTAACTGCCCGGTGGCGGGCGATGTACTGGAGGAGACAAAAGGGTATCCGGGTCTGTCACATCCAGTTTTGCCCCTGTTTCCGGCGAAACGAACGCAACACGCCGCCGTGGCAACGCCTGCGGGAACTCCGCCCGGATGCGGGCAATGGCTTTTTCCCGAATGTCACAACGCAGATCCCAGCTCTGCATGGCATTGCGGGCACTGGCAATGATACGGACCGACATGGCCTGATCTGTGCAGTCCGACACTTGGGCATCGAACACCTTGCCATCCCAGAGCGGGCAGCTTCGCACGATCTCCCTCAGCATATCCCGGATTTCATCCATTGGGGCATCATAATCAAGCCAGAGAAACACGACGCCGGTTATGGCGGCCGAGTTGTGCGTCCAATTTTCAAAGCGATTTTCAAGAAAATAGGAAATGGGCACGATATGGCGTCGCCAGTCCCAGACACGCAGCACGACATACGTTGCCGTGATTTCCTCCACCCAACACCAGTCACCATTGATGACGACCAGATCCTCCATCCGGATGGGCTGGGTGATGGCGATCTGCACCCCCGCTATCAGGTTCGTCAGAAGTCCCCGCGCCGAGAGACCGACAATCAGCGAGGCCGCTCCGGCAGAAGCAAAAAGGGACACACCATACTGTTTGACAGACGGAAAAAGCATCAGGGCCGAAGCAACCGTCACAAGGCCAATGAGAATCTCTCCAAGCCGCCGCAGCACCTTGATCTGTGTCTGATGAGCACGGGCCATGATGTCATCCGCATAATCCAACCGTGCCAGACGATTCAGATATGCCTCTGACATCAGGCGGAACATGCTGATGAGAGAAAAGCCGAAAACCAGAATCAGCAGAAAGAAAAAGAACAGCCTGAGATTCTGCTCCTCCTCATATGAAAAGCCCGTGGCCGCTGGCAGCGCTGCCAGAAGGACCAGCAATGTAACCATGACCTGCATGGGCCGACGCAACACGCTGACGGTGTTGCGGATCATCGCCCCGCTGCGTGTACCAGGAATACGCAGGATCAGCGCACTCGCCCCATGTCCGGCATAAAACGCTGTCAGACCAACGATCACGAGCATCAGGATCGATACGATCGCAGGTGGCAACCAGGAAAGCGCATTGCTGAACGCAAAGAGGATGTTTGTGAAATGCTGGGACAAAAGGAAAAGCCCTCTGACTGAAGGTGTAACAGGCTGTCAGCGAAAAATGACAGCCTCGCCTCAGGAAGTGAATAGAAAAGAACAAAAAAACATGATGATAGCCCACCTCCCTGTTGACTTCCTCATCTGCCTGCCATAAAAGCACCTTCATCGGAAGGCAGATGCCTCCTGAAGGACATGATGGCGGCGTAGCTCAGCGGTAGAGCAGGGGAATCATAATCCCTTGGTCGGCGGTTCAAATCCGTCCGCCGCTACCATCTTCCCTTCTCCCATCCCCTGAAAATTTGTTGAATGAGCCGTTGCGGATGCCGTGCATCTGGTGCTGGCAGGTATCTTCCCCATAATTTCAGAACACTGACAGCCTCATAAAAAGAAAGCAGGTTGACCTGAGCCAACCCGCCCTCTCTTGGTGCCGTACGGTCGGGAAAGTGGCCTCAGTCCTCGCTGTCCTGCTCGGCCTCTTCATCACGCTTTTCAGCACGACGACGACGCTCGGACGGACGACGCTCACTCGCCGGGGCCGGAGCTGCCGCCTCGTCCTCATGCTCCTGACGTTCCCGGCGCTCCTGACGTGTCTGCTCATAATTGCGCTGCCGTTCGGCACGCTCCTGCTGGGCCGCCTGAGCTGCCTGATTCATGGCATTGAGCATACGGAAATAATGCTCGGCATGCTGGAAATAGGCTTCCGCCTGCACCCGGTCCCCGGTACCGGTGGCATCACGACCCAGCTGAAGATATTTTTCGAACAGCTGCTGGGCAGTGCCACGAATGCGCAGATCAGGCCCGTTGCTCTCAAAAACATGGTTCCGGTTCAGAGGAATCTGACCATTATTGCCACGGGATGCTCCTCCACCGCCGCCTGAACGATGATGACGGTTCCTCATTCGCTTCATATTTTCAAACCTGCAATCTTGTCACAATGGCGCCTTCAGCAGCCAATCTGCCGTTTCTTCCCATATTGTCCGAAGAAACATCACTCCCAGAGGAAACGACACTTTACCGCCTGACCGACAGCCATCACCGTAACGCTGTCCATCCCCTGTATCTTCCTGCGGCAATCTATCAGGCATCAGCCCATAAGCCAACTGCTTTCCTAAGAAAAGGCAAGCACCAGGGCACGCTCCACACCTCCCAGGTCCTTCCGGCACTCCAGCACCGCAAGTCCTTCCGCCTCGGCCAGTTCTGTGACAGCATCTGCCTGTCCCATCCCCAGCTCCAGCACGGCACACCCGTTCGGCATAAGCAGATGTGGCAGGCTCCGGCACAGGATGCGATAGGCCACCAAGCCATCATCTCCCCCATCCAGAGCCCGATGCGGTTCATATGCCGCAACATCAGGCATCAGATGGGCCATGTCCGCATGTTCAATATAGGGAGGATTGGACAACACGACATCAAAACGCCCTCCCACCGCAGCAGCCCAGTCTCCCGCCATAAAAGCCACCCGGTCCGACAGGCCATTGCGGCCTGCATTCCGTCGGGCAAGGGCGGCGGCGGCGGGAGCAATATCCACACCCAACCCCCAGGCTCGTGGATATTCACTCAGAGCAGACAGAAGCAGGCAGCCTGTGCCCGTTCCAAGGTCCAGAATGGATCTGACAGACTGACGATCCGGCTTATGGTCCAGCAGCGCTTCCAGCAGGGTCTCACTATCGCCCCGGGGGATCAATGTCTCCGGTGAGACGTGAAAATCCAGTGTCCAGAAGCCCTGCTCCCCGGTAATGAAGGCAACCGGCTCCCGCTGGCTGCGGCGCTGAATGGCACGCTGGAAGCGGTCCACACCCTCGGCCGGAATCCCGTCATGCTGCATCAGCTCCATCCGGGTCCACCCGCAGGCCCAGCAGAGCAGCAAGCGAGCCTCGAATGCTGCCTCTTCAATCCCGGCCTGAAAAAGCCTCTCCCCGGCCTGCTGCAAAAGGTCTATTTTACGCATGAATTTCATTCCCTGACCTGTTGCCTCCCATCATCCAGGAAAACCAGACGATGACCATAGCCCGTTTCCTGCGCTCCCTGCCTGTTTCACTCTGCCTCGGCATCCTGATGCTGCCAGCCGCAAAGGGTGAAACTGTCGGGCCCATGCCGGATGGACCAACGGGGGGCAGTTTCACCGTTCATGACGGACGTGCGCCCGATGAGGTGTCAGAGTCGACACGCCTCTATCTCAATGGTCATCTGGCAGCGATATTCCACCTTGACCTCGCCCATGCTGATGATAGTGCCGTGATCCCTCTGCCTCTGGGCCGTGTTGATATTCCCTATACTCTTTGCGGCACCGTTACCGTCATGCATGATGGCAAGGCCGAAACACGGGACGTGAGCGGAGATGGTGTCCTCCATAATCCGGACGGCCATTATTTCGAAGCCGTGGGTAGCGAAAATTTCCGAGATTTCTTCCTGATGGATGAAAACGATCCGGCTGCTACCGATCACCACAACGGCAACTCCTCCCGCTGCCTCTCCTCCAACAGCTGATCACCCTGCCCAGGGGACTTGTCAGGAACTGCCGATTTCCGCCGCCAGCAGGGCCATCTGCTCATGGTGGGTCAGGGCGCTGACAATCTCGTCAAACTCGCCACCCATGACCTGATCAATCTTGTACAGAGTAAGATTGATGCGGTGATCTGTCACCCGCCCCTGGGGGAAGTTGTAGGTTCTTATCCGTTCAGACCGGTCTCCTGTACCAACCTGGGATCTACGGTCGGCTGCCCTGCTGTCATGCGCCTTCTGCCGTTCCGCCTCATACAGGCGGGCCCGCAGAATCTGCATGGCCTTGGCCTTGTTGCGGTGCTGACTTTTTTCTTCCTGCATGGCCACGACAACACCTGTCGGCAGATGCGTGATACGGACAGCACTCTCCGTCTTGTTCACATGCTGTCCCCCTGCACCGGAGGCCCGGAACACATCAATCCGCAGGTCTTCTTCATTTACCTGCACATCAACCTCTTCCGCTTCCGGCAGCACAGCAACGGTAACGGTAGATGTATGGATGCGTCCCTGGCTTTCTGTCGCCGGGACACGCTGGACACGATGCACGCCGGACTCATATTTGAAACGGGCAAACACGCCTCGCCCTGTAATGGTGGCCATGCCTTCCCGGATGCCAGAAAGCTCACTTTCCGTCAGGGACATGACCTCGAAACGCCAGCCATTGCTCTCGGCAAACCGACGATAGGCCTCGAAGAGTTCTGCCGCAAACAGCGCTGCTTCATCCCCACCGGCAGCGGGGCGGACCTCCAGAATGGCGCTCCGTTCATCAGCATCATCCCGAGGCAGAAGCGCCAGCTGCATGGCCTGCTCCAGAGCGGGCATCACGGCCTCGACCTCTTCCAGCTCAAGCTGGGCAAGCTCCTTCATCTCCGGGTCCTGCACCAGAGCCTGCGCCTCTTTCTGACGCTTCTGAGCAGCCTGCCACGCCCGGATGGCTGCCACAGGTTTTTCCATGGCAGCATAGTCCCGGGAAAGACGGGCAAACTCGTCTCCACTGGCCTCACCGGAGGCCATCATTGCCTGCATTTCCTCAAAGCGGGCAATGATCTGCTCCAGCTTATGCTCCATAGCCGCACTCATGAGGCTCGGGCACGCTCCAGGATAACAAGGATGTCCGTCACGGGCACTTCTTCCTGTTCCCGTGATGCCAGATGACGCAGCTGCACGACATCCCGTGCCAGATCATCATCCCCCAGGAAGAGCGCATGTGTCGCCCCGGACTGCACAACACGGTCCATGCGTTTCTTCATGTTGCCCCGTGTCTCGATCGAGACAGCCAGACCACCATCCCGCAACGCCCGGGAAATGGAAGCGGCCTTGAGCAGGGCAGCTTCCCCCATCGGCAGGATGGCCACATCACTGACCTCCTCAGCCGGAGCATCAATCAGAGCGGCGAGACGTTCAACACCAGCGGCCCAGCCGATGCAGGGCACGGCAGGGCCGCCCATTTCTTCAACCAGCCCCTCATACCGGCCACCGGCCAGAACGGTCCCCTGCGCACCAAGCTTGTCCGTAACAAACTCGAATACGGTATGGCTGTAGTAATCCAGCCCACGAACAATTCGGGGATTCTCCACGAAAGAGACGCCGAAAGCCTCCAGACCAGCCTTCAGCTCCTCCCAGAATGTACGGGATTCCTCATTGAGATAGTCATCAAAAGCTGGTGCATCGGCCAGAAGGGCCCTGTCCTGCTCTGCCTTGCTGTCCAGAATCCGCAGCGGGTTGATTTCAAGCCGTGACCGGCTGTCCTCGGAAAGGCGATCCTCATGCTGGCGGAAATAGGCCACCAGAGCCTCCCGCCATGCCATGCGGCTGGCCTTGTCACCCAGCGTGTTCAGCTCCAGACGCAGATCATCCGCCAGACCAAGCGAGACCAGAAAGTCCCGGGCCATGGCGATGATCTCGGCATCACGGAAGGCACTTTCCGCACCGATCAGCTCCGCACCGATCTGATGGAACTGACGGAAGCGCCCTTTCTGCGGCCGTTCATAGCGGAACATTGGGCCCGTATAGAAAATCTTCTGTGGCAGGGCCTGTGTCAGCGCATTGGAAACCAGCGCACGAGCCACACCCGCCGTTCCCTCCGGACGCAGGGTCAGACTCTCCCCTCCCCGATCCTCGAACGTATACATTTCCTTGGAAACAACATCCGAGCTTTCCCCCAGAGAGCGGGCAAAAACATGGGTGTCCTCAAAAATGGGGGTGGCCCACTGGCTGAAACCATAACGGCGGAAGACCGTCCTGCCCGTACCAACAACATGCTGGTGGCGACGCATCTCCTCGCCCAGCAGATCCCTCGTCCCCCGTGGCGGCTGAAACCGTGCCATCAGTGCGCTGCCTTCTCGGCCGTTCCGGCCTCAATGGCAGCCACACGGGCTTCCACCAGCTCCACGATATGGTCGATCATGTTCTCAGCCGGCATGGTATGGTCCTGCTTGCCCGCTGCATAGACCATGTGCCGACCAGACCCGCCACCTGTCACACCGATGTCCGTCATCAGCGCCTCACCAGGCCCGTTAACCACACAACCGATGATGGAAAGTGTCAGCGGTGTCTTGATGTGCTGAAGACGGTCCTCCAGCGTCTGGACCGTATCCACCACATTGAAACCCTGACGGGCACAGGACGGACAGGAAATGATCTTCACACCACGGTGACGCAGGCCGAGCGATTTGAGAATGTCCCAGCCCACCAGCACCTCTTCTTCTGGAGGAGCAGAGAGGGAAACGCGCATCGTGTCACCTACACCAGCCCAGAGCAGATTGCCCAGCCCGAGGGCAGACTTCACCGTCCCCGCCCGCTTGGAGCCAGCCTCCGTAATGCCGATATGCAGCGGATGGTCACAGCATTCTGCCAGCTGCTTGTAGGCCGCCACGGCCATGAAAACGTCAGAAGCCTTCACGCTTATCTTGAATTCATGGAAGTCATGATCTTCCAGAATCTTCGCATGTTCCAGCGCACTTTCCACCAGTGCTTCCGGCTTCGGCTCGCCATATTTCTCCAGCAGATGCCGCTCCAGAGACCCAGCATTGACGCCAATACGGATGGAGCAGCCATGATCACGCGCTGCCTTGACGACCTCACGCACACGATCGGCACTGCCAATGTTACCCGGATTGATGCGCAGGCAGGCCGCACCGGCCGCCGCTGCCTCGATAGCCCGTTTGTAATGGAAGTGAATGTCCGCCACGATCGGCGCATTGACTTCTTCCACAATGGTTTTCAGGGCCTTCGTGCTGGCCTCATCGGGACAGGATACACGGACGATATCCACACCGGCCATTTCGGCCTTGCGGATCTGAGCAATCGTTCCTTCGATATCCGTTGTCAGCGTGTTGGTCATGGTCTGCACCGAAACAGGTGCATCGCCACCAACGGCAACATTACCAACATAGATCTTCCGTGATTTACGGCGTTCAATATGCTGATAGGGACGTAAACTGCTCATCAATAACCTCTCCGGGTCCTGACTGGACTGACCCATGATAAACGTGACCGCCTCATGGACGGTCACAGAATTTTATTGGCTGCGCTTGTCCGCCGGTCCCGGCACCTCACCGGCCCCGGTGGCCAGGGAACCGTAACCATAATGGCCCTGCTCCACAGATGCTGCATCGACCGTCACGTTACGGACAACCCTGCCACGCAGCCCTAGGGGAGCGCTTACAACATTCCCCGCCTGAAAAACAACACCCCCGGCATTGCCGCTCGTCACACGATAGGTTTCACCAGCAGTCCCCTGCCAGCTCTCTCCCTTCTTCAGCACACGAACCAGCAGAACCTTGCCAGAGGCATCCGTAACCTGCACCCAGCTGTCTTCCCGGGCCAGTATTGCAACTCTGTCAGCTGCTTCCTGACTCGGAGCAGGAGCCTGCTGCGCTGGCGTCGGCTGCGGGGACTGGGCCTTCGATGTCTCCATGGCAGACGGGGCATTCCCCGTCACACTGTCACCAGAAGACGAACCGGCCTGGTGATCACCCTCATTGCGGGGCACCTCATTACCCGCTGCATCAACAGTAGAAGGCATGGCCGTAGCAGCAGGAGAAACAGCCTCCGGCGCTGGCGGCAGATCAGGCGTATCTTTCGGAGTATCCCCTGCCCCCGTGGCCGCCCCTTGGGCACCAGAAGACAGAACCGGTGCTGTGGGCTGCGCCGTGGCAGACTGCCCGGCTGCTGGAGACGGAACAGTCGGCTGTGTGGCAACAGGCGGTACCGCAGCCGCTGGCGTTTCACCAGTCTCTGCCAGATGGGACGGCAGAACGGACGAAGCCAGCTGCCCATGGGAAGAGAAGTGATACCACCCGGCATATCCCCCGGCGATCACCACCAGACCAACAGCCAACAACACCCAGAGACCGGCTGAACGTCCTTCCTGGGGGCCGGGAAGAACCAGATGGACGCTCTGACGTGGCGGCGCAAGAGACGACAGCTCCTGCCTGGCCTGCTGCATGAACTCCTCGCTCTCCATCCCCAGGAGACGGGCATAGCTCTTGATGAAACCAAGGGCATAGACCTTGTCTGGCAGCTCGGCATAACGCCCGCCTTCAATGGCCTGAAGTGTTGCGAGCCTTACCTTCAGGTAAGCCTCGACATCCTCAAGCCTCCAGCCCAACTCCTTGCGTCGGGCCATCAGGCGAGCTCCCAGAGTGGCCGATGACTGACCGGCCATATTCTGCCCTGCTTTATCGTCCATCACGTCACCCCTCTTCCTCATCTGACCAGAGCTCCAGTCCGAACACAGCGCTGTCTGTCCAGTATCCTGCCGTTACCGTGCAACCGCCGCATGGAGGCGCTTCTCACGCTTCTGGAGGGCTTCTACAGCCTGATCCACCAGCGTGGTGATGATATCCGCTACCGGGCGGATCTCCTTGACCATGCCGACAGACTGCCCGGCCATCATGGATCCGTTTTCCACGTCACCTTCAATGACGGCCCGGCGCAGAGCCCCAGCCCAGAAATGTTCGATTTCCAGCTGGGCAGCTTCCCGCTCGATCTCTCCTTTGCGGAAACGCTCGATCACATCCGCCTGATGGGTCATGAAATGGCGCGTAGCTGCATTGGCCAAGCCACGCACGGGAATGACAGGAAAGCGCTCATCCAGCTGCACGGACATCACGGCATCACGGGCATTACCCCGACGGAAGGCCTCCTTGAAACGCTCATGGGCGATGCTTTCCCGGGAGGCTGCAAACACTGTCCCGAACTGGCCACCGGCTGCCCCCTGCTCCAGATAGGACAGGACGGCATCACCACGGCCAAGGCCACCCGCAACGAAAACGGGCACTTCCGTGATGTTGGGCAGGATTTCCTGCGCCAGAACATTCAGGGAAACCGGGCCGACATGACCGCCCGCCTCGGATCCCTCAATGACCAGAGCCTCAATCCCCAGCTTCACGAGCCGCTTGCCCAGAGCCAGCGCCGGAGCAAACCCCATGACCCTGGCGCCGCCATCCCGCACCCGGCGGATGGTCGCACCGGTCGGAACACCACCAGCCAGCACGACGTGGGTCACCTTGTGGGCCAGACAGACATCCACCAGCGCATCCAGCTTCGGATGCATGGTGATGAGATTGACGCCAAAAGGCTTGTCTGTCAGCGCCTGCGTGGCAACGATCTCTTCCTCAAGCCGCTCTGGCTCCATCGCACCGCAGGCAATCACACCAAAGCCGCCTGCGTTGGAAATGGCCGATACCAGATTCCGTTCACTGACCCAGGACATGGCCCCGCCCAGAATGGCATACCGACTGCCCAGGAAATCACATCCCGGTTTCCAGAGCTGGTCCAGCGTCTCGCGTGCGTTTGCTTCCCCGCTCATGCCTGTGCTCCCTCGGAGGCATCAAGCCCATAGGCGGTGTGCAGCGCCCGCATGGCCAGCTCCATATATTCTGCATCGATCAGAACGGAAATCTTGATCTCGCTGGTGGAAATGACCTGAATGTTGATCCCTTTCTCAGCGAGTGTCCGGAACATGGTGGTGGCCACGCCCGTATTGGACCGCATCCCCACGCCGACCACGCTGATCTTCACGACATTCTGGGATGTGCTCAACCCGCCAAAACCGATCTCGGCACGCATTGCCTCCAAAATCTGGCAGGCCCGGCTCTCATCCCCCTTGCTGACCGTGAAAGTCATGTTCGTGCTGCGATCCGCACCGATGCTCTGGACGATCATGTCCACATTCAGCCCTGCAGCGGAAAGAGGTTCGAAGATTCTTGCCGCAATGCCCGGCTCGTCAGGTACCTGTCGGATGGTGATCTTCGCATCATCCATGGAATACGCAATACCGGTCACCAGCTTCTTTTCCACGCTTTCGTCCTCATCCACTACAATGGTTCCGCTGCTGTCATCCGTCTCCACAAAAGAGGACAGGACACGCACATGCACCTTTTCCCGCATGGCCAGCCCCACGCTGCGGGTCTGGAGAACCTTGGCACCTACGGATGCCAGCTCCAGCATTTCCTCATAAGTGATCCGCTCGAGACGGCGGGCCTGCTTAACAATCCTTGGGTCGGTCGTGTAAATGCCATCCACATCCGTATAGATGTCACACTGGTCCGCCCTGATGGCAGCCGCCAGCGCAACGGCGGACGTATCGGAGCCACCACGGCCCAGTGTTGCAATACGGCCTCTGGCATCCACCCCCTGGAACCCGGCGATCACGGGCACGATACCTTCATCCATGCATTCCCGCAGGGCACGCCCATCTACATCCTCGATGGCGGCGCAGCCATGGGCTTCATCCGTCAGCAAGGGAATCTGCCACCCCTGGAAAGAACGGGCCGGCACACCCAGCGCCCCCAAAGCAATGGCAAGCAGACCGCTCGTCACCTGCTCGCCAGACGCCACAACAGCGTCATATTCCGCCGGATCAGCCTGTGCATCCAGCGAGCGGCAATAATCCACCATCTGGTTGGTCACGCCCGACATGGCAGAGACGACAACCGCAATGCGCTGTCCTCTGGCTCTCTCCTTCCGGACCTTCTCAGCCACGATGCGGATGCGCTCCAGATCCTTGACGGACGTCCCGCCAAATTTCATCACGACCGTGCGGGGCGCAGACCGTGTTACATCATCCGAACAGTCGTGTATGGACATCGGGGAGAAAGCTCCAACAATAAGGCTAGCATCACATAAATATCCGTTCCACATAGCTCTCCTGCCCTTTCGCGTCTAGCCACAACATGGCAGAAAAGCACCATGAAAGCCGGGAGGACCGCCAAGAATGTCTGTTTCATCACCATCATCATCCAACGGAGCAGGTAACGGAACATCATCTGTTATCAATGATGAAATAATTCAGTTCAGTGCACTGGCCAAAGACTGGTGGAACCCGAAAGGACCCATGGCCCCGCTCCATGCCATGAACCCTCTGCGCACCTCCTGGATTGTCCGGCATCTGCCTGCCTCGCTTTTCCATCTCCCCGAACTGCCAACCCTGCTGGATATTGGCTGCGGTGCCGGACTGGCGAGTGAGCGCTTCGCCACGCTTGGTTTTGATACTCTGGGCGTTGATGCCAGCGAAGACGGCATACAGGCCGCCCGGGCACACGTCGCCCTTCACCCCCTGCCGCCGCAGGCCGCCCCCCTGCACTACCTATGCAGCAGTGCCGAAACCCTTCTTGAGGAAGGTCGGCAATTTGACGTGATCTCTGCCCTGGAGATCATTGAACATGTACGGGACCCGCAAGTCTTTCTCTCCCTGCTATCAGGCCTGGCAAAGCCGGGCGGGTATGTCGCCATTTCCACCATGGACCGCAGTCTGCGCTCATTCCTCATGGCCAAGCTGGGGGCGGAATATGTGCTGCGCCTTCTCCCTGTCGGTACCCATGACTGGAAAAAATTCATCCGTCCGACAGAACTGGACAGCATGGCCCGGCAGGTCGGGCTACGCCTGCTGGACCTCAAGGGGCTGTCCTTCCGGCCGCCACACTGGCAGGAGAGCCACGATACCAGCATCAATTACATCGCCCTCTTCCAGAAAGACTGACACTACCAAAAGAAAAGGCGCCACAAACAGGCGCCTTTTCTACTCCACGAGGGAAGAGACCTCTCAGGAATCCGCCACCATGAAGGCAAACGTCGTCGGGCTGCCGACGGCGGTAAAGTGGTTCATGAAGACAGGCTTGCCGGTCTCACGATCCACACGGAAAGCCGTGACGGAGTCAGAGCGCTGGTTGGCACAGAACAGGAATGAGCCGCTCGGGTCGAACATCATGGCACGGCCATAGTCGGCATGCATCCAGACCTCATCCTCCAGCGTCAGCGTGCCATCCATGCCAACGGAGAAGACCGCCAGGGAGTCACCCAGACGGTTGGAAACATAGACAAACCGCCCGCTCTCAGCGATCAGGATTTCCGCAGCCAGCGTGGACCCGCGGAAGTGGGAGGTCACGGTGCTGACGGACTGAATCTGCGTGATGGCGCCTGTCTGCGGATCAAACTTGGACACCACGACCTTGGAGTTCTGCTCACAGAGGTTGTACAGCACACGGCCCGAATGATCGAACACGAAGTGACGGGGGGCAGAACCCGGTTCCATGTCGTAGAACGGCTTCTGTGCCGGGATGAGCTTGCCTGTGGCCAGGTCCAGCTTCCAGACATAGACACGGTCCAGCCCGGCATCATCCACCAGAACGAACGCACCGCTCGGATCGGTCGCAATCATGTGCGGATGGGCACTGGAATGATCGGAAATGGCAAAATTGCCTTCCGGATTGTCTGCCGCCCGTTCCGGCTGCTTCGGCCCGCTGTTGTGGACCACATCCGTAGCCTTGCCCAGTGACCCATCAGCATGGATGGGCAGGACAGCCACACTGCCACCCATGTAATTGGCAACGAGCAGATACTTCCCGGATGGATGGACACTCAGATGGGCCGGGACAGCACCACCGGAGCTGACAGTGTTGATCTTGGCCAGTGTCCCATTGCGGGTATCCACGGAGAATGCCGTCACAGAGCCACTGCCAGCCTTGTCGTAATCATTGATCTCGCTGAGAGCGTACAGGAACTTCCGGTTGCGGCTCAACGTAATGAAGGATGGGCTGGGAATGTCCATGAACGTGGCAACCGGTGTCAGAAACCCGGTATCACGGTCCATCTCGAAGACAGAGATTCCCTTGCCGTTACCAGCTCCCCCCGGAGGACCATGCTCCGTATAACCACCAACAAAGCACAGGATACGGGGCAACGGCCCCTTCTGGGCCTGGGCTGCCCGCAGAGGCGACAGGGCCGTGGCGGCCCCTAATCCAGCAAGCGCCAGAGTAAACCGGCGCCGGGAAAGACTCTGTGACATAACGTATTACTCTCCTTCAACTTTGCCCCTACGGGAAGAACGGGCCAACGCTACCAAAAAAGGCCTCTCTCCATAAGAGCCATTCATCATAGGAAGAAAAATGACTGGAAAATCAATCAGTTTATCTTCATGCGGCACTGCCTGCCGATCACCGGGGCCGCAATGCGGCTCCATGTCTGCGTTTCACCAAACAGACTCAGCCCTACATAGCCACGCAGCTTGAGAGTATCTCCCTTCCCCTGCCACATGATCGCCTGGTAGGTCCGCCCGCTCCTCGGGTCCAGAATCGTCCCATGCCACTGTCCATTCTTGCGGCGCTTCATGTTGCTGATGATCTCGAGCCCACATTCCGAACGTCCCCAGACATCCTTTTCCGGCTCGGCCTCCGTATAATCCATGCCCACCAGCCAGCCGCAGAGACGGCTGGCATCCGACGGACAGGGCGCAATACTGAAAATGCCGTCTTTTTCCTCTACCAGCCATGTCCCGACCAGACTGGATGCCGCCTGAGCCTGCGCACGGGATACCGTGACCATCACACCCCCAGCAAGAACAAGAACAGCGGCGAACAACGCCCTAGCCGCGGCCCAGCAAGGCATCAAGCTGTCCATCCTGCTCCAGCTGCATGAGCTCACTGCACCCTCCTACCGCTTTGCCGCCAATGAAAATCTGCGGCACTGTCGTCCCTCCTCCTGAACGTTCCCGGGCTGTTTCCCGCTCCGCAGAACCACGAGGGGCATGGATTTCCTCAAAGGGAACATCCTTGGACTGAAGCAGGCTGATGGCCCGGACACAGTAAGGGCACCCTGGCTGCGTGTAGATTTCAACTTTTGGCATGTAACAATCCTTTCTGGTCTCAAAGCCGGATGTCATGCCAGTGTCACCCGGGCTGCCACAAGAATATCCACGGAAAGGCAGCCATGCTCAAGCAATGCTTTTACACAGACCTCTGCCGTAGCCCCTGTTGTCAGGATATCATCAACCAGCACGACCCGGCGCCCACGCAACAAACTCCAGTAACGGGGCCGCAGCGTGACAGCTCCCGCCATCTGCCTCCGCCTCCCCTGCCGGGAGAGCCCTGCGAGAGATGCAGTCCTGAACCGCCGTTGCAGCGCATCTGGATAGCAGGCAAGCCCTTCCCGTCGGGCAAGGGCCATGGCCATCAGGGCCGCCTGATTATATCCACGCTGCCACAAACGCCCACGATGCACAGGAACAGGCACAAGCACCACATCCGGTCCTATCAGGTCCCCCCCTGCCCGAGCCATGAAATGGGCCAGAGCTGCAGCATGTTCTGTCCGGCTTCCATATTTCAGTCCCATGACAAGGCTGCGGGCCTGTCCTTCATACAGAAAAGCCGCCCGTGCCCTGTGCCATGGCGGTGGAGACCTTTCACAGTCTGCACAAAGCATCCCACGCTCGGCCATCTCCTCCTGCGTGATGGGCAGGGCACAGGCATCACAGAAGGGAGAATGGACAAACCGGAGCCCAGCAAAACAGCGCCCACACAGAAAGCCACCACCCGACGCCACTTCCTCCCCGCATGAAACGCAATTGGGCGGAATGAGCCAGTCCAGCACATTCCGCCCAAGCCATTTACTTCTGCAAAGCCAGTCCACCTTTTCTCAGAGCACCGCCATCCTCAGAAACGAGATGGCGGTGCTTCCCCCGAGGTCTCAGTGTCCGGCAGCGGCAGCGTCAAAATCCGGCGCCTGAAGCCCAGAGGCCTCCAGCTGACTGACAAACGCCTTCTTCAGGCGAGCCAGCCCCTCATGAGACTGCGCCTCAATACGCCCGACAAGAACCGCCTGCGTATTGGAAGCACGAAGCAGCCACCAGCCATCAGGCGTATTCACACGCACGCCATCCACGGAAGACACATCCGCCCCTTCCTTCTTCAGGCGCTCGGCCACTTCCTTGATGACATCAAACTTGCGGGTGTCATCACAAGGGAAGCGCAGCTCCGGCGTGTTGACCATCTGTGGCAGGGCCTCCCGCATGTCTGCCAGAGTGCCGGGCAGACGGGCGACGATCCCAAGAACACGGATCGCCCCATAGAGGGCATCATCGAATCCATACCACTTATCGGCAAAAAAGATATGCCCGGACATCTCACCCGCCAGAGGGGACGACGTCTCGGCCATCTTGCTCTTGATGAGGGAGTGCCCGGTCCGCCACATCAGAGGCTCACCACCAGCCTTGCCAACTTCATCAAACAGCACCTGACTGGCCTTGACGTCTGCAATGATGGTCGCTCCCGGGTGTTTCTTCAGCACGTCACGGGCCAGCAGAACGAGAATCTGATCCCCCCAGAGAATCTCTCCCTTGCCATCCACGACGCCAACCCGGTCGGCATCGCCATCAAAGGCCACGCCAATATCCGCTTTTTTCTCACGGACGGTCCTGATCAGATCCTGCAGGTTCCCCTCGACGGTCGGGTCTGGATGATGATTTGGAAAGGTCCCATCAATTTCAGGGTACAGGACCGTATGCTCACCAGGCAGCTTCTTCACCAGGCGGGTCAGCACCTCACCAGCAGCGGAGTTGCCATTGTCCCACACGACCTTCAGCGGCCGCTCCCCGTCATAATCCTTGAGAAGACGCTCAATATAGGCTTCAGAAGGATCAATCGTCTCGACCTTCCCTTCTGCCTTGGGCACGACGTCACCCGCTGCGGCCAGACGGCCAACCTCACGGATTTGCTCGCCAAAAAACGGCTTGCCCTTCAACATCATCTTGAAGCCATTATGATCCGGTGGATTGTGGCTGCCCGTCACCATGATGGCACCGTCAGACTCCCCCGTGACAGCCGCATAATACAGCATCGGGGTCGGCCCACGCCCGACACGGCGCACCGTCACACCGGAATCCACGGCACCACGGACCAGTGCCTCCTCCAGTTCCGGCGATGACAGGCGGCCATCATAGCCCACCGTCACCACGCTCCCACCGTCCCGGCGGATCATGCTCGCAAAAACACGGCCCAGCGCATAGGCATCCTCGGCATGAAGGGTTTTCCCCACAATGCCGCGAATATCGTATTCCCGCAGGCTGGTCGGCTCAAAATGATGCTTGAATCCCGTCATGAGCTCACATCCTCTCAGGCATATTTCTTCAGGAAGGCACGCACGTCATCTTCCAGATCTTCACGCTGGAGCGCCAGAGCAACCTGCGCCTCGAGGAAGCCCAGCTTGCTGCCACAGTCAAACCGCGTGCCTTCATAACGCAGACCATGGAACGGCACCTTGCCGATCATCTCGGCCATGGCATCCGTCAGCTGCACTTCACCACCCACGCCGGTTTTCAGAGCGGACAGTGGCTTGAGCACGTCAGCTGTCAGGACATACCGGCCAATGATGGCAAGATTGGAAGGAGCATCTGCCGGAGCGGGCTTTTCAACCAGTCCCTTGACCTCCACCTTGCGCCCATCATCCTCGCCAATTTTCAGAATACCGTAGCGGTCCGTCCACTCCCGGGGGACCTCATCCACAGCAACCACATTTCCCCCTGTCTGATGGTAGACATCAGCCAGCTGGGCCACACAGCTGCGCCCACCCTGGACGATGTCATCCGGCAGAAGAATGGCGAATGGGTCATTCCCGATGAAGTTGCGGGCGCACCAGATGGCATGACCAAGCCCCAGAGGATTCTGCTGGCGCACAGCCACCAGTGAACCAGCCTCCACACTGCTGCTTTCCAGAGCCTTGATGGCAGATATCTTCTTCCGCTCCCTCAGAGTGCTCTCAAGTTCGTAGGCAATATCAAAATAATCAATCAGATTGTCCTTGCCACGGGCCGTAACCAGACAGAACTCCTCAATGCCGGCAGCACGGGCCTCATCGATGGCATACTGGATAAGCGGCTTGTCCACGACGGGCAGCATCTCTTTCGGCATGGCCTTCGTCGCCGGCAGGAAGCGTGTTCCCAGACCTGCGACAGGCAGAACGGCTTTTTTCAATGGCTTGATCATCTCGGCTCTCTCTCGGTCTGTCTGCCCTGCCTTCCATAATCCGACAGAGCACTCATCCATCAATCTCGGCACAAGGCAGCTGCTCACAGGTAAACAGGCCGCCACGCAAGATGTAACCTAAAGTACATCTTCGATACAGGGGCCATCCCGATGCCAACAATCAGTTTTTCATGAAAAAGACGTAACACGGTGGAACCCATGTTACGGACCATATCCTCAAATTGCAGAAGAAATATGGTGCGGCCGAGAAGACTCGAACTTCCACGGGGTTTCCCCCACAAGCACCTCAAGCTTGCGCGTCTACCATTCCGCCACGGCCGCTCCGTGATCAGCAGTCCCGTTTTCCCTCGTCTGAGGCGTGACCGCTTCGGTGAAATGGCCTATAGCCCATCAGAACAGGGAGGGCAATGGTCATGACACGGTTTTATAAAGAAATTATCTGGCAGGCGGATAAAAAAATCTGCCCATATCCCGAAGCCCTGTCCTTCATGCGCCAGCAGGTAGAGGCCATCCACCATCAGCAGACCCCCCAACGTATCTGGCTGACAGAACACCCCCCCCTCTATACCGCCGGAACCTCTGCCAGGGCTGAAGACCTCATCAACTCTCAGGGCTATCCAACGTTCGAAGCCGGACGGGGTGGCCAGTGGACCTATCACGGTCCCGGACAACGCATCGCCTATGTCATGCTGGACCTCACGCAGCCGCACGGCCCCCTCCCCGCACGGGACATACGGGCCTTCGTCCAGCTGCTGGAACGCTGGCTCATCATGAGCCTTCAGGAGCTGGGAATTGACGCCTTCACCCGGGAAGGCCGTATCGGCGTCTGGTGTTTCGATAGGGAAAGCGGGCTGGAAACCAAGATCGCCGCTCTGGGAATCCGTGTCACACGCTGGGTCAGCTGGCACGGAATTTCACTGAATGTCTCGCCACGACTCAGTGACTTTGACGGGATCATCCCCTGCGGCATCCGGGACTATGGCGTGACCAGCCTGCAACGCTTCAACCCAGCCCTACAGATGGAAGATGCCGACAGGGCCCTGCTGAAAAGCTGGACGGCCCTGTTCGGCCCTGTGATCCATCCAGCTGCTACTCCGGCAGACTGAAGCTGCTTTCGGAAACAGGCTGGTTCTCCTGCACGTCGAACAGGGAGAGACCAAAATGATGGTGACGGGCATCCACCCCCTGTATGCCAACAAGGGTCAGATGGCCACGCACGTCAGAAAACTGGAGGGTCAGCAGCCCCTGGGAAGGATTGTCAGCCTCTGCCACGGAAAGCTGGAGCGATTCTGTCCCACGGGAGACATTCGTCACCTGAACATCCCTGTCAAAACTGACAGGATGACGGAGCAGAAGTCCGAGCGGATTCCGCTTGAGAGAGAGGTGCGTCACGGCACCATTATCAGCATTCCGGAGGACAAACCGACCATCACGGGCCACGGCCCTCATGGCATGAGGAACCTCATACACCATCTCGAACCGTCCGGGCACATAGGTGAAATGTCCATCCCCCTGCTGCTGGGCCGGGCCATCCTGCACAAATGACGCCTGAAGGGACGACAACCCGTTGAGATAGGTCTCCACCCGACGGATATCGTGCCTGTCATTCGTGACAAGATGATCATAGCCTGATGTGGCACACCCCGTGAGACCAGAAACAGCCAACGGAGCCGCCACCATGCCGGCCCAGAACAGCAGGCTGCCTGCCATCATGCGCTTCATGGCTGGCTCTCCCCTTCCAGAGACAGGGAGAGGGCATGAAGGCCCGTCTGGAACTCCCCGGCCAGCAGGTCATTCACAAGCCTGTGTCGGGCCAGGGTCTTCATCCCGTCAAACCGGCGGCTGACGACATGCAGATGATAATGCGTCTCGCCCACCTGCTCCGGCCCCCGGCTTTCCTGGGCCTGGGTACGCATGGCTGCATGATGCCGGTGGCGTGCACTGTCATCCCGTATCTCCAGTATGGACGGGCTCAGGGCCTCCTCCAGTACTGCCCTCATGCGGTCGACTCTTTTCATCGGTTTTCTTCCACGCTCATCCACGGAGTTACAGGTTCCATCTGTCCTGCCCATAACAGGAATCTTTCCCCACCAGGAAAAGGATGCTTGCATCCATGCCAGACCTCTCCCCATATCGTCCATCATGCAATGCAAACCATCCAGACACAAAGCCTTCGCACCGGACCCGGACGCCCCCCAGCAATGCTGCGACCACCCGGACTGTGACAGGCCGGCAGGGTACCGGGCCCCCCGGGGGCGGGACAACCTGCGCAGCTATTACTGGTTCTGCCTGGAGCATGTCCGCCAGTACAATGCCAGCTGGGACTATTACCGGGGCATGACGCCAGGGCAGATCGAACGCCACCTGCGGGAAGATACCTCCTGGCAGCGCCCTTCATGGAAGATGGGCACGCCAGGCAACGATTCGGCACGGGCTTCCTTCACACTGGATGATCTGCATGACCCCCTGGACATCCTGAACCGGCACCGTCGCCCTTCCCGGGCAACCGAAACGAGACGGCAGGCCCCGCCAGCCCTACGTGAGCCCCTGGCCCAGCTTGATCTTGAATGGCCGACCACGCTTGAAATCATCAAGACCCGCTACCGTGTCCTGGCCCGCCGTTATCACCCTGATGCCAACAGGGACGACCCAAGAGCGGAAGAACGCTTCAAGGTCATCGGAACGGCCTACGCCACATTGCGGGACCATTTTGCCAACAGCACTGAGCAGGCAACAGCCGGAGCCGGATAGCTGCCTTGCCTTCCCTGCATCTTTTCATGACCGGGTGATTGTGTAATCGTACCTGTAGAGTCCTTAATAGGATAGACACTCATTCGGTCTTCCATGTACCACCCTACTTAGTGACAGGAATCATGTCATGGCTCTCCCTTCAGCACAGTCCCTCTCCGAGACACTGCCCCAGACACCTGACAGCCTGAAATCCGCCCGGGAGCTGTTTGGGCTCGACCTTGATCTCGAAGTCCCTGTCTGGTCACAGAAGACAGACCATGTCCCCGAGATCGACTCCGCCTACCAGTTCGACCGGGACACGACCCGGGCCATTCTGGCCGGTTTCATGCATAACCGCCGTGTTCTGGTGCAGGGCTTTCACGGGACCGGAAAATCCTCCCATATCGACCAGATCGCCGCACGGCTGAACTGGCCCTGCGTCCGCATCAATCTCGACAGTCACATCTCCCGCATCGACCTCATCGGCAAGGACGCCATCACGCTGGAAGATGGCAAGCAGGTCACGGAATTCCGTGAAGGTCTGCTGCCATGGTGTCTCCAGAATCCATGCAGCCTGATCTTTGACGAATATGATGCCGGCCGGCCCGACGTGATGTTCGTCATCCAGCGCGTGCTGGAAGCCAACGGGGCCCTGACCCTGCTGGACCAGAACCGCGTCATCCACCCACATCCGTCTTTCCGCCTTTTCGCCACGGCCAACACGGTCGGGCTGGGCGATACAACAGGGCTGTATCACGGCACCCAGCAGATCAACCAGGGCCAGATGGACCGCTGGAACATTGTCACCTCCCTGAATTACCTGCCCAAGGAACAGGAAATCCGCATCATCAAGGCCAAGATGGGCGATGCTCTGGAAGAGACCCTCATCGGCCAGATGGTGGAACTGGCCGACCTGAGCCGTGCCGGTTTCATGAACGGAGACATCTCCACCGTCATCTCCCCCCGGACGGTCCTCTCCTGGGCAGAAAACATCACGATCTTCAATGATGTTCCCTTCGCGTTCCGCCTGAGTTTCCTCAACAAATGTGATGAAGCCGAACGCAGCATCGTGGCTGAATATTATCAGCGCTGCTTCAACGCCTCGCCGCTGGGTTAAGTCTCATGTCCGATCCGCACGAACTCTTCCGCAAGGCAACTTTTGCCACGCAGCGCGCCCTGAGTGGTCATCAGGATGTTCCCATGACACCCGCTCTGGCTTCTCTGGAGCGTGCGGCTCTCACTCCCGAGGACAAGACCTATATCCGGGGGGCCACCGATGCCGTGGCCCTGCGCCAGCGTCACCACGACCCGGAAAAACGCATCACCATCCCCGATGCCCAGACCCAGACCATCACCGATGGCATGGAGCAGGCCCGTTGTGAGGTCTATGGGGCCCGCCACATGGCCGGGGTGCAGGCCAATCTGGAAGACTATCTGGGGCGGCGGCTTCATGCCCTCAACAGCGCAAAAATGATTGTGCAGGACGACATGCCCATGCCGCTCGCACTGGAACTGCTGACACGGGAGGCCCTCTCTGGCCGCAAACTGCCGGAAAGCATGACCGGGCCGGCATTGGCCGCATGGCGCCAGTCCCTTACCCCCAGGGCCCGTGAGGCTCTGGCCCGTCTGGCTGACGTGCAGAACGACCAGACACTCTTCAATGAAGCCTCCCAGCGTTTCGTGCATGTTCTTACCTTGAAGGAGACAGACGAAGCCGAAGAAGAGCCGGACCCTTCAAAATCCCGTGGGCAGAGCCAGGACGACCAGACAGAAAGTGGCGAATCCTCTGCCCCTGACCCGGACGGGCAGGAAGAAGAAGACAGCACGGCTGAAGATGCCCCGGCAGCCCTGAGCGACGATTCCGACGAATCAGCAAACCCGGAAGGTCTGTCCTCTGATGAGATGGAAACCATCCTGACAGAGGGTGAAAATGGATACGAACAGCCAGCAGGTCCTTCTGCCCAGCCGGAAGAGGAACGGCCCTGTCCCGTAAAGGGGCTTGGGGGCTATCAGGCCTATACGCAGGAATTTGACGAAGAGGTCCATGCGAGCGATCTCTGCGACCCGGCCGAGCTGGACCTGCTCCGTGAAAGACTGGATGAGCAGCTCCAGCAGACGCAAGGTTTTGTTTCCCGTCTGGCCCATCGGCTGCAACGGAAGCTGCTGGCCCAGCAGCAGCGTCGCTGGCATTTCGATCAGGAAGACGGCATCCTTGATGCAGCCCGTCTGCCCCGCATCATCAGCAACCCCTCCCTGCCACTCTCCTACAAGCAGGAAGGCAAGATCGACTTCCGGGACACGACCGTCACACTGCTGATCGACAATTCAGGCTCCATGCGGGGCCGTCCCATCACGACAGCGGCCATCTGTGGGGACATTCTGGCCCGCACGCTGGAACGTTGCGGCATCAAGGTCGAGGTTCTCGGGTTCACCACACGGACATGGAAGGGCGGAGAAAGCCGTGTGAAATGGACACAGGACGGCAGGCCACCAAAACCGGGACGGTTGAATGATCTACGCCATATCATCTACAAATCGGCAGACACGCCATGGCGGCGGGCACGCCGCAACATCGGCCTCATGCTGCGGGAAGGCCTGCTGAAAGAGAACATCGACGGCGAGGCCCTTCTCTGGGCATGGAAACGCCTGAAACACCGTCCGGAACATCGTCGTATCCTCATGGTGATTTCCGATGGCGCACCAGTCGATGACAGTACCTCCTCCGCCAATGGGCCAGAATATCTGGACCTGCATCTGCACCGTGTCATCCATCAGCTGGAAAATGATCCATCCGGGGAACTGCTGGCCATTGGCATCGGTCATGACGTCACACGATATTACGCCAACAGCGTAACCATCAGTTCAGCCGAAGACCTGGGGGACACCATGGTAGCCCAGCTGACAGCCCTTTTTGCCCCACGCTCTGCCCGGCAGGGACGGAGAGGATAATTTTCCTCTCCCCCATTGTCAGGCGCCCCGGACTCCGCCACTCTCAAAAACATCATGCGACATCATCCTGCCCGTCCTTTCCGCACGCTGGCCGCTGCAGCCGGCCTCTCCCTGCTGGCATTGAGCAGCCAGTCCCTCCTGCCCACGGCAGCGGCCGATACGCTGCCGCACCTTTCGGCGGACTGTTTTACCTACTCTCCCGGCCAGGTCATCAGGACCGGCCATGGCGTAACCATCCAGGGCATGAAGGCCGAGCTGACAGGCACGCAGCACCGCATCTCGGTCGTCTCCGCCACGGCTGTTGACCATAAACAGAAAATGGATGAGGCCGCCCTGACCCGCCTCAATGCGGCGGTCGCCTATGCTGCCCTGACAGCCTATCACCGTGGCATGACGGATGTCTGCTCCACACAGCCTCTGCCCGAAGTGGAAGAGGTGAAAAACACCCTGCCGGAACTGCACTGGAGCGGCATCACCATGACCCGGCCAGACCGGGTCTCCACCGCCAGCTCGGCACATGTGAATGTCCTCAGCACCACACCAACCATTCATGTCGTGTTTGATGCCAGTGGTCTTCATTCCCCCGGTGCCATCCTGCTGCCACCGACCCTGTCCGGCGATGTCAGCTTCACACCGGCAGCCCAGCCCCCCTATCATCTGACCATCAACAGGTTCCAGACCGTCATCAACGGCAGCGATGTGACTGGAACGGGCACGGTCGTGGCAGGTGAAGGAACAAAAAACCTCAAGGCGGATGTTCACCTTTCCATTGGGCGGATCGGCGAAATGATCGATCGGGTCAACAGGGTAGCCCCGACAGAACTCAAAGCCGCCCTGCTCATTGCCCGCTTCATGAGCGCCAGAGAGCCCGACCACCATGTTGGCTGGCACATCGTCGTGAAGAATGGCACCGTCAAGGTCAATGGTGTCGAACTTCCCATCCCCTTCTGATGCCACAGCGCCCCGCCCTGACAGGCGGGGCTTTCTGTTTCAGGCCTGTTCCAGCTTTCTGATTCCTTCCAGTGTGTGCATCTGCTCCGCCAGACGGGGTGTGACACGATAGAAACCCGGCAGCCTGATCTCAATCGCCTGCGTCTCCTCAAGAGTAGGCAACAGCACGACACGCCCCCGCCCGCCCCTGACCTCTGCCAGCATGTCATGAAGGGGGGCCAGAGCTGCCTCATCATCAATCCAGATACGCAGCTCTCCCTGCTCATTGGCTGCGGCTGTTTCCAGGTCCTGCACGCTATTGGCCGTGATACGCAGGGCATCTCCATCCAATTTCAGCTCCGCCTGCACCAGGACAGCCTGCCCAGCCACAAGCATGTCCCGGCAACTCTGCAATGTTTCCGAAAATAACGTGACTTCGCAGCCACCGCTGGCATCCGTCAGGGTGACCCATGCCATCTTCTTGCCGGTCTTGGTGGGACGCTCCTTCTTGTCCACCACACAGCCCGCAATGGAAACACGTGATACACCCTGATGCGCCCTGCTCTCCAGCTGGAGAGCAGGCGTGATCCCCAGTCGGCGCAGCACCTGCCTGTAAGCATCCAGCGGATGGGCACTCATATGGAACCCGATTACCCCGGCCTCATGAGAGAGACGCTCAAAATCCGGCCAGGGACGGACCTTCTTCAACCGCAGGACCTCCCGCAGGCTGCTATCGACACCCCCACCGAACAGACCGGCCTGTCCCACTTCCTTCTCCTGCGCCCGGGACTGCGCCCGCCGCAGGATGATCTCCGCACTGGCAAACACGGTGTGACGGTCTGGCTCCAGACTGTCGAACGCACCTGCCTTGGCCAGACTCTCCATCTGTATCTTGTTGATGTGCCGGGAATCACACCGTTCGGCAAAATCGGTGAGATCGCAGAACGGCTTTTCTCCACGGTCCTGCACCAGCCCTTCCATAGCCACGAAACCAACCCGCTTGACCGCTGCCAGAGCGTAGCGGATGCCCAGCTGCCCGTCCTCCATCCTCTCGATGGAAAAATCGGCCTGGGATTTATTGATGTCCACCGGCAGGACAGGGATCCCCATGCGTCTGGCTTCCTGGCAGAGAGCCGCCAGCTTTTCCGTCTTTTCCCGTGCCAGAGACATGCAGCCTGCCAGGAAGGGAACAGGATGGTTCGCCTTCATCCAGGCCGTCTGATAGGACACGAAGGCATAAGCGGCAGCATGAGACTTGTTGAAGCCATAATTGGCGAATTTGGCCATGAGGTCGAACACCTCTTCGGCTTTCTCGGCAGGGATGCCCCTCTTCGTAGCCCCTTCGCAGAAAATGGCCCGCTGTTTCTCCATCTCCGAGGCGATCTTCTTGCCCATGGCCCGCCGCAGCAGGTCGGCCCCGCCAAGGCTGTAGCCCGCCATCTTCTGGGCAATCTGCATCACCTGTTCCTGATAGACCATGATGCCGTAGGTCTCTTCCAGAATCGGGCGGATTTCCTCGTGAGGCGGCTCCCACGGTGCCCCATGCTTGCGGCGGCAATATTCAGGAATGTTTTCCATCGGGCCGGGGCGGTAGAGCGACACGCCGGCAATCAGGTCTTCCAGACGGCTGGCAGCCATCTGCTTGAGCATGTCCCTCATGCCCGCCCCTTCGAACTGGAACACACCCGCCGTGTCTCCCCGGGCCATCATCTCGAAGGTTTTCTTGTCATCCAGCGGAATATGAGAGAGGTCCACCTCTTCCCCCAGCTCCCGCAGGAAATCGACCCCCCGCTTGAGAATGGTCAGGGTCGTCAGCCCCAGAAAGTCGAACTTGACCAGCCCGGCCTGCTCCACAAACTTCATGTTGTACTGGGTGACCAGCATCTCACTTCGTGGATCGCGGTAGAGAGGCACAAGCTCCACAAGATCACGGTCCCCGATCACCACACCGGCCGCATGGGTCGAGGCATGGCGGTACAATCCCTCCAGCTGAAGGGCGATCTCCAACAGGCGGCGGATCATCTCATCCGTGTCCCGCATCTCCTGAAGCCGGGGTTCTTCCTCAATGGCCTGGGCCAGTGGTGTCGGTTTGGCCGGATTGTTGGGGATCAGCTCCGCCACACGGTTGACCATGCCATAAGGCAGACCCAGCACACGCCCTACGTCCCGCACGGCCGCCTTGGCCTGGAGTTTCCCGAAGGTGATGATCTGCGCCACACGCTCGTGGCCATATTCATTCCGCACGTAGCGGATGACCTCATCCCGCCGGTCCTGACAGAAATCGATATCAAAGTCCGGCATGGATACACGTTCGGGATTCAGGAACCGCTCGAAAAGCAGCCCGAACGGAATGGGATCAATATCCGTGATGGTCAGCGCATAGGCTACCAGTGATCCAGCACCGGACCCACGCCCCGGACCCACCGGAATGTCATGCGCCTTGGCCCACTGGATGAAGTCCGCCACGATGAGGAAGTAACCGGGGAAGCCCATATCGGCTATGATTTTCAGCTCGGTCTCCAGCCGCTCCTCGTACTCGGCCCGACGGTTCTCCCCATCCTTCATGACAGCCAGACGTTTCTCCAGCCCTTCCTGCGCCATGGCCCGCAGGGTTTCCTCTTCCGTGCTGCCTTCACGAACTTTCGGACAGACAGGCAGGAGCGGCTTGCGGGTATTCACCGCCACGGCACAGTGACGGGCGATCACCAGCGTATTGTCGCAGGCCTCCGGCAGGTCATGGAAGAGCTTCCGCATTTCATCCGGAGTCTTGAACCATGCCTGACGGGAAACACGCCAGCGGTCTTCCTCCGCCATGGTACGCCCCTGGGCGATGCAGAGCAGCGCATCGTGCGCCTCATGCAGTTCCGGTCGGGGAAAAAAACATTCATTGGTCGCCACAAGCGGGAGGTCCAGCTCATCGGCCAGAGCGATCAGCTGCGGCTCCGTGATCTCCTCACCAGCTTCATCCAGCCGGTTGATCTCGACGGCCACATACCCCCCAAAGGCCTCCCTGAGACGCTCGAGCATCTGCTTCGCCGCAGCCCTCTGCTCCCCCAGCAGGAGCCGGTTGATCGGCCCCCGGTTGCCACCCGTCAACAGGAACAGCCCACCGGCACGGCTGCACAGCACGTCCAGCGGCATGGACGGGTCTGCCGAATCCCCATTCAGGAAGCCCTGCGTGGAAAGATACTGAAGATTCTCCAGCCCTTCTTCCGTCCGGGCCAGAACGACCAGCGGTTCCGCCGGAACGCCGGGCCTGCCCGAAGCTGACGGCAGGGCCAGCTGGCACCCGATGATGGGCTGCACACCGGCCTTGCGGCAGCTCTGGGAAAATTCCAGCCCGCCAAACATGTTGCCGCTGTCCGTCAGGGCGACGGCGGGCATGGCATTCTTTTTGGCCAGCTCCACAAGCTCGGAGACACGAATCGCCCCCTGGCTGAGGGAATAGGCGGAGTGATTACGGAGATGGACAAAGCTGGCATAGGACATGCCGCCCATTTACCACGCCCCCGCGCCGGGGCGGAATAGAAAACGCCCTACCCCTGAAAAGGAACGATCCGCCCTTCATCCAGCGTGACGGTACGGTCCATCGCCGCCGCCAGAGCCTCATTATGGGTGGCGATCAAAGCCGCCACACCCTCTTCCCGCACCACACGCATCAGCTCGGCGAAGACGAGATCGGCGGTTTTCGTATCCAGATTGCCCGTCGGCTCATCGGCCAGCAGCAGGCTGGGCCGGTTCGCCAGCGCACGGGCGATGGCCGTACGCTGCTGCTCCCCACCGGACATGCGTCCCGGCAGAGCCTCCAGCCGATGGGACAGCCCAAAACGGACCAGCAGGTCTTCTGCCCGCTTCCGGGCCTCGGCAGGTTTCACGCCTGCCGCAAGCTGGGGCAGCATGACATTCTCCACGGCCGTGAATTCCCGCAGCAGATGATGGAACTGATACACGAAGCCGATTTCATCCCGCCGCAAGGCCGTCCGTCCCGCCTCGCCCAGTCTGGATGTGGCCTTCTCCCTGATAAGAACCTCTCCCCTGTCGGGGCGTTCCAGAAGGCCAGCCAGATGCAGCAGCGTGGACTTGCCCGTGCCGCTCGGGGCCACGAGGGCAACCAGCTCACCACTTTTCAGGGAAAGATCAGCCTCCCGGAGAATGTGCAGTTCTTCATCCCCGGAACGGAAGGACCGCCCCAGCTTCTCAAGCGTCAGAACCGTGGTCTGTTTCGTGTCACTCATGACGCAGGGCCTCCACCGGGTCGGTCTTCGCCGCACGCCATGAGGGATACAGCGTGGCCAGCAGGGACAGGGCCAGCGACAGCACGGCGACTTCCACAACCTGCGACCAGACCAGACGGGCCGGCAGCCGGGCCAGGAAATAGACCTCAGGATTGAACAGGTCCGTGCCCGTCAGGGATTCCAGAACGTGACGGATCCGCTCGATGTTCAGGGCGAAGCAGATGCCCAGCCCCGTCCCCACCACGGTCCCCACGACGCCAACAGACGCTCCGCACATGAGGAAAATACGCATCACGCTGCCCCGGCTGGCTCCGAAAGTCCGCAGGACGGCGATGTCCCGTGTCTTGTCCTTGACCATCATGATGAGCGAGGAGATCACGTTGAAGGCCGCCACCAGAATGATGAGCGTAAGGATGAGGAACATCACGTTCTGTTCTACCGTCACGGCATCCAGAAAACCGTTGGCACTCTGTGTCCAGTCCAGCACCTGAAGACGGGGATCATTCAAAGCCTCCGTGATCTGGCGGCTGACCGGCCTGACATTCAGCGGGTCGGAGGTGCTGACCTGCATCAGCGAGACCCCGTCTCCCATCATCAGGAATTTCTGGGAGGCTGCCAGCGGCATGAGAATGATGTTGCTGTTGTAATCATTCCAGTTGGCATCAAAGACCAGGGCCACGTGCAGTTTCCGCACCCGTGGCATCGTGCCGAATGGCGTGGCCTGCCCGTTGGGCGAGAGAATGGTCAGCGACGAACCGACATGCAGCCCGGCCCGCTCGGCCAGCGTGACCCCCACGGCAACGGCGGAATCCCCTTGGAAGTCATCCAGACTGCCTTCCATGATTCCATCGCTGAGAGCCTTCCAGTTCCGCAGGTCCTCCTGTGCCAGCCCTTCCAGCATCGCCCCGGTGGAATAACGCCCCGCCTCCGCAAGGACCGTGCCTTGCGTCATGGGCAGGACCTGCGTCACGCCGGGCACCCTGCGGATCAATGCGGCATCATCCTTGTAGTCCCGGATGACCTGCCCATAGGCATAGACATTCAGGTCTCCATGCAGGCCGAGAATCCGGCCCATGAGGTCGGCCTTGAAGCCGTTCATCACGGCCATGACGATGATGAGCGTCGCCACCCCCAGAGAGATGCCGACAAGGGAGAACAGCGCAATCACCGACGCAAAACGCTCCCCCTTGCGGGCCCTCAGATAACGCAGGGCAACCGTTCGCTCAAACCGCCCGAACATGCTCAGCCAAGCCCCAGTTTCGCCAGAGCTTCATCAAGAGGCAGTTCGCTGCGTTCGCCGGAGGCACGGTGCTTCAGCTCCACCATGCCCGCCTTGGCCCCACGGGGACCAACGATGATCTGCCACGGATGGCCCATCAGGTCGGCATCATTGAATTTCACCCCGGCACGGTCGGACCGGTCATCATAGAGCAGCCCTTCCGGGTCACGGCTATAGATGGATTCACAGAGCTGGTCACACAGTTCGTCACCGGGGCGGAGGTTGAGCAGAACTGCCCGATAGGGAGCCACCTCTTCCGGCCAGATGATCCCGGCCTCATCATGAGACGCCTCGATGATGGCTCCGACCAGACGGGACACCCCGATGCCATAGGACCCCATGTGCGGATGCAGGGGCGCACCATCGGCACCGCTCACTTCCACACCCATGGACTCGGTATATTTCGTGCCGAAATAGAAGATGTGGCCAACCTCGATGCCCCGGCCACCACGACGACGGTCTTCCGGCACGGCCTCCCAGGCGGAAAGGTCATGTTTTTCATCCGTGGCGGAATAGGTCGTCTTCACGATCTCACGGAGTTTCTGAAGGTCTTCCTCCTTCTGCGGGTCCAGGCCGATGCTGTCCCAGTCAATCTCGTCCCAGCCAGCATCATAGAAGACCTCACTCTCCCCTGTCGGAGCAAGAACGAGGAACTCATGGCTCAGCTCGCCACCAATCGGCCCCGTATCGGCCGCCATCGGCACGGCCTGCACACCAAGACGACGGAAAATCTTCAGGTAGGACAGCATGATGCGGTAATAGCTGCTCACCGCATCCTCATAGGACAGGTCGAAACTGTAACCGTCCTTCATGTAGAACTCACGGCCACGCATCACGCCGAAGCGGGGGCGGACCTCGTCCCTGAACTTCCACTGGATGTGGTAGAGCATCTTCGGCAGCTCACGGTAGGATTTCACCGTGCTGCCGAAGAGGTCCGTCACCATTTCCTCATTGGTCGGGCCGTAAAGCATCTCACGCCCGTGCCGGTCCTCAAGACGCAGCATCTCCGGTCCGTACGCATCATAACGGCCGGAACGCCGCCACAGATCGGCGGACTGAACGGTCGGCATCAGGATTTCCTGTCCGCCAATCCGGTCCTGCTCCTGCCGCACGATGGTGGCGATGTTCCGCAGGACACGCAGCCCGGCGGGCAGCCATGTATAGATGCCCGAGGATGTCTGCCGCACAAGCCCCGCCCGCAGCATCAGCCGGTGTGAGGCAATCTGCGCCTCGGCGGGGACTTCTTTCAGAGTAGGCTGGAATGCCTGACTTAACCGCATGTTCTTTTTCCCTCAGACGCGCAGGAGATGGACATCAACCAGCGGACGCTTCCGCAGCTTGCGGCCGAGTGCCCGCCGCAGGGCTGTGCGTGCCACATCCCGGAAGGCCTGATCGTCCTGACGGAATTCATCAGGAATCTCATCAATGGCATAGGCGAATTCTTCACGGATGCGAGTGCTTTCAGGGTCATCCCGCTCCAGAAGACCTGGTGCACTGATGCGTGGTTCGCCAATGACATAGCCCTCATCATCCACGGCAAAGCTGGCCAGCACCACGCCATTGAAAAGCATCCGGCGACGGGCCGCCAGCACACCGCCCGTCATGGGCAGAAGGCGGTCACCATCCAGAGCCAGAAGGCCCGTCGGAGCCGTATCGACCACCTCGACCGGCCCCGGCCCCAGATTGAGGATGTCACCATCCTCCAGCAGCACGGCCTCAGCACCGGCCTCACGGGCCAAAGCCCCGTGGGCTGTCAGATGGCGCCATTCCCCATGGGTGGGAATGCTGTAACGGGGGCGAACAAGGCTGTAGAGATGGCGGATATCCCCACCCGTTGCATGGCCGGATGTATGCACCATGCCATCCTTGTCCGTCAGCACGGTCACGCCACGGCGTGTCAGATTGTCCTGCACCGTCATGACGGCCTGCTCATTCCCCGGAATGACACGGGAGCTGTAAATCACCGTGTCCCCTTCCCCCAGGGAAATGGTGGAATGAGTATCACAGGCGATACGAGACAGGGCGGAGCGGGCCTCACCCTGGCTCCCCGTAATGATCATCAGCAGGTTTTCATCAGGAACATCCTTGATGTCATATTCCGTCAGGAAAGGCGGCAGATCGGCAAAGTAGCCACATTCCCGGGCGGCGGCCTCCAGATTGCGCAGGGAGCGTCCCACCACCATCACCTCACGGCCAGAAGCGAGCGCAGCCTTGGCGATGCTCTCCACACGGGCCACGTTGCTGGCGAAGCACGTCACGGCCACACGTCCTTCCAGCCCGGCAATCATTTCCGTCAGGCCGACACGGACATCCGCCTCAGACTGGGACCGCCCCTCCTTCATGACATTGGTGCTGTCACCCACCATGGCCAGCACGCCTTCATCACCCAATGCACGGAAGGCATCCTCGTCCGTCACGGGGCCGACAAGCGGAGTCGGGTCCAGCTTCCAGTCCCCGGTATGAATGACAATGCCATACGGACTGCGAATGGCGACGGACTGGGCTTCCACAATGGAGTGGGTTACCGGGATGAACTGGAGATCGAACGGCCCGACCTCAAACCGGGAACCCGGCATGATGATGTGGATGACGACCTGGTTCTGAAGGTTCGCCTCGCTCAGCTTGCGCCGCAGCACGGCTGCCGTGAACGGCGTGGCGTAGACAGGACAGCGCATCTGCCGCCAGAGGTGGGCTACAGCCCCCACATGGTCCTCATGGGCGTGGGTAATGACCAGCCCGTGCAGACTGTCTTTCCGTTCTGCGATGAAGGTCGGATCGGACATCAGCACGTCGGCTTCCGGCGTATCATTGCCGGAGAAGCCGATGCCACAATCTATGGCCAGCCAGTGTTCCTCACCATTTTCGCGCAGGCGGTACAGGTTGAAATTCATGCCGATCTCGCCCGTCCCTCCCAAGGGAAGGAAGGCAAAATCACTCTTCTGGTCTGTCATAAACGCATCAGTTCCTGTTCAAGAATTATCAGGGTGCCCGAAGGCGGTATGGGCCTGTTGCCCGGAAAAATCGGTGATGAAACGGTCCCTGTTCTGCCCGGCCAGGAGGCGCAGTCCCTCCAGCGTCAGGTCGGGTGCCACTTCATCAAATAACGTTGTCCCCTCGGAGAAGAGCGGAGCCAGACCGCCCGTCGCCACAACCCGGGGACGTCCATCCATCTCACCGGCAATGCGGTGAACAATCCCTTCGACCAGACCTACATACCCCCAGAAGAGGCCTGATCGCATCGCAACACTTGTGCTGCGGCCTATTGCTTCCACCGGCCGGCCAACACTGACACGGGGCAGACGGGCCGCTGCCTGATGCAGGGCATCCATCGAGAGATTGACCCCCGGTGCAATCGCTCCACCGCAATAGCGGCCCCGAGCATCGACAACATCGAAGGTTGTCGCCGTACCAAAATCCACAACCACCAGCGGGCCCCCGCCGTAAAGCTGCCGGGCGGCAAGGCCGTTCAGCAGGCGGTCAGCCCCAAGCTCTGCCGGCGTATCCACCAGCACATCCATGTTCCAGTCCAGCTCATGATTGGCCACAAGAGGCTCCACATGCAGCCAGCTACGGCACAGGCGCCGCAGATCATACAACGCAGCCGGAACCACCGTCCCGATAATGGCCTGCGTTACACAATCCGGACCCAGACCTGCCCGTTCCATCAAGGCCAGCAGCCAGACGGCATATTCATCCGCCGTTCTGCGATCATCCGTCGAGATGCGCCAGCGTCCTACCCATGCTTCGCCATCATGAACGGCAAAAACCACATTTGTATTGCCAGCATCAATGACGAGCAGCACATCCCCTCCCTTACTCACAGATCACATCACCCGTCACGACCGAGGTCATGCCACCATCGTCCAGTGCGAGCAGAAGATGTCCCTGCGCATCAAGCCCGGCGAATTGTCCTGCTACTTCCCTACCATGTCTTCGAAGGATCAGTCGAGTACCCAGAGGATGAGCACGCTCCATCCAGCTCTCCCAGATCGCACCGTTGCCCTCACGCTGCCAGCGTTCCATCCATCCATCGAACGCTCGCACGATGGCCTGGGCGCAGGCCTGGGCATCCGGCGGAGAGCAGACCTCGGAAAGGGCTGCGAGTGTCCGGCCTTCCATGATCGGAGCCTGCCACAGATTGGCCCCCATGCCTATGACCGCCCAACAGGGCAGCCCCTTTGCCCCGGCTGCCAGAAAACCGGTTTCAATCAGAATACCTGCCATTTTCCGGCCTGAAAGCAGAAGATCGTTCGGCCATTTCAGCCATAGCGAGGCTGAAGCCTCCCCCGACAGATCCGCTGCGGCCACGAGCCCATCACGAAGGGCCAGAGCCACCATATAGGGCAGAACCGCCCGCATGGCCTGATTTTCGGAAAAACGGAAAAGAAAGGAAAATGCCAGATTTCCCTCGCCACTCTGCCAGCTGCGCCCCCGGCTTCCCCGGGCTGCGCTCTGTCGCTCTGCCACAACGGCCAGCCTGTCTTCTTCGCCGGCTTCAGCCCGTTTCCGACAGAGATCGGAAGTGGATGCCAGCGTTTCATGATATTCGAAACGCCAGGTCATAAAAAAACTTGAATGTAAGATGGTGGGCAATGACGGGATCGAACCGCCGACCCTCTCGGTGTAAACGAGACGCTCTACCGCTGAGCTAATTGCCCGCCCCGGTTTATAGGCAAAAGCCTCACGGAGCGCAACGGGGAATTCTCATTTTTTTTCAGAAAATTATCTTCCCCGTTTCCACGATGCCAGCTTACTTGCTGACGGCATCCTTCAGGCCCTTGCCCGGCTTGAAACGCACGGACGTGGAAGCCGGAATGTCGATCTCTTCACCCGTACGCGGGTTGCGGCCCTTGGCAGCCTTGCGGGTGGCTGTCACGAAGCTGCCAAAGCCTACCAGGCGAACTTCCTGCCCCTTGGCCAGGGTCTTCTCGATGGTGCCGAACACGGCATCCACGACATCACCAGCCTTCGCCTTGGGAAGATCAGCGGCCTCGGCAACGGAAGCAATGAGTTCCTGCTTGTTCAGAGGTTTCTCCATGGTAAGCCTTTCAACGTTTGGTGAGACAGCCTCGCAAAGAGGCCAGAATCACATATTGCGATTTACACCTGCACTATGAAGCGGTTTTCGTCCGCGTCAACAGCCTGAAGCCAAGAATACCCTTACTTAATGTTGAATTGAGCGAGAAATTCCTTCCCCGTTCACTTTCTTGGCACTCCTGCCCGCCATCTGCCCCGCTGCCAAAGCCTTCGGCGGCTCTGTCAAGGCAATATTCAGCACTTCATCCATATGCTGGACGGGAATGATCTGTAACCCTTCTTTCACATTTTCAGGAATCTCAGCCAGGTCCTTGACATTCATTTCCGGGATGAGAACCGTCTTGATGCCAGCCCGCAGAGCTGCGAGCAGCTTCTCCTTCAACCCACCAATCTCCAGAACACGGCCACGCAGGGTCACCTCCCCCGTCATGGCAACATCATGCCGGACCGGGATGCGTGTCAGCACACTGACGAGAGACGTGGTCAGCGCTGAACCCGCAGAAGGGCCATCCTTCGGCACGGCCCCCTCTGGCAGGTGCACGTGAATGTCCGTTTTCTCAAGCACGGCCGGGTCGATACCGAATGTCTCGGCACGGGACTTCACATAGGAGAAAGCCGCAGACACGCTCTCCTTCATCACATCACCAAGCTTGCCGGTATGACGGATCGTGCCCTTGCCCGGCATGGTCAGGCTCTCGATGGTCAGGATCTCTCCGCCAACCTGTGTCCAGGCCAGGCCCGTCACGATACCGATCTGATCCTCCTGATCAGCCTCACCATGACGGTAACGTGGGACACCGGCATAAACCTCCAGCGTCTCTGGCGTCACCTCGATCTTTTTCACCTTGCCAGACAGAATCTCACGCACGGCCTTACGCGCCAGACGGGCGATCATCCTCTCCAGACTGCGCACCCCGGCTTCCCGTGTATAAGACCGGATAAGCGCCAGAAGAGCCTCGTCTGTCACGTGCCATTCACCAGGCTTCAGATTATGCTCTTTCGCCTGCTTGGCCAGCAGATGCCTCTTGGCGATCTCCAGCTTCTCCTGTTCCGTATATCCAGAAAGGCGGATGATCTCCATGCGGTCCAGCAACGGCTGGGGCATGTCGAGAGAATTGGCCGTGGCGATGAACATGATGTCAGAAAGATCATATTCCACCTCGAGGTAATGGTCCCCGAACGTGTTGTTCTGTTCCGGGTCCAGCACCTCCAGCAGGGCGGAAGACGGATCCCCCCGCCAGTCCGACCCCAGCTTGTCCACCTCATCCAGCAGGAAGAGTGGATTGCTCACCCCGGCCTTCTTGATACCCTGGACAATCTTGCCCGGCATGGCACCGATATAGGTCCGTCTGTGACCACGTATCTCGGATTCATCCTTCATCCCCCCAAGGGAAATGCGGACATATTTCCGCCCTGTCGCCCTGGCGATGGACCGTGCCAGAGAGGTCTTGCCAACACCCGGAGGGCCAACCAGACAGAGGATCGGCCCCTTCAGCTTCTTCGCACGGCTCTGGACGGCCAGATACTCGAGGACACGTTCCTTGATCTTCTCCAACCCATAGTGATCAGCCTCAAGAACGTCTTCCGCCTTCTGGAGGGATTTTGCCAGTTTGGAGCGTTTCTTCCATGGCAGGCTGACCAGCCAGTCCAGATAACTGCGGACCACTGTGCCCTCGGCAGACATGGGGCTCATGCTCCGCAGCTTTTTCAGCTCGCCACGGGCCTTCTCCCTGGCTTCCTGGCTTAGCCCCTGCGTTTCGATCTTCTCTTCGATCTCGGCAAGTTCGTCACGGCCATCCTCGCCTTCACCCAGTTCTTTCTGAATGGCCTTCATCTGCTCATTCAGATAATACTCCCGCTGGGTTTTCTCCATCTGCTTCTTCACACGGCTGCGGATACGCTTCTCCACCTGAAGAACGTCTATTTCCGCTTCCATCCCCGCAAAGACACGCTCCAGCCTCTCCTCCACGGAGAGGGTTTCCAGCAGCTCCTGCCGTTCCGGAATCCGCAGGTTGAGGTGGCTGGCAATCGTATCCGCCAGACGGGACGGATCCTCCAGATGGCTGACCGAGGCCAGTACCTCCGGCGCCACCTTCTTGTTCAGCCGGGCATAATCCTCAAACCGTTTTACGGCAGAACGGGCCAGAGCTTCACGTTCCCCACCACGGGCACCCAGCTCATCAGGAAGGTCTTCCACAGAGCTCTGAAAATAGCCATCCTGCTCCTTCAGGCCAACAAGACGGACACGGCGCAGCCCTTCCACCAGAACCTTCACCGTACCATCGGGCAATTTCAGAAGCTGGAGGACGCTGGCAACCGTCCCGATGCGGAACACATCATCAACAGTCGGCTCATCTTTGCCCACATCTTTCTGGGACACGAGAATGATCTCACGGACATCCTCCGGCATCTGCTCCAGAGCATGGATTGATTTCTCACGTCCCACAAAGAGTGGAACAATCATGTGTGGGAAGACGACAATATTCCGCAGGGGCAACACCGGCATGACAGGCGCTTCCTTCCGGGGCGACTGAGCGGCCACTGTAGCCTTGCCGCTTTCAGCCTTGGAGGACGCAGCCTTCCTGCGAGGAGCCGCAGAAGCCTTGGCCTCTCCATCTTTACGGGTAGCAGACGTGGAAGCCGTACGCCGCGTCCGGGCGACGCTACCCTTGTCGGCATCCTTGGCAGCAGTCTTGCGGCGGGCTGTCTTTGGTTTCTTTTCGTCACTCATGCTTCAGGATCTCCATAACGGACGATCAAACCCCCGCCGCCCTGAAAAAGTGGCACGGCAAGGGGCTCTTTCATTCTGTATCTCTATGTGGGGTATCAAGGCACAAGGGACAATACCCCTGTCGCTGCGAAGCGCTGGCAGATGATGGAAATCTGCCAGCATCCGCCTCTTTCAGTCCGCCTGTTTTTCTTCCTCAGCCTGCTGGCCATGAACATAGACAGGCTCTGCACGGCCTTCCGCCACATCCCGGGTGACGACAACCTTGTCGACATTCTTCCGGCCTGGAAGGTCAAACATCGTTTCCATCAGGATTTTTTCCATGATGGAACGCAGCCCCCGGGCCCCGGTCTGCCGCTCGATGGCACGGGCAGCAATCCCCTTGATGGCCTCTTCCTCAAACTCCAGCTCCACCCCTTCCATCTGGAAGAGACGCTGATACTGCTTGACCAGAGCATTTTTCGGCTCTGTCAGAATCTGGACGAGAGCGGCCTCATCAAGGTCATTCAGCGTGGCGATGACCGGCAGACGACCAATGAATTCCGGAATCAGGCCGTATTTCATGAGGTCTTCCGGCTCGATATCCTTGAGGATATCTCCCAGCTTGCGGTCATCCTCGGAGCGCACATCCGCCCCAAAACCAATGCCACTGCCCTTGCCACGGGCACTGATGACCTTGTCCAGCCCGGCAAAGGCCCCGCCACAGATGAAGAGCATGTTGGTCGTATCGACCTGCACGAACTCCTGCTGCGGATGCTTGCGCCCTCCCTGCGGAGGAACGGAGGCCACCGTGCCTTCCATCAGCTTCAGCAGAGCCTGCTGCACGCCTTCACCAGAGACATCCCGGGTGATGGACGGATTCTCCGCCTTGCGGGAAATCTTGTCGATCTCATCAATATAGACAATGCCACGCTGGGCACGTTCAACATTATAGTCACAGGCCTGAAGCAGCTTGAGGATGATGTTCTCAACATCCTCTCCCACATAGCCAGCTTCTGTCAGTGTCGTGGCATCGGCCATGGTGAAGGGAACGTCCAGAATGCGGGCCAGTGTCTGGGCCAGCAGGGTCTTCCCCGTTCCCGTCGGACCGATCAGCATGATGTTGGCCTTACCGATCTCGACATCACCAGCCTTTTCGGACTGCTCCAGCCGCTTGTAATGATTATGCACAGCCACCGAAAGCACCTTCTTGGCTTCACTCTGGCCAATGACATAATCATTGAGTATCTGGCAGATTTCCCGTGGAGTTGGCACCCCTTCACCACTGGTCACAGGGCCTGTGTTCCGCTCCTCACGGATGATGTCCGTGCACAGTTCAACACATTCATTACAGATGAATACGGTTGGCCCGGCAATGAGTTTCTTCACCTCATGCTGGGATTTCCCACAGAATGAACAATAAAGCGTATTCTTTGAATCGCTATCTTTTCCGCTCATTACAGCTCCTCAAACCCGTATGGGAGACGGGTATGTTCAGACCCCTGAATGCCCTGTTCAACAATCAGATCAGGCCCTTTTCTTCTCCGCGGGATGACGTGTCACAACCTCATCCACCAGCCCGAACTCCTTGGCCTCCGCAGCAGAGAGATAACGGTCACGCTCCAGCGCCTCCTCGATTTCCTCCAGCGCACGCCCTGTATGCTCACGGTAGATCTCATTCAGCCGGCGACGGATATGCAGGATTTCACGGGCCTGAATTTCGATGTCCGAAGCCTGCCCCTGCGCTCCACCGGAAGGCTGGTGGACCATGACACGGGCATTGGGCAGGCAGAAACGACGGCCCGCCTCACCGGCAGCCAACAGCAGTGACCCCATGGACGCTGCCTGACCGATACAGACCGTACTGACCGGTGAACGGATATACTGCATGGTGTCGTACATCGCCAGACCGGCAGAGACGACCCCACCAGGGCTGTTGATATAGAAAGAGATTTCCTTGGTCGGGCTGACACTCTCAAGATAGAGCAGCTGCGCACAGATCAGAGACGAGACCTGGTCATAGACCGGGCCTGTCAGAAAAATGATACGCTCCTGCAAAAGCCGGGAATAGATGTCGAAAGAGCGCTCACCCCTTGAGGTCTGCTCCACCACCATTGGAACAAGAGTGTTATTGAACACGTCCAGAGGATTACGGTCTTCAATGCCCATAGGTATTTTCCTTTACAACTCCCCCTAGCCTAGCACACCCTCTTTGCCCGTGTCTTCGCACAGAATGGACTAATATCAGAGGAATCTTCCTGCCAAGAGCAAAAAAAAGGGGCAGCGGCTGCTGCCCCTTCCTTCCTCAGATGCAGCAATCAGTCAGCATCCGGAATGTTGGCCAGTTCCTCTGCCGTCACTTCCTTGTCGGTCACTTCAGCCAGCTCGATCAGATAATCGACGACCTTATCCTCAAGGATTGGCCCGCGCAGGGTATCGATGGCCTGAGGATTCTTCGTAAAGAACTCGAACACGGCCTGCTCCTGCCCCGGGTACCGGCGAGCCTCCTGCTGCATGGCAGAGAGCAGCTCTTCCTGCGAGACCTGGATGTCCTGCTTGCGGCCAAGCTCGGCCAGAAGCAGACCCAGCTTCACACGGCGCTCGGCAATCCTGCGATAGTCGGCCCGCAGGGTTTCCTCATCCTTGGCAGCATCCTTCTCATCAAGGCTGCCATTCTTGCGCTCAGCCTCGATACGGCTCCAGATCTGGCCGAACTCGGCATCCACCATGCTCTGCGGTGCCTCAAAGTCAACCTTCTCGGACAGGATGTCCAGCAGGTCCCGCTTGATGCGCATACGGGAAAGCTGCTTGTACTCGCCCTCTGCCTGCTCGGCAATCAGCTTGCGCATCTGCTCGACGCTCTCCAGCCCCAGAGACTTGGCAAACTCATCATCAATCGTCGGATTGACCGGCTTCTTCAGCGCATTGGCCTTGATCTCGAATGTAGCTTCCTGACCGGCGAGCTCCTTGGCCTGGTAATTCTCCGGGAAGGTCACCGTGATCGTGCGTTCCTCACCCGGCTTCATGCCTTCCATCTGCTCGGCAAAACCGGGGATGAAACCAGCACCGCCAATCTCGACATTGACATCCTCGGCCGTGCCACCATCAAACGGCACGCCATCCTTCTTGCCAACGAAATTGACGTTCAGCACATCACCCTTGCCAGCCGGACGGTTCTCATCCACCGTCTCGAACTTGCGGTTGCGCTGGGCAACCTCGGCCAGAGCCTTGTCCACAACCTCATCAGCAACCTTGGCACTGTAGCGGGTCAGCTTCGTGCCTGCCATGTCCGGGGTCGGGATTTCCGGCAGGATTTCCATCTCCAGCGTGAATTCGAAGGGCTTGCCCTCAGTTCCACCAGAAACGATCTCAACCTTCGGCTGCATGGCCGGGCGGATGTCACGCTCTTCCAGCAGGGACTTCACGCTCTCCTGCACCAGCTTTTCCGTCACTTCCGCCTGGACGGATTCACCAAAGCGCTGCTTGACGACGGAGGCCGGAACCTTGCCCGGGCGGAAGCCGGGAAGCTTCACATCACGAGCCACTTCAGCCAGACGGGCATCGCAACGGCCCTGCAGGTCAGCAGCGGGAATAACTACGGTGAAGGACCGCTTCAGGCCTTCGGTGAGTGTGGGCGTAACCTGCATGAAACCGCTATTCCTTCTCTATGACAAGGGGATCATCGACATTGTTGTACTCAGGAGGAGACTGCCTTGGTGCGGGCGGAGGGACTTGAACCCCCACAGCTTGCGCCACCAGAACCTAAATCTGGCGTGTCTACCAATTTCACCACGCCCGCATGAACCATACGACCTGTTCTCCAGCATCCGCACCCCCTGACAGGCAGGCACGGACCCTTCATCAGTCTGCGGATTTAGCGCATGAGACAGGCATCGGCAAGGGTTTCTCTTTGCAAAGATGTCATTTCTGCCATGGGCGGTCCTGTTATTCTGCCCTCACGCACACACTGTCCCCTTCAGACCTCTTGGAAGCCGCATACCGGGCTGCCCCCAGCTCTCCAAAAAGGTCTTCCGGTACGATCCAGCCTGCTTTCCTGCGGGCAGCACGCCGTCCTGCCTCACCATGAACCCAGACAGCCGCCGCCGCAGCCTCCCAGGCGGGCAGCCCTGCGGCGAGAAAGGCCCCGACAAGCCCACTCAGCACATCCCCTGCCCCGGCAATGGCCAGAGCTGGCGTGGCGTGGACGTTGATGGACAAACGGCCATCCGGAGCCGCAATGACCGTATCAGCTCCCTTCAGAACAACCACGACACCCAACCGGGCTGCAGCCCGCCGTGCGGCCTCCAGACGGCTCCCCTCCACCTGCCCGAAAAGGCGGGAAAACTCACCCATGTGCGGCGTCATGACGGAAACCCCCTTCAGTCGCTCGGGGTGCCCGGCCGCCCATGACAGCGCACCGGCATCAGCCACGATTGTTCGGCCAGACTTCTGAAGGCATGGCAGTGTCCGCTCCACCTCCTCCGGACACAGGCCGGGGCCACAGACCCAGACGTGCCGGCGCTCATCCTCCAGCGCCTGCTCCATGGGCTGTGCATCCACAATAGCAGCCGGTGAAGCGAGTCGGTACAGCGTGGCAGCCTCGGCTGGCACCGTAAGGCGGACAAGCCCGGCACCGACATGCCGGGCTGCCTCGAACGCAAACAAGGCGGCACCGTGCATGGCAGCACCACCACAGATGCTTACCACGCCCCGTCTGTATTTGTGGTCCCCAGGCCTCTGCGCCGGGAGCCGCCATAAACCCGGTGCATTCTCCCACAGCCGGACACTCTCCATCTGGATCATGGCAGCGGCAGGCGCCGCCAGATCGACGCAGACAACCTCACCACAGAGCGACCGCCCTGGTTCCAGCAGATGGCCCGGCCTTTTGCGGATCAGGGCAATGGTCATCCGGCAGGCTGCCACACGCCCCGAACACGCCCCTGTAGCGCCGTCCAGACCAGATGGAACGTCAATGGCAATGATCTGCCGTGCCGCAGCAAAGAAATCTTCGACACATTCCGGCAGGGACCGGTTCATGCCAGCACCAAATACGGCATCAATCACCAGATCAGCCCGTCGGGCCTCCTCCTGCGTGAAAGCCACTACCGGCCCATGCCAGCGCTTTGCCATCCTGTCAGCCAGACTGTCAGGCTCAGGCGGATGCAGCACCGCCACGGACACAGGCCAGCCACGCTCAGCCAGATGACGGGCCAGCACATGGCCATCGCCCCCATTGTTCCCTGGCCCACAGGCCACCAGAACCCGGCAGGGCCGGACATGCTGGCAGACAGCCCGGGCAGCCATCATGCCAGCTCTCTCCATGATTACAGGCAGAGTCGATGCCATGGCATGATCCATCCGCCGTGTATCCTCAGGAGCCAGAAGAGCCTGCGACAGGGCTTCCTGATACGGAAAACAGGACATAATGGAATCTTCCCTCTATAAGACGTGGCCAATCACTCAGTTACACGTTACGGATTGACCATGACCAGTTCCATTCTCTGGGGGCTCATCCTCGCCCTGCATCTCCTCTGCATCACCTACTGGGTCGGTGGCGCCATCTTCTGCCTCCAGTCCCGCCGCAGCGTCCGCCTGCTGGAAGCACAGCAGGCCAACACGGTTCTGCTTCAGACCTATGGCCGTTATCTCAAGGCGCTCTGCCACGTCGTCCCTGTGGCTGTCCTCAGCGGAATCGCCCTCATCATCCATGCAGGCGCCTATCTGCCTTGGCCGTTCCACCTCATGGCCTTCTGCGGGCTGGTGATGATCGTCATTTTCCTGAGCATGCTTTTCGGCCCACTGCGGGCAGCACGGCGTGCCATCCGCCCTCAGCCGCAGCTTTTCAGCTCCCTGCATCGGCGGGCAGCCCTCATGGCGCTGGCAGGCATCATCGCCATCATCGCCGGTGCTCTTGGTGGCGGCGCCTGACATCCAGCTCTCTTCACCGTGAGCGACCGCCTATTACCTTGCCAAAAACGGCATTTGACGATAACGGATATTAACGAACCGGAGAGGCTGATACCCTTCCTCTCCGGTTGCCTTTCATCTGCCCGACAGGCTGCCGGGCAGCCTGCCCTGTAACAGAAACATTCCGAGAGTCATTTGAGCAGTAAACCATCCTCTGGTCCGTCCAAGACCCGCAGCAGCACCAGCCGCGTGCGGAAAACGTCCACTCCCCGCACGAAGACACCCCGCACCGGGACAGAAACCGGGACGGAACAGCCAGCGGACGATACTGTGCAGGATGACACCACCACTGCCGCCCGCAAGCCAGCCACGCGACGCCGCAGCACGACAGCCGGCACCAGGAAGAAAGCCACGACTCCAGCCGCCACGGTTGCTGATGAGACAGCCCCGGCTGCTGAGGCTGCGGAGCCTGCCGAGAAACCCAAGCGCACGACGCGCCGCCGCAGCGTGAAACCCACGCCAGAAGATGCTCCCTCCCCAGATGAGGCGACAGAAAGCAGCGCCTCCACTCCGGCAAAGAAAACAGTAAAGCGCACCCGCCGCAAGGCTGCCACTGCTGAGGAAGCATCTGCCCCGGCAGACCCCACAGCAGCTGCCGGGAGTGAGGAAGCTCCCCCCGCACGCAAACGCAGGGCGACTACCCGCACCAGAAAAACAGCCGAAACAGAAACTGCCAAAGCCGACGTCCCGGAAAAAAAACCGGCAACGCCTCGCACACGCCGCAAAAAGACGGCCGAAGCCACACCGGCCACGGAAACCGTGGACGACCACGAAGAGTCGGCTACCCCTCCAACACGCCGCCCTTCCACCCGTCGGAAAGCTGCTGAAGAAACGGTCGAAACCACGGCAGGCAGCGCCGCACCAGCCGGAACGGAAGACAAGGCATCCGCCACACCAGCCAAGCCTCGCCGAAAAAGAGCGAAGAAGGCTGAAGCAGAAACGGCTGAGCCGCAGGCAGAAAAACCAGCTGAGGAAACACCCACCGAGACCGGCTCGGAAAGCCGTATCCTCTTCAGCGATCTTGGTCTTTCCGAACCGATCCTCCGGGCCGTGGAGGAAATGGGCTATACTCATCCCACGCCCATCCAGGCACAGGCCGTGCCAGAGATTCTGACCGGGCGTGACGTCCTTGGCGTGGCGCAGACTGGCACCGGCAAGACGGCCTCCTTCACCCTGCCGATGCTGGAGAAGCTCTCCAAATCCCGAGCCCGGGCCAGGATGCCCCGTTCGCTCATTCTGGAACCCACCCGTGAGCTTGCCCTCCAGGTTGCCGAGAACTTCAAGCAGTACGGGGCGCATCTGCGCCTCACCCACGCCCTGCTGATCGGTGGCGGCAAGATGAACGAGCAGAAGGAACTACTCAACCGTGGCGTGGACGTCCTCATCGCCACCCCGGGGCGGCTGCTCGACATGTTCGAACGGGGCGGACTGCTGATGACGCAGACTGACCTTCTCGTCATTGATGAGGCCGACCGTATGCTGGACATGGGCTTCATTCCCGATATTGAGCGCATCGTGAGCCTGCTGCCCAGACGGCGCCAGACCCTTTTCTTCTCCGCCACCATGGCTCCGGAGATCCGCCGTCTGGCCGACAATTTCCTGAACAGTCCCAAGGAAATCACCGTCGCCCGCCAGTCCTCCGTTGCCAGCACCATTACCGAGGGCCTGCTGGTCGTGGAGAAGAAGGACAAGAGCCGTGCCCTCTGCGCCCTGCTGCGGCAGGATGACGTGCAGAACGCCATCATCTTCTGCAACCGCAAGCGTGACGTGGACACACTGGAACGCCATCTGACACGGCAGAAATTCTCTGTCGGCCACCTGCATGGCGACCTGACGCAGGACCTGCGTTTCGAAACCCTTGAGCGCTTCCGCACAGGTGATCTCCAGATTCTCGTCTGCTCCGACGTGGCGGCCCGTGGCATTGACATTGGCGGGCTGTCCCATGTCTTCAACTATGACCTGCCTTTCAATGCGGAAGATTACGTCCACCGTATTGGCCGCACGGGCCGTGCCGGCAAGGAAGGCAAGGCCTACAGTCTGGCCACACCTGATGAGCAGAAGCTGCTCGAGGCCGTCGAGAGCCTGACGGGCAAGACGATCGAGCCGCTGACTGTAAAAGGCTTCCGCCATCTTGAATGGCGTGGAGAGGAGGATGCCTCCCCTGCCTCCGCCAAGGATGAGAGCAAGGGTCAGCAGCGGAATGGCAGAAACAGGAAAACTGCCGAACCGAAGCAGGAAGACCGTCCGGCCCGCAAGAAGCAGCCGGAGCGTGATCCTCTGCCGGAAGCCCGCAAGCATGACCACAAGCGGTCCGGCCGAGCCGAACTGCTGCCGCCCGTACCGGAAAAGAACGGGATGCAGGATGGCTTTGGCGAGAATGTACCTGCTTTCATGAAGGTCAGCTTCCTGCCGGAACCACGTGATCCGTCCGACTCATGATGGAAACATCCACGCAGATTCACGCCACTGTCGAACAGCTCGGCCGTTCGGGAGACGGGATGGTGCGTCATGAGGGGCGGGCCTGGTACATTCCCGGAACCCTGCCGGGCGAGCAACTGCATCTGCGATTCCATGACGGCGAAGCGGAACTTCTGGAGCGGGAAAGCACATCCCCCCATCGGGTAGAAGCGCCCTGCTCCCTGTCCGACCTCTGCGGCGGCTGTGCCCTCCAGCACATGGACCAGACCGCCCTGCTGGAGTGGAAAAAGGATCAGGTCAAGCGTGCCCTGAACAGAAGCGGCTTTACGGACCTGCCAGAACCTGCCCTGTACCAGACGCCCCCTCACAGCCGCCAGCGGCTGGACGTAGCCCTGCAAAGGGTACCGGGGGGCATCATTCTCGGGCTGCATCAACGGGGTGGTGACCCGGTGGACATGACGGAATGTCCCCTCATCCGCCCGGAACTGCTGAAGCTGCTTCCTCCACTCCGTGAGTGCCTCTCCTCCCTTGGTGCCCTGACAGGGCGTGGCAATCTGGCCATCAACCTTCTGGACAGCGGCCCGGACCTGACGCTGGAGACACCCGCTCCCCTGAGTGGTTCTGACAGGGAAAAACTGGCCGCTTTTGCACGGGACCATGGGATTCCACGCATCACATGGCGTCCGGCTCCCGGCAGGGTGATGGAAACGGCTGCACAGACGGGGCCGGTCTTCCATCATTTTGGCGGTGTCAGGGTCTCACCCCCACCAGCCAGTTTCCTTCAGGCCAGTCAGGAAGGTGAGCAGGCCATCCGTGAGGCCGTTCTTGCCGGTCTGCCGCCGCTGAACCGGAAGGACCGGATCATCGAGCTGTATGCTGGATGCGGAACCCTGACCTTCCCGCTGGCCCAGCACGGTTTCGTGCAGGCCTATGAGGGCGACAGGGCGGCTATCGCCTCCCTCCGTGCCGCTACCCATGGCAGCCGTGCAGAAGGCTCCGAGCGGGACCTGAATCGCCAGCCCCTCCTGCCGCCTGAACTGAATCAGGCCCGTGTTGTCGTGCTGGACCCGCCCTATGCTGGCTCAGGCAAGCAGCTGGCCTCCCTTCTGCGCTCCAAAGTGCAGGATGTGGTCTATGTCAGCTGCAATCCAGCTGCGCTGGAAAAAGAACTCCCCGCCCTGAAGCAGGCCGGTTTTGCCGTGCTGTCATGGACCGTGATCGACCAGTTTCTCTGGTCCACGGATGTCGAGACCGTGCTGGTTCTTTCCAGAGATCCGAAACGCATCCGCAAGGCCGAAAAAAAGCGGAAGGGATAACCTCCCTCCCGCTTCATCACGTTGCGCCTGCTTCCACCATCAGACGTGGAAACTCTCCCCGCAGCCACAGCGGCCCTTCTCATTGGGGTTGGTGAAGGTGAAGCCTGATTCCAGCTCCTTCACCTCATAATCCATGACCGTGCCGATCAGGAAGAGCGTCGCCTTGCTGTCCACCAGCAGGGTCAGCCCATGATCCTCGATCCGCTCATCCCCTTTCTGGACTTCCGGCACGAAATTCATCTCGTAAGACATGCCGGAACAGCCACGCTTGCCCACACTGATGCGCAGGAATTTTCCCTTCTCGGCTCCCTCATACAGGGTCTTCAGGCGGGCGGCGGCCCGGTCTGTCATGGTCATCAGGGGCGGCAGGCTGCGTTTGGGGGCAGTATCTGTCATGAGGGTACCCTCCCGATCTTCAGTTTCCAGCGTGTTCATTCAGGATCAGAACATGTTCAGGGCAAGACGGGCATTGTCGCTCATCCGGCTCATGTCCCACGGCGGATCCCAGACCACCTTGACGGTCACTTCCCGCACGGTCGGAACGGACAGCACGGCATAGCGCACCATCTGGGGCAGCTCCTGCGCACTCGGGCAGTTCGGGGCCGTGAGGGACATCTCAATATCCACACGCCCGTCATCATGCAGGTCGATGGCGTAAATCAGCCCCAGCTCGTAGACGTTGACCGGAATCTCCGGGTCAAAGACGGTCTCGATGGCGGCGATGACCTCATCCTGCTGTGGCGGCGCATCCACGGGGGGAGGAACAAGCTCCTCCTGCCCCGCATAGGCCTGCTCCCGTGTCGGAACAGACGGCCCGGCGGGAACGTTCTCTTCCACAGCGGAAGAAACCGCCTCATCTCTGCTCTTCAGCTCGTCTGTTTCTGTCATGACATCCTCACGCAAGTAAGGCACGCGCACGCTCAATGCCGTGGGCCAGAGCGTCTATCTCGTCACGTGTCGTATAAATGGCAAAACTGGCTCTGGCGGTTGCCTGCACGCCCAGCTCCTGCATCAGCGGTTCAGCACAATGCTGCCCGGCCCGGATGGCAATGCCCTGCTGATCCAGCAGCACGGCAAGATCATGCGGGTGTGCCCCCTCCACCTGAAGTGAGAAGACACCGCCCCGCTCCACCGGGTTTCCCATGATGCTCACACCATCCGTCTTTTCAAGCACCTTCTGGGCATAAGAGACCAGATCACGCTCATGTGCTTCAATCACGTCTGCCCCCAGCTCCTCCACGAAACGGATGGCGGCTCCCAGACCCAGCACTTCCAGAATGGCGGGCGTGCCAGCCTCGAATTTGTGCGGCGCATCGGCCCAGCTTGCCTTCTCGAACGAGACGGAGCGGATCATGTCCCCTCCACCCAGAAAAGGCGGCATCTCCTCCAGCAGGGGCAGCCTGCCCCAGAGGATGCCGACACCCGTAGGCCCATAAAGCTTGTGGCCGGTAAAGACGAAGAAATCCGCCCCCAGAGCCTGCACGTCCACCCTGCGGTGGACGATGGACTGGGAGCCATCCACGATGACTTTCGCCCCGTGCCTGTGGGCCAGCTCCGCCAGCTTTTTCACAGGCGTGATGGTCCCCAGCACGTTGGACATGTGCGTGACGGAAACCAGCGCAACACGGCCATCACCCAGCAGCTCTTCATAAGCGGCAAGATCGATGTCCCCATCCGCATTGATGGGGGCCACACGCAGCTCGATGCCCAGCCTGTCCCGCAGCATGAGCCACGGCACGATGTTGGCATGGTGCTCCAGAGCGGAGATCAGCACGGCCTGACCGGGCCTAAGCTGGCTGCCCAGCGAATGGGCCAGCAGATTGAGGCCCTCCGTGCTGTTCTTGGTAAACACGATCTCCCGCCGGTCCGCCGCATTGAGGAACCGGGCCACATCATCACGCACGGCTTCATAAGCCTGCGTGGTTCGCTCGCTCATGTCATACAGACCACGATGGATATTGGCGTAACAGTGCCGTGCCGCTTCGCTCATCGCCTCGATGACACAGTCCGGCTTCTGGGCAGAGGCTGCGCTGTCCAGAAAGACCAGCGGACGGCCATGAGCCGTTTCGGACAGGATGGGGAAGCGGGCACGCACGTTATCAGACATGGCCGGGCAACGCTTTCAGCAAATAGTCCCGCAGGCTTTCATGCTCCACCAGTTCCACCGTTTCCAGAAGGAAGGCCTGAACCAGCATGTCACGGGCCTGCTCCTCCTGGACCCCACGGGAACGGAGATAGAAAAGCTGGTCCTCATCCAGCGCACCGACGGTCGCACCGTGGCTGCACTTGACGTCATCAGCGTAAATCTCAAGCTCCGGCTTGCTGTTCATCTGTGCCTTTTCGGACAGGAGCAGGGCCTGGTTCATCTGGTAGCCATCAGTCTTCTGGGCGATCCGGTCCACCAGAATCTTCCCCTGGAAGACACCCTGTCCGTTTTCCGACAGCACGCTCCGCACCGTCTGGCGGGACGTGCAGTCCGGTGACGCATGATGGATCATGGAAGACAGGTCATTCAGCCGGGCACCATCGACAAGCTGGATCGCATTGACGTTCGTGTTGCTGAACGGGCCAGACAGCTGGGTGACGACTTCCTGACGGGCCAGCACGCCCCCCTGATTGAGCGTGAAGCTGTCATAATTGCCACGCTCACCCACACGGGCCCCGACAATGGCCAGACGGGCGGCCTCATGGCTTTCAGCCTGCTGCGTGATGTGGCTGAGATGCGCCTTGTCCGCACAATGGACATCCACCTGCGGATTGGTCAGATACTGCCCCGTGCCAAGCTGGACATCCAGCAGGGTCAGCTGCGCCCCCTCATCCAGCGTGACACTGTGATGAAGATGGGTGGACACGCCATCCCCTTCCGTCAGGCTGACCATGACGATCAGCCCGGCATCCGTCCCGGCCGGAACATGAAGCCGTGCCCCCGGCTGACGGAGGGCCGCATTCAGACCGGCAGAGAAACGCCCCGCCAGCAGCGGCTGCACGGCAGAACCGTCACCATATTCCTGCACGTCCATGCAGTCTGGCAGGTGGGACAGCTCCTTGCAGAAACGGCCATTGGCAAAGACCAGCAGGCCATCATGCTCTGGCAGGTTCAGGCCTTCCACACGCTGCTTCACGGTGGCGGCTTCAAGGGCTGGAGCCTCCTGCCAGGCAATCCCGTTCAGGGACTGGAGTGGCGTGTAATGCCATGCCTCCACCCGACGTGTTGGCAGCCCTTCCGCTCCCAGCAGGGCTGCACGCTCTCCGGCACGCCCCGTCAGGGCCTGCCAGGCTGCTGCACTGTTCTCACTCACGCTGCCGCCTCAAGAAACTGTTTGTAGCCCTGTTTTTCCAGCAGTGTTGCCACTTCCGGGCCGCCACTATGGATGATGCGTCCGTGCGCCATGACATGCACACGGTCCGGCACGATATATTCCAGCAGACGCTGGTGATGGGTAATCACCAGTGATGAGAAGTCCGGCCCACGCAGGGAGTTCACACCCTCCGCCACGATACGCAGCGCATCGATGTCCAGCCCGCTGTCCGTCTCGTCCAGAATGGCCAGAGAAGGCTTGAGCAGGCGCATCTGGAGCACCTCGTTGCGCTTCTTCTCACCACCGGAGAAGCCGACATTCACGGCCCGCTTGAGCATCTCGCCGGACATGGAAAGGCGGCTGGTTTCCTCCCGTGCCAGCTTGAGGAAGGACACGGCATCCAGCTCCTCCTCACCACGGGCCTTGCGCACGGCGTTTACTGCCGTCCGCAGGAAGTTGGCGTTGTTGACACCGGGCAGTTCCACCGGGGACTGGAAGGCCAGAAACACACCCAGTGCCGCGCGTTCTTCCGGCTCCAGCTCCAGCAGGTCCTGCCCCTTGAAATGGGCGGAACCACCTGTCACCTCGTAATCCTCACGCCCCGCCAGAACATAGGAGAGCGTGGACTTGCCAGAGCCGTTCGGCCCCATGATGGCGTGAACCTCTCCCTTGGGGATCGTGAGGTCCAGACCCTTCAGAATTTCCTTGGGGGTGCCGTCAGCATCGATCTGGGCCTTCAGCCCCTCAATCTTCAGAAAATCACTCATAGCTCAACCAACGCTCCCTTCCAGGCTGATCTGAAGCAGCTTCTGTGCTTCCACAGCAAATTCCATCGGAAGTTCCTTGAGGACTTCCCGGCAGAAACCGTTCACGATCAGGCCAACGGCTTCTTCTTCTGAAAAACCACGGGACCGGCAGTAGAAGAGCTGGTCCTCGGAAATCTTGGATGTCGTCGCCTCATGCTCGATGCGCGCACTCATGTTGCGGCTCTCGATGTAAGGCACTGTATGGGCACCGCACTGGTCACCGATCAGCAGGCTGTCACACTGCGTGAAGTTCCGACCGTTGCGAGCCTTGGGCTGCATCCGGACAAGCCCACGATAGGTGCTGTCCGACTGTCCGGCGGATATGGTCTTCGCCACGATGGTGGACCGTGTATCCGGGGCGAGATGGATCATCTTCGTACCCGTATCGGCCTGCTGATGTCCGTTCGTCACCGCAACGGAATAGAACTCACCAACAGAACCCTTCCCCGCCAGAATGCAGGACGGATACTTCCACGTGATGGCAGAGCCGGTTTCGACCTGTGTCCATGAGATGCGGGCACGATCACCTTTGCAGATGCCCCGCTTGGTCACGAAGTTGTAGATGCCGCCCTTGCCGTTCTCATCCCCCGGGTACCAGTTCTGCACCGTGGAATATTTGATGAAGGCATCTTCCATCGCCACCAGCTCGACCACGGCGGCATGAAGCTGGTTCTCATCACGCTGCGGGGCCGTGCAGCCTTCCAGATAGGAAACAGTGGCCTGGTCCTCGGCAATGATCAGCGTCCGCTCAAACTGCCCCGTATTGCGGGCATTGATGCGGAAATAGGTGGACAGCTCCATCGGGCAACGCACCCCCTTGGGCACGTACACGAAGGAACCATCGGTAAAGACGGCCGAGTTCAGGGCCGAGAAGAAATTGTCCGCCACTGGCACGACCGTGCCCAGGTATTTCTTCACCAGCTCGGGATGCTCGATGATGGCTTCGGAAATCGGGCAGAAAATCACCCCGGCCTCGGCCAGGGTCTTGCGGAAGGTCGTGGCCACGGACACGCTGTCAAACACCGCATCAACAGCAACGGGTGTCTTCTGCCCTGCCCCTTCCACGCCGGCCAGCATTTCCTGCTCATGCAGGGGGATGCCGAGCTTCTCATATGTCCTGAGCAGTTCGGGATCGACCTCATCAAGGCTCTTCGGGCCTGATTTCTTCTTCGGCTGGGCGAAGTAATGGGCGTCCTGATAGTCGATCGGCGGATGCTTGATCTTCGCCCAGTCCGGTTCGCTCATGTCCTGCCAGGCACGGAAGGCCTTCAGCCGCCAGTCCAGCATCCACTGCGGCTCTTTCTTGCGGGCAGAAATCAGCCGGACGATGTCCTCATTCAGCCCCTTCGGGGCGAGGTCCATCTCCACATTGGTCTCAAAGCCCCATTCGTAATTGGACTTTGCCAGTTTCTCGACCGCTTCACGGGTTTCTGACACAGCCGGCATGACATTCTCCCTGTTCCTCAGGCCTATGCATTGTCGCTTCCACCGATGTGGCAGAGGACGGATCGAATTTCAGATCGGGGTTGGCCATATCGGCCAGAGTGATGGTCTCCAGGGCCTGCCGGACCGCTGCATTGACCATATCCCACTGCCCGGACAGACCGCAGGTCTCACCATGTGCACATTCCTTGCCATCACAGCAGGCTGTCACGCAGATGGGACCATCCACCACGCTGATGACCCGGGCCACGGAGATGTCGGCCAGCTCCTCGGCCAAGCGATAGCCGCCCCGGGCACCACGGAAAGAGACAACCAGCCCACCTGCTGCCAGCCCTTTCAACAGTTTGGCAACTGTTGGCTCTGGCACCCCCGTCTCCTGCGCCAAAGACGCTGCCGTGGCCAGATCACCACGCACACCAAGACGCACGAGAACAACGGTCGCATAATCAGCCAGTTTGGACAGTCTCAGCACAATGAAAAACCTACATCCTATATCAATGATTCTCTATTTAAGACCCAATAGGTCCCCATTCAAGGGAGTGACCCATATTTTCCCGATGGTCAAGCCTTATGTGCCGCCAGGATAAAGCGTTTTTCATATTTTGTTAAAAATACCCAATCACGGAACAAGACAGACAAGCAGCCCCTCCAGCACGGCACCTATCACAAAGCCGACGACAGTGCCATTGACACGAATATAGGCCAGATCTTTCCCGATACCAGCCTCCAGCCGGGCTGACAGGCTCCTGGCATCCCAGCGTCCGATAACACGGGCAATCATCCCCGCTACATTCTTCCGCATCTGCGGCAGGGATTTCACGATAGCCTGCCGGACCGCCCTGTCCAGCTGGCTGGCCAGGTCTGTCCTTTGCAGGAGCGTCCCCGTCAGCTGCTGGTAGGCGGTCCGCAGTGCCTGCGTACTCAACCCATCATCCCGCCGACTATCTTCCTCCACCATCAGGCAGAGCCGCCGCCACAAACCGCCACCCCATTCCTTCACACTCTCGTGTGCGAAAAAAGACGTGATGCTGCCCATGAGCTGACGGGCGCTCTCCGGGTCATCGTCCAGATCCTGGATTTTCCGTTTTACCCAGCGTGTAAACCCATGCCGGATATCGGAATCCATGGGGTCCACCCGGCCCAGCTCCGCCTTCAGGGCTGTCAGCACCTGCGTGGCCACCGAGGCCCCGATGGCCCAGCCAACCAGCCGCCCCCCCTGCTCACGCACCCGCCTCTCCACAAACCGGTGCAGGTCATCCTCCTTCGTGCTGACCAACTCCTTGAACTGCGCCAGAAAGAAAGAAAAGACTTCCTGATGGATATCCTCATCCACCATGGCTCTCAGGGCACGGATGACAAGTGCCGTAACGTCATCCCTTTTCATTAGGGTCGGAAAGAGGGTGACCAGAAAAGAGCCTCCCCGTCCATCCCCGATGCGCTCCAACACCGCCGGGGCCAGACCACGAAGGTGACGCAGCAGAACCTCTTCCGTCTCCTTTTTCTGAAGAAGACGGGCCAAGGCCGCTGGCAGATCGGCACCTTCCAGCAGGCGCAGCATTTCTTCTTCTGTCAGGAAATGCTCAGCCATGAAACGGCCCAGCGCATCCCCCAGCTGGGCCTTTCTCTGTGGCAGGATGGCCGTATGCGGTATGGGAAGCCCAAGAGGATGCCGGAACAGGGCCGTAACGGCAAACCAGTCTGCAAGCCCCCCCACGACACCCGCCTGGCTGCCAGCCCGCAGCATTTCCAACCAGAGTGAGGGGCCAAACAGCTTCTGCCAGACGCTCAGACGGCTGATGACAGCCAGCACGGACGTCCCCACCAGCAACAGGCCTGCCCAGAGAGAGACCCCGTTTTTCCTCACCGGAAGAAACATGACGATGGACTGCCCTCCTGCATGACCGTTGGTTGCCGCCCTCCTGCCAACTTCAGGCAGGCCGAACAGAAAGCACTTCTTATTAACAAGACTTGGCGCTTTATCACAATTGAGCCTATACAGGAACGATCACGCCGGCGATGGAGCCACACCGTTCCCGGCCCATATGAGACCAAGACAAGCGAGACTGTTCCCCATGCCAGATTGCGCCTCCCAGACTGACGCATCGCCTGCTGAACTGATTGAATCCTGCACCACTGCGCTGACATACTCTCCGCATGATTTTTCCAACCTGATCATTTCCCTTGCGAAAAAGGCAGGTACGGAAAATGGTCTGGAAGCAATCGGTCAGACCGTACGTCTGTTACGGGACCGCAACTTCATGACCCGGGCCGACGCCCTGCGCCGGTATGTGGGGCTGGAGCATGACGGAGCCGAATGCCCGCCGGAGCCCCGGCTGCGCAAGGTCGCCGAGCAGCTTGTCGCACAGGCACGGACACCGGATGACCTCTCCGTCACCGGTTTTGCTGCTGTCTTCACCGCTCATCCCACCTTCGCTCTGGCCAATGATGTGTACGAACTTCTGGCCCGCCGGGCGGAGGATCCGTCCTGCCCTGTTCCCACCCTGCCGACGCATCGCCGCAGTGCGCCTCCAACACTGGATGAAGAACAGTCTCTTGCCCTGGCTGCCATCACCCGTGGGCGGGATGCGCTGGACAGCCTTACCATGGAGATCCTCCAGACAGCCCGTCGCCGCTGGCCTGAAGCCAACGAGCTGACCCCTGCCCCTGTCCGGCTGGCCAGCTGGGTCGGGTTCGATACGGATGGCCGCAATGACATTGGCTGGTGGGACACCATCCGCATCCGTCTTGGCCTCAAGATTGCCCAGCTGGAACGTCTGCTTGAAGGACTGGAACAGATCGGGCTGAAAGAAGGTGTGCTGAGCCGGCGTGTGGCCGAAGCCCTTGCCGCCACGCAAAAGCAGCGTGACATCTGCCCCCGCTCTGTCCCCGGCCAGACTATGAAACCGGAAGACATCGCCCGCTTCGCCCATGTCCTCATCGACCTGCGGGAAACGGCCCTGCTCAATGCTGATGAGCTACGCCCTCTCTTCCGTGAGGAGGCAGCCCGGCTGGATGGTGAAAAAGCCCATCGGCTGGATGTCATGCGTACGGGGTTCCTCAATCACGGGCTTGGACTGTCCCACATCCATACCCGCCTCAATGCAGCCCAGATTTACAACGTGGCCCGTACAAGGCTGGGCCTGACAGATGATCCGACCCTGCCTTTCCATCGTCGGGCGCTTCTCTCCCATATTGATGCCGCCATGGATGACCTCAAGCCGCTGGCCATCGATTTCGGGGCCCTGCTGGTAGAGCCCAGTGCCGCCTCACGCCTGATGATGACGATGGCGCAAATCCTCAAACATGTGGATTCCGGCTCCCCCATCCGCTTCCTGATTGCCGAGACGGAAAGCGGCTACACCCTGCTGGCCACGCTGTGGCTGGCCCGGCTCTTTGGCATCCGTGATGACCAGATCGAGATTTCCCCACTCTTCGAAACGGAAACGGCTCTGGAGAACGGTGCCGAGATTCTGGAGGAAGCCTTCCGCTCACCACACTGGCGGGCCTATCTCCGGGCCAATGGGCGCCTGTCCCTCCAGTTCGGTTATTCGGATTCCGGGCGTTATGTCGGCCAGCTGGCGGCCGGCCCCATGGTGGAACGCCTGCGCCTGCGGACACTGGAGCTGATGAAAGAACATGGGCTGGAAGACATCGCCCTGACCATGTTCGATACCCATGGTGAAAGCATTGGCCGCGGTGCCCATCCTTTCAGCCTGAAAGAGCGTCTGGAATATTTCTCTCCGGCCAACACAAGGCAGGCGCTGCACAAGGCGGGCATTACAAGCCGGGTTGAAGCTGCGTTTCAGGGAGGGGACGGCTACCTCGCCTTCGGTACGGACAGGCTGGCGGCCTCCACCATTGCAACGCTGGCTGAATTCGTGGCAGCCCAGGGCGAGCCCATTGCGGCTGACAAGCTGAATGATCCACTTTTCAGCAAACCCGATTTCGCCATGGACTTCTTCTCCACCATCGCCCTGAAGATGGGTGACCTGGTGAACGACCCGGGCTATACCGCCCTCCTCAGCGCCTTCGGCCCTGCGCTGGTGGACAAGACCGGCTCCCGCCCCTCTGCACGTCAGTCCGATACAGCACGGGTAACACGCATAACCCATCCAAGCCAGATCCGGGCCATCCCCAACAATGCCATTCTCCAGCAGCTGGGCTGGTGGGCCAATGTCCTGCATGGTCTCGGCAGTGCTGCCCGCCGCCATACAGAGCAGTTTGAACGGTTGCGTCACAGCTCGCCCCGCTTCCGCCAGCTTATGGATTTTGCCTCCCAGGCTCTGAACCATTCAGACCTTGATGTCCTCCGGGCCACCATCCATCAGCTGGACCCCGGCACATGGCTGAACCGGGCTGCGGACTGCGACAATGCTGATGATCGGGTCCATTTCCTCAACATTGCCCGTGACCTTGAGGAGCTGGAATTCTGGAAGAGCGTCCCGGCCCTGTTCCGGCGCATCCAGAGGGAAGATATCGCCCTGCGCTCTGCATGGCCTGAAGCCCCTCGCATGGATGTGGATGAAAAGCTCCTGCACGTCATCCGCTTTGCTCTGATGGACCGCATCTGGACCCTGGGAACACACATCCCCTATTTCGGTCCCCGTGGTACTCTGACACGGGAAGCCATCACGACACTCATCCTGTGTCTTGATGTGCCACGGGCTCTCCGCCTGCTGGATGACCTCTTCCCCATCACGGCCCCCAGCATTGCCGATCTCGATTTCGGTGAACCGGGTGGCGCTGGTGTGGCACAGGGCTTTGCCCGTGAGCATCGGGAGATATTCCAGCCACTGCAAAACGCCTTCGACCTGCTCCGGGAGGTCGGCGTGGCCATCATGCACGCCAATCACTGCTTCGGCTGACATTCCTCCATCAGGCGAAACACGACCATGAAAAAGGGCCTCCTTCCCAGTGGAAAGAGGCCCTTTTTCTATCCTCACAGACTTGCAAAACGGAGACGATCCACACTCTTCCCACGTTCCTCTCCATCCATTCTGGAAACGTTCAGTCTTCTGTCCAGATACCTTCCCTCGTACGGCGCAGCGCTATACCAGGGACAAAATCAGGTCGCCATATTTTGGGCACCCCCACTTTCTGGGACAGGTAAATCCCCGTATGCCCTGAGCAGAGATAGGCGATGAAACAGCCCGTGGCGTAATAGACAATGTTCGTCCCACCAAACAGCTCCACCCCCATGACCGTACAGGCCAGAGGCGTATTGACGGCTCCACCGAACACGGCCACCATCCCCACACCGGCCAGAAGATCACCAGGCACACCGAGCACCGGTGCAAGGGCATTTCCCAGTCCAGCTCCTACAAAGAACAGAGGCGTAACCTCTCCTCCCTTGTAGCCTGTGGCAAGAGCCAGGACTGTGAAAACCAGCTTCAGCAGCCAGCTCCACTCATAATGGGTCGTGCTGAAAAAGTTGACGATGGACGCTCCGCCCGCCTCCGGTGCCACGACACCAAGGCCCAGATAATCCCGTGTTCCCAGCAGCCAGACCAGCAGAATGGTCACGACACCGCCAATGGCTGGCTGCAACCAGGGTGTCGGACAGATTTTCTTGATGACCGGACCAAGCCTGTACACACCCTCTGCAAAGGCACGGCTGGCAAACCCGAAAGCCACAGCCGCCACAGCAACCTTTACCCACAGCAGGGCATCAACATGGAAAGGCGTCTGCCCTGGAGCTGCCAATCCCCTGAATGTAACGGGATAGACCGCATGATGTATCCCCCATTGATGGCATGTCCAGTCCGCAATGATGGACGTAACAGCCACAGGCAGCAGAGCAGAATAATCCAACGTACCAAGGGTCAGGACCTCCAGACCAAAGATCGCCCCCGTGATGGGCGTACCATACACGGCGCCAAGGCCGGAGGCTACACCAGCTGTCAGCAGAATGCTCGTGTTGCGGCTGTCCAGCCGGAACAGTCGGGCAAAACTGCTGGCCAGACTTCCACCCATCTGCACGGCAGTGCCTTCACGCCCCACGGATGCCCCAAAAAGGTGACTGACCACTGTCCCGATGAACACAAGCGGGGCCATGCGCAGCGGTACCCCTTCCGAAGGTTTGTGGATTTCATCAAGGATGAGATTATTACCGCCTCCTGCACGACCGCCCCACCAGTAATAGGACAGGGCCACGGCCACACCGGCGACAGGCAATCCATAGAGAATGTCAGGATGGTCAAACCGGTATTGCGTCACCCATTCCAGCATCCAGAGGAAAAGAGCGCAAAAACTGCCCACCACAACTGCCAGCGGTACCAGTACACAGAACCACTGAAACAGACGGGACAAAAAAGAAACGCTTTTCTGGAAAAACAACATGACAAATTCCCCCTAACGCACCCTCACCGATCACTGCGAGGAATTCTGTTGGCAGGAATCATCAGCCTTCCCCGGCAACCGGGTGGCGGTTCGGCCCACAAGGAACCCGGTGGCAATCCATCACCGTTCCCTCTCAAAAACACGATCCCATAATACCTGTCAAGCAGACGCAAAAAGAAAACCCCCCGCCAGCACGCTGGCGGAGGGCCTCCCTCACAGAACAGTCAGCAGGGAACGTATCAGCTACGCTCTGCGATGATCTCATCCTGCACGTTACGAGGCACCGGCTCGTAGTGGTGGAACTGCATGGTGAAGGACGCACGGCCCTTCGTGGCAGAGCGCAGATGGGAAATGTACCCGAACATTTCCTTCAGCGGCACCTGGGAGCGGATCAGAACCGTGGAACCCGAGGTCTCCTGGTTCTGGATGATGCCACGACGACGGTTGAGGTCACCCACCACGTCACCGACGTGATCGTTCGGCGTGGTGATCTCCACATCCATGATCGGCTCCAGAATGACCGGACCGGCCTTCTTCATACCTTCACGGAAGCAGGCCTTGGCAGCGATTTCGAAGGCCAGAGCCGAAGAGTCAACGTCGTGGTACTTACCGTCTTCCAGAGTGAACTTGAAGCCCACCGTATCGAAGCCAGCCAGCACACCCGTCGTGGACTGCATGCGCACGCCCTTTTCGACAGCCGGGATATATTCCTTCGGCACGGCACCACCGACGATCTTGTTCTCGAACAGAATCTCCTCGGCACCCTTCTCCGTCAGCGGCTCGAAGGTGATCTTCACCTCAGCGAACTGACCGGAACCACCGGACTGCTTCTTGTGGGTGTAGGTCTCGGTGTGGGACTGGGTAATCGTCTCACGGTAAGCAACCTGCGGGGCACCGATGTTGGCATCAACGCCATATTCACGGCGCAGACGGTCCACGATGATGTCCAGATGCAGCTCACCCATACCGGAAAGAATGGTCTGACCCGTTTCCTGGTCTGTCCGCAGATGCAGGGACGGATCTTCGGCTGTCAGCTTCTGGAGAGCCAGCGTCATCTTCTCGACGGCGTCCTTGGTCTTCGGCTCGACAGAAATGTCGATCACCGGAACCGGGAACTGCATGCGCTCCAGAATGACCGGATCAGCTGCATCGGCCAGCGTGTCACCTGTCACGGTATCTTTCAGACCAACGAAGGCAGCAATGTCACCAGCACCAACAGACTTCACTTCCTGACGCTTGTCAGCGTGCATCTGGAACATGCGGCCAACGCGTTCCTTCGTGCCCTTGGTGGTATTCAATACGGTGTCACCCGTGTTCAGCACGCCACGATAGACACGGACGAAGGTTAGTGTACCGTACTTGTCGGAGATGATCTTGAAGGCCAGACCAGCAAATTTACCTTCCGGGTCCACCGGGATGATCGGCAGGAAGCTCTCGTCAACTTCCTTGTCTTCCGGCGGAGCAATACGGATGCCCTCGACTTCGTCCGGTGCTGGCAGATAATCAACCACGGCATCCAGAAGCGGCTGCACACCCTTGTTCTTGAAGGCCGTACCGCACAGCACAGGACGGAACTCACCAGCGATGGTGCCCTTCTTGATACAGCGTTTCAGGGTTGCGACATCCACCTCACCCTTCTCGAAATACTCTTCCATGGCGGCGGTATCGACGCTCAGGGCGGTATCGAGCAGGTTCTGGCGGGCTTCCTCGGCACGCTCCTTCATGTCGGCCGGAATCTCTTCATAGTGGAACTTGGCGCCCAGCTCACCGCCTTCCCAGACGATGGCACGCATTTCCACCAGGTCCACCACACCGACCATGTTCTCTTCAGAGCCGATCGGCAGCTGAAGCGGAATGGCCACGATGTCCAGCTTCTCCTTCAGTGTGCTGAAGGCGTAGTCGAAGTCGGCACCGGTACGGTCCAGCTTGTTGATGAAGATGATGCGGGGCACGTTGTAGCGGTCAGCCAGACGCCAGTTGGTCTCGGACTGCGGCTGCACGCCAGCCACACCTTCAATCACGAAGATGGCGCCATCGAGCACACGGAGGGAACGGTTCACCTCGATGTTGAAGTCGATATGGCCAGGGGTGTCGATGATGTTGATGCGGTGGCCGTCCCACTCGCAGGTCACGGCAGCAGACGTGATGGTGATGCCGCGCTCACGCTCCTGCTCCATGTAGTCGGTTGTGGTGTTCCCGTCATGCACTTCACCGATACGATGGGACATACCGGTGTAATAGAGCATACGCTCTGTTGTTGTCGTCTTACCGGCATCAATGTGAGCGGTAATACCGATGTTGCGAATCTTTGAGAGAGCGGACTTCGCGCCCTGAACGCTGTCGTCGGTCACGGGAAACCTCCAAAATGCAAGGAAAGGTGCCACCGCCTGCGCCGGGGCACCCTCATCAGGCCCTGTATGAATACCAGAAAAACAGACTACCCCGGCAGAGCCACCCCGGAACAGCCGCCCGTCCTGTGGAGAGAACGGGCTTCAGCTGCCTGATCAGGCAGCTGACTGGGCAGCCTTGCGCTCCTGCACACGCAGGATGCGACGCTTGATGACCAGAGCTTCTGGCGTCAGTTTCCGGTTCGGTGTGCCCAGCAGGAAGGAATCAAGCCCGCCATTATGCTCGACCGTACGGATCCCCTTGGCGGAAAGGCGCATACGCACCGGAGCCTCGAGAATATCGGACAGGAGCGTGGCTTCCTGAAGATTCGGCAGGAAACGGCGACGGGACTTGTTGTTGGCGTGGCTGACGTTATTGCCCGTCAGTACCCCTTTGCCCGTGACATGGCAACGGCGAGACATAGAACTTCCTCGATACTGTGATACGCAGGGCCGCAAGGCAGACCTGCATGTTCCGTAAATAAGGCGGGCTTATGACTTACTGACGCTGATACGTCAAGTCTTTCCTGCCTTTCATACCGACAGAAGCAGCCCGCTACCCCTCTACATCCGAATGACTTTCAACGGAACCCCTTCTTGCCTGCAATCTCCACATTCCTGCATAAATGCCACCTTTTTCCAACAGCTGGCGATGGGTTCCCTCTTCCACCACCTCTCCGTTCTCCATCACAAGGATATGGTCTGCCCTCTGTATCGTGGAGAGACGATGGGCGATCACGAGCGTTGTCCTGCCAGAGGAAAGGCTCTCCAGCTCTTTCTGGATGGCCTCTTCCGTCCGACTGTCCAAGGCACTGGTGGCTTCATCCAGCACAAGCAGACGGGGATTGCGCAGGATGACACGGGCAATCGCCATTCTCTGCCTCTCCCCGCCCGACAGCCGCACCCCCCGCTCACCGACCAGTGTATCGAACCCGTCCGGCAGACTGTCCACAAAAGGACCAAGCTGGGCCGCCTCGGCTGCCTGCCTGACCTCCGCTATGCTGGCCCCTGCCCGCCCGTAAGCAATATTCTCGGCAATCGTGGCATTGAAGAGTGAGGTCTCCTGCGCCACCACGCCGATCTGCCCCCGCAGGGCATCAAGCGACAGTGCCGGAAGTGGCACACCTTCCATTCGCACGGTTCCTTCCAGCGGGTCATACAGCCGGCTGACGAGCTTCGCCACTGTGGACTTTCCGGACCCGCTCCGCCCGACAATGGCGAGCATTTTCCCTGCCGCCAGCGTGAAACTGACATGACGCAGGATCAGCCGCTCCGGGTCATATCCGAAAGAAACATGCTGCATGTCCAGCGTCACGCCATGTGCCTGTCCGGCAGGCAGGGGGACAGGCGCTGGCGGAGACTGTATCTCTGGTACCAGCCCCATCAGCTCCAGATAGGCTTCCATGTCGACACGGGCATTGCGCCAGCCTGCACCGACATAATTCAACGCCCCGACCGAGGCATAAACACTCCGGAGATACGTGCCCATCAACACGAATTGTGCAACACCGAGTCGATGCGCATGAATATCCCGTATGGCCATCCCCAGCAATACAGCCGTGGCGAGGGCAATCAGACTGTTGCGAATGGCCTGGGAACCTCCAACAAGCCCCTGCAAACGGGCCTCGGCCGTGCGCAGCGCCTGCCAGGCCCCCTCCTGCCGTCTGCATTCATGGGCGGCATTGCCGAACATGCGGACAATGTCCGCATTGAGCAGACTGTCCACCAGATGCCGATGTGCATGGTTGTTCGCCTGATTGCGCTCCCGTCTGGCCTGCATCCGCCAGCGGGTAAACAGGAAAGAAACAGCGGAATAGAGGATCAGCGTGGCACACAGCAGCACCAGGTACCAGCCATCAAAAACGCGCAAGACGACCAGAAAAGTCAGGGCCAGCCCCAGAAGGTTCGGCATGACGTTGGAGAAGGTCATGTCAACGATCATGCTGGCAGCATCAGCGCCACGATCGATGATACGGGTCAGCGCACCTGTCTGCCGCTGCTGATGGAACCGGGCCCCCAGCTGATGGACATGCTCCAGCCCCAGCAGGCTGATCCGCTCCCGCAGGGCCGTCCTCACCGGCACCATGAGCAGGCTGCGCAACGGCCCGGCCAGAGCACCTGCCATGCGCAGGACCGTATAGGACGCCAGCAGGGCCATGACCGCCGCCATGACCGCTTCCTTCCCCGAAAGCCGGGCCACCATGTCGCTGAACAGCCAGGGTGTGGCAACGGCCGTCACACTCTCTACGACCAGCAGAACACAGGAACAGAAGAAGCGCAGAAACCAGCTCCTCAGGGAAGCCGGGCGAACCAGCCGCCAGAAAGCCCGCAAAGGCAGGTGTCCGATCTTTGTTGATGCCATAAAAACCTGATAGATGATCTGCTGCCATGTCTGGCATTGTTGCCGGAGGAGCTTTTACACGGTCCTTCCCATCCTGCCAGCCTTTGCCAATTGAATGATGCCCCAGAGACAGGCAGGCTCTCCGCTGCTGTCCGTCCTCCGTGCCATCATGAATGAACATCAGAGAGAACCCATGCTGTCCTCCGCTGCCGCTCCCTTTCTCCGCCATATTGAGCGGTGCCGCAATGTCACCCTCCCGGCGGGGCGCATCCCCCTGCTGCATGACGGCCTGTCCATCGGTCTGGTCGACCCTGCCTGCCTTGGCTGGCTGGCCGCTCCTGCCGAGATGGGCCTGCTGGAAATAGGGGACGGGCACATCACCCTGCCCGATGGACAGGGGCTGTCCCAGATAAGCCACATGCTGGCCGAGCAGGAACGCTATGTGCCCTTCCATGAATGGTTTGATGTCCGCTCACCTGATGGAACAATCATCGGGCAGATTGACCGGGCTCTGATCCCGGTTTTTGGTGTGGAAGCTTCTGGTGTCCACATGAATGGCCTTGTCCAGAAAAAAACGGGGCTGCACCTCTGGGTTGCCCGCCGCAGCCCACAGAAACGGCTGGACCCAGGCAAACTCGACCATCTGGTTGCCGGCGGGATGAGCAGCGGCCTCACCCCAGAGGAAACACTCGTCAAGGAAGCCGGAGAAGAAGCCTCCATCCCCACCGCCCTTGCCCGCCATGCCAGCCACGCCAGCACGCTCCATTACGCCATGACACGTCCGGAGGGGCTGCGACGCGACCGGCTTTACTGTTACGATCTCATGCTCCCGGAAGATTTCGTTCCCCAGGCCAATGATGGTGAAGTGGAATCCTTCCATCTCATGCCTGTCGGAAACGTCTTCCAGCTGGTCCGGGACACAGACGATTTCAAATTTAACGTTAATCTTGTCCTTCTGGACCTTTTCCTTCGACTTGGGATGTTCGATAAGCAGGATAGTCTGATTCTGGCAGAAACTTTACACGGGTGACCCCACATGACCACCCTTTCCAGACCAGCCCACTGATGTGGCTGCTTCATTCCATTCTGGCACGCTGACCGGGACACCACGCACCATGACCCATCCACACCACAGAACCACCCAACCGCTGCGGCTCTCTCCGCCCTCCAAGACCCTACAGAAACGGGCCCGTGGTTTTCTGGCACTGTTTTTCGTGCTGGCAGCCCTCTGGACACTCAGACACATGCTGCCAGCCCTCCTCTGGGGCGGCATCTTCGCCATTGCCCTCTGGCCGCTATACAAACGCTCGACAAGGCGGTTCGGCCACACGATATGGCTTCCCCTGCTCTTTACCGGTGTACTGGCGCTGATCTTCCTCGTCCCTGTTTCCTTCATCAGCATCAAGACGGCTGACGAAATCCATTCGGCTTTCCTGTGGCTTGATACGATCCGCCATCAGGGGCTGCCGGCCCCCGCCTGGCTGGACCGCCTGCCAGTGGCTTCCGGACCGGCCACCGCCCTCTGGACCGAGCATCTCAGCAATCCTGATGCCCTGAACGATTTGTTCCATTCCCTGAATCTGGGACATGGCATGGCCGTGGGCAAACAGTTCGGTTCGGAAGTCCTGCACCGGGGAATCCTGTTCGGCTTCTCCATGCTGACACTTTTCTTCCTGCTGAAGGATGGCGACAGCATCATCCGGAAATGCATGATCGGCTCGCAGCGTCTCTTCGGAGCGCAGGGAGAAAGCCTTGCACGACAGATTGTTGCTTCCATTCATGGCACGGTTTCCGGCCTGGTTCTGGTCGGGCTGGGTGAAGGGGCCATCATGGGCGTGTGCTACGTGGTTGCCGGGGCCCCACAGCCGCTCATCTTCGGGCTGGCGACAGCCATTGCGGCCATGGTCCCTCTGCTCGGCTGGATCGCCGTGACAGGCGTATGCCTGCTGATCGCCTTCAAGGGTAGCATGCTGGCTGCCGCCATCGTCTGGCTGATTGGTGCCGTCGTGCTGTTCGTGGCAGACCACTTCATTCGCCCTGTCCTGATAGGCGGCAGCACGAAAGTCCCATTCCTCTGGGTGTTGATGGGTATTCTGGGCGGTGCGGAAACATGGCAGCTGATGGGCCTGTTCATCGGACCAGCCATCATGGCAGCCCTGCACCTGCTCTGGACACTCTGGACCAGCAACAAGGTTTCTGGCCAGCGTACGGGACATATTGTGAGGGAGTGAACCGCAGGAGATGGTCGGGCAGGCGGGATTCGAACCCACGACCCCCAGTCCCCCAGACTGATGCGCTACCAGACTGCGCTACTGCCCGTCGTCCTGCGGTGAGGAAGCTCTAGCAGCCCCGGCCCATTCCTGCAATGGCCCGGGGCTTTTTTTTAATATTTTTTCAGAGGGTAAGGGTTTTTTTCATCTCGGCCAGCTCGCCAAGAAGATCATGCAGCAGCCTGTCCAGCTCATCCTTCCGCCGGACCTGGAGACGGTTTTCCATATCCTGGGCTGTCAGCTTCTGTTGCAGGACAACGCCTTCCCCCTCAAGGGTACGGATACGTTCCACTGCCTCGGCATGGCGTTCACGCTCACCGGCAAACCCGGCCTGCGCCTGCTTCAGCTCGCCATTTTCCGCTTCAAGATGCTCCACCCTACCAACGATGACAGCCTGTGCTGCCAATTTTTCCTCACTCTCTTTCAGGGAACGCTTGAGACGGACATTTTCATCCTCAAGGGACTGCATGATCAGAACAGACTGTTCCAGCTTCCGCACAAGCTCCTGCCGCTCTGCCCCTACAGCCTCCAGACGACTGGCAAGCTGTTTCTGCTGGGCAGCGCCTTCCGACTGCAAGGTCTGCACCTGCTCATGCTCTGCCTGCAGGGTTTTCAACTGCCCCTGAAGAGCCTGCACCTCATTCCACCTGGCTTCTTCTGCCAGCACCTGTTTTCTGGCGTCAGCTTTCAGCCGATCAACAGTTTCCCGCAGAGACGCAGCCTGCTTTTCCAGTTCCTGCTGTCTGGCCTGACCCGCTGTCTGCTGCTCCATGGCAGCCCTGTGCAGTGTCTCGATTTCAGCTTCCAGCCCCCGGCACCGTTCTGCCTCAGCACGGGCTTCTTCCAGCTCCCTGCTCAGGGTCTGTATCCGCCCATGTTCGACCTGCATGTCGGCCAGCTTGACCCGCAGCCCTTCCAGCTGGCTCAAACGTTCCTTCCGGGATTCTGCCTCTTTCTGATGCTCTCTGGCTTCAGCCATCAGGCGATCAACAGTTTTCTGCAACTCGGCGTTACGCTCTTCCAGAACACGTCCCTGAGTGGCTTCCGTTTCACGCTGCTTCTGCCCAGCCGCACGCAGCGCCCCGTTCTCGGTTTCAAGACGCCTGATGTCCGCCCGTACGGCCTCAAGCTCCTCATGCAGGGCCGACGCCCTGTCACGCTCCGCCCGCAACCCGGCAAGCTCTGATCGCAGCGTCTCCAGCTGGAGCCGCTGCTCCTTCCCATCGGTAACCGCCTGCTGATACGTGGCCGTCTCCGCCGTCAGACGCTCAACCGTTTCCTGCAAAGCCAGATTCTCTTCTTCCAGCTCTGCAACATAACCACCCTTTGCGTCCTTCTGAGGCTGCGGGGCAGACCGGGACTGCTCCAGCGCTTCCTTCAGGGAAGCATTCTCATCTTCCAGTGTCTTGAGGGAGAGCGCAATCTGACCAAACTCCTCAAGACGATCGCTGAGCGTTCTGTTTTCCTTCTGCAACTCCTTCAGCTGGTCAGGTGAAGAGGTTTCGCCGTGACCAGCTGTCTCCGCCCCGCCCGAGACGGAAAGCGGCGTGCCATCACTGATAATCCCCTCACGCTTCAGCAATGGAACAACCTCATGGCTTCTGGCACCATCCTGATAAAGGAGCCGGGCGATATTGCGCACGACCGTGACAGCCTGCTCATCGTAATAACTCTGCCCGTCTTCACCCTGCTTTACCCTGAAAACAGGATAAAGACTTTCCCATGAATGCAGACGGTACAGAGGCAACCCCAGCTCCCCTGCAACGCTGATGGCTGTCCTCAAGCCCCCATGCTGAGGCTGAGATGAATCAGTGGACATCATTGATGGGCATCCTGAGCTGATGGTCTGCCATTGACGCTGTCCCGCAGAAGACGGGATGGCCGGAAGAACGGCACACGCCGGGCCGAGATGATGGCCTCTTTCCCTGTCAGGGGATTCCGCCCCAGACGGGTTGCTTTATCCCGTACAGCGAACGTACCGAAGCCGCTGATCTTCAGCGACTTGCCCTGCTCAAGAGTCTGGATGAACAGCTCAAACATTTTCTCCAGAAACAGGGTAGCCTGCTGCCGGGAAAAGCCATGCTCCTCCTGGAGGAGCTCTATCAGATCAGCGCGTGCAATTGTCTCCATAATGGGAAAAGGTATCACGAGCCATCTGATTAGCACACTGAAAAAACGAACTCCCCTGCATATAAATCAGGGGAGTTTCAGAAGCGCTGATTCCGCCTGGAAAGGCCTTACATTCTCACCAGAGCAGACCCCCATGTAAGGCCACCACCAAGGGCCTCCATGAGGACCAGATCGCCCTGCCTGATCCGCCCATCCCGGACCGCTTCATCCAGAGCAAGGGGGATTGATGCCGCCGACGTGTTGGCGTGCCTGTCTACCGTCACCACGACGCGATCCGACGGCAGGGCAAGCTTCTTGGCCATGCCATCAATGATCCGCAGATTCGCCTGATGCGGCACCAGCCACTGGATGTCCGTGCCCTTGAGACCGTTTGTCTCCAGCGCTTCATCAACAGCAGCAGCAAGGTTGACGACAGCATGACGGAACACCTCCCGCCCATGCATTTTCAACGCCACCTTGCCAGACGCGCAGCCAACGGCACCATCAACATAGAGCAGATCACCCAAGCGGCCATCTGCGTGAAGATGCGTGGACAGGATACCCTCTCCCTCACCTGCGCCTGCCTCGAGCAGGACCGCACCAGCGCCATCCCCGAACAGCACACAGGTGGAACGGTCTTCCCAGTCCAGAAGACGGGAAAATACCTCCACACCGATCACCATGGCACGCCTGACCTGACCGGAGCGGATCATGGAATCAGCCACTGTCAACGCATACACGAAACCAGAGCAGGCTGCGCTGACGTCAAACCCGAAACCACGTTCCATGCCCAGAGCCGCCTGAACACGTACGGCAACGGAAGGGAATACCTGATCCGGCGTTGATGTTGCCACGATGACGGCATCCACATCATCTGCTGTTCTGCCAGCATGTTCCAACGCCCGCTGGGCTGCCAGATGCGCAAGGGATACGGCGGATTCATCGCCAGACACAATATGCCGCTGACGGATTCCGGTCCTGGTCCTGATCCACTCATCCGACGTATCAAGTCTGAATTCGGCAGCCAGCTCCTCATTGCTGAAAGCACGCTGCGGAAGGGCACTGCCGACACCTGTCAGACGGGCACCCGCTGCCGCTCCCCGGACCTGTTTATCCTGCGCCATGGAAGACGTCACTCCTGCTCTCTGCTTTCTCCAGACTGCCCCAACATGCCGAGCTGATCCAGACGATGGCGGATCTTGTCATTCAGCCTGTTTTCCACCGCATCCACGGCAACATCCACCGCAGAGGCGAAACCCTCGGCATCTGCCCCGCCATGTGACTTCACCACGATGCCATTCAGCCCCACAAAAACGGCGCCATTATAGCGGCTGGGATCGATCCATTCCTTCATGCGGCGCAGACCGGGGCGGACCAGAAGGTAGCCGATCCGGGTCAACCAGCTACTCATGAACACGCTCCTGAGCAACCCGAAAGCCAGCTTCAGCGCCCCTTCACCAGTCTTCAGTGCCACATTGCCCGTAAAACCATCCGTCACGACAACATCGGTCACACCGGCGGTAATGTCATGCCCCTCCACAAAACCGTGGAAACGGTCAGACAACACACTGTCCCGAAGGCGCTCGGCAGCCTGCTTCAGGCGTTCGTCGCCCTTCAGCTCTTCCGAACCAACATTGAGCAGCCCGATGCTGGGCGCCTTGAGGGACAGGGCCGCCTGTGCGAAGGCCTCCCCCATGATGGCGAATTCGACCAGATTGCGGGCATCGCATACGATATTCGCACCCAGATCGAGCATGACGACATCACCACGGGCGGATGGCTGGACAGCCGCCATGGCCGGGCGAGAAATACCGGGCAGGGCTTTTACGATGATCTTTGCCAATGCAAGCATCGCACCACTGTTCCCGGCGGACACGACGCCACGAGCCTCACCAGAGGCAACAGCCTCCATGGCGACCCGCATGGAGGATCCCCGCACGCGAAGCGCCGCAGTGGGTTTCATCTCCATGGGAATGCTTTCCGGCGCATGGCGCACGGTGCAGATTCCAGAAAGTTTGGGATAATTTACGAGTGATGCGTTCAGGACCTTCTCATCACCTATGAGAAGAATCCGGATGTCCGGGTGACGGATGGCCGTCATCTCCAGTCCCGCAAGAACGATCTCGGGGGCGTTATCTCCCCCCATGGCATCAACGGCCAGAGTAAAAGGAGCCGGGGATTGTGCAGCCTGCTTTTCGACTCCACCCTCAGCTCTGACGCCAGACGCCTCCGTCATGAGTGCAGCCCCCAGAAATTCCTTGTTTTTCCTGCTCAGGCAGGATGCACGAAAATGCAACCCCGGACCGGAAGCCCGGGGCGGCAGTATCCCTCAGGATACGGGCAATCAGGCGCGAACGGCTGTCTTCAGCGCACGGCCCTCTGCACTGACAACCTCACGGCCATCATAATGGCCACAATGGCTGCACACATGATGCGGGCGCTTCATCTCGCCACAGTTGGCGCATTCAGCATGCGCCTCAACACGAAGAGCCTGATGGCTGCGACGCATGCCACGACGGGACGGCGTAGTCTTTCTCTTAGGGACGGCCATGGGTATCTGCCTCTCACTGGGTTGCGTATCCGGCTTCTGCTACCGCACGGCGCGGCCTCAAGCCAGAGAAATCTCATTAGGTCTTCACCACCGCCATAAGCCACGGTGCTCAGGCGTGGGGCTCTAGCAGAGAGAGCATCTCTCTGCAAGCATCAATGCCACTACGGCATCGCTCCTTACTCCCCGCCTTTACCAGAAAGGCGGAAAGATTACCACTCCTTCACGGCTCCTTCCTGAGTTTTTTCAGCACGTCAAAAGGATTTTCCCGGGCTGCGCCGGGCCGTGCATCCAGCTCATCATCAGACGGTGTGACCTCCACGAACTGCTCCAGCCCTGCTCCTGCCCGCCGCGGATAAGAAGTCAGGCAGAGGGCCAGCTGTTCTGCTGCAGCCTCGCCCAGATCAATCATGCGGCCATCATAAGGAACATCATCGGCATCTTCCTGAAGCAGAGCCTCAATATCGATATCCTCTTCATCAGGCATCTCGGAAACCGGGACGAAACGTAAACTGAACGGCTCGTCGATCACCTCTTTCACCGGTTCACCCGTGATGATGCAGGCCTGCTCCACCTCCGCCCGGATATGACCTTCCGCCAGTACGATATTCTCCGCCCCCCGCCTCAGCGCAAAAGTGCAGGACAGCTCCTTCAAAGACAGAAGACCAAAGCGCTTCCGCAGACCTTCCCTCTCCTCAGCATTGGCCTCCACATGCTCTTCAAGAGGGCGGCCCGTCTTTGCCAGTGGAATGCGGCGCGAGAACTCTGGCGCAATCCTTTCTTCTGACTGTGTTCCGGCGTCTGCTCTGCCTCCAGATGACATCATGACCTCACGATAATTTACCAGGGTGCCTCTTTCAGAAGGGGCTGACGCCATGAAGTCAAGCCTAAACTGCTGCCGGACAGCCACAGCCCGACAATCCACGAAAAAGATTGACATGCTGCCCTCTCTGAGGCACCGGAAAGAGCACGTATGGCTTGCCCGCATATCATCAGGACAGTTTGCCCTTCATGACCAGCTTCTCTACTGCCTCCACCCCGGACAAGAGCTCCCCCTTCCCCCGTCTGGCCCGCTTCATGGCACTGCGACGCCGTTGCTGGACAGGCCTTCTGGCCGGTGGGGTGCTGATGCTCAGCGGCTGTGAGGCCATCAGCCCGCCGCCCATCCCGCGCGGGGCGCTGATCGAGAAACTGGATTATGACCAGCTGGTCCTCAACTCCAGCACCCAGAATGATGCCCTGAGCATACTGGGCTCTCCGACAGCCCATGCAACCTTCAATGACAATACATGGATCTACATTTCCATGACGAAGGACCTCGTGCCGCTGGCTCATCCGGTTGTGGACAAGCAGCAGGTCCTGGTCCTGAATTTCGACAATGCTGGCGTTCTCCGCAAGATGAACGTGCTGGACAGGCATGATGCCATCCGTGTCTCCATGGCAGGCGGAGCTACACCGACACCGGGCACGCATATTTCTGTTCTGCGGGAGCTGCTGGGCAATGTGGGCCGCTACAACCCGATGAGCAGCATGGGCAGCACCTTCGGCGGACTGGGAAATGGTGGCATGGGTGCCGGCCCGATGAGTGGCCAGGGCACCGGCAATGGGGGCGTCGGCAACTCGATGCCCTGATCCATCCAGCAGCCTGGTGACGGGCTAACGGGCTGAAAAATCCTTTCCATGAAGGGGAAGAGTCTTTGTCCGGCTCTTCCCCTTTTCTTATCCCCCCTCCGAGAGCGGCCCGCCATATTCGGCAACATGCAAGACCCTGCGGAACCCATCAACAGCGGCTCCGTCAACCTGCCTGTATGCCCGTGTCAGGACAGTGCGAATGGCAGCAAAAAGTTCTGCCTCAAGCTGTCTGCCCTCATCTGTCAGAAAAACGGGCCGCTTCCTCCGGTCCCCTTCATCCTGTTTCTGCTCGACCAGTTTTTTCGCTTTCAGCTCGCCAAGAGCCCGGCCCAGCGACTGTTTGGTAATGCCAAGCCGCCTGCACAGCTCACTGGGCAGCAATCCGCCATGGCTGCCCAGAAAAAACATGATCCGGTAATGGGCAGGCCCCAGACCGTGAGAGTCGAGCCCTCCTTCACAAGCAGCGGACAGGGACCGCCAGAGGGCCAGGAGCCCCTCAAAGGACTGCCTGATGGAATTTTCACGCAGATACAGGTGCGCATCCACCATGGTACGCCTGTCATTCTGTACCCCCATCCCGTCCTCCTCCTGTTCACCACACACTCATCCACATGCACCATACGCCCACCAGCCATGAGGAACCATCAGACAGGCGAAATAATCCACAGATAAAGAGGGCCTCCACCCTTTATGCCCATCAGAAACTATTGTCTGTCGTTTTGGAGTATGATAGGCCACTTCACACTGTAATCGGATCCGCGTCCTTCAATGGGTGATGCTACAGACACCGCTCGGGAAGGATCAGAACCCCAAAGGAGATGACGACACCGTGCAGGTTCTCGTTCGTGATAATAATGTTGACCAGGCGCTGAAAGCCCTCAAGAAGAAAATGCAGCGCGAAGGCGTCTTCCGTGAGATGAAGCTCCGTCGCCACTTTGAAAAGCCATCCGAGCGCCGCGCCCGCGAGGTTGCCGAGGCCGTGCGTCGCGCCCGCAAGATGGAGCGCAAGCGCCTGGAGCGCGAGGGCTTCTGAAGTCAGCCTGTTCGTATTTGTACGAATGAGAAAGCCATCCATGTTCGGATGGCTTTTTTCATGTCTGCCTTCATGCCGCCCATCAAGGCCGCTGCACGATCCAGCCGGAAAGGTCGTGCCGTTTTTCCAGCAGATAGACCCTTACAGGCCGCTTCCTGTCCTTCCGCCATACGGCCCAGCCGCCTGCGGGCACCGGTCCATACCGACCATCCTTCAGATACAGGACCGTCCTGACCGTCTCATGAGGAAGCCCTGCCACATAGCCCCATCGGGAATCCTTTCCCAGCACCGCAAGACCTTGCGGTTTCTGAAACGCCAGAATTGAGGCCAGGGCATAATCGTCCGTTGCCAGACATGAAATCCCTGCCTTTTCGGCCTCTTCTGCGACCGCTGCTGCCAGATCACTCCAACCTGCCCCCAACCTTGCGATGGGATCCATATGCGGGGGCAGTGGCAACCATCCCGTCAGACACTGAGCATAGACCAGAACCGTGCAGATGCCCCCCGTCATACAGGCTCCCCTGAGCCGACCCGCATAAGCGGCCCCGGCCAGGATAAGGGCTGGATACAGCACCCAGACCCAATTGGGCTGGACACGCTCTCCCGTCACATTCACCAGAAACAGCAGCAGCGCAGGAGCGGACAGCCACAACAGCACATGCTGCCCATGGCGGGCACGCCATAGCCCCATGAAACACAGGACAGCAACCCAAGGGGTCAACAGGGCCAGCTGCCCCGCCAGCAGTTCCCCCAGAAACTGCCCGGCCCGTTCAGGATGCCAGTACGAAGCCCGTCCGCCCTGTTTCAGCAAACCCGCCCAGCCATGCCTTTCATTCCAGACCAGGGTTGGCAGCACCATGAGGGCTGCTGCCCCTCCCCCCAACCAGGGGCCGGCCATACGCCAAGCCCCCCGGCCGCCAAACAGAACAAACCCCAGCAGACCGAGCCCCGGCAGAAGAGCCGTGTATTTGGAATCGGCTGCCAGACCAAGACCAATACCGCACAGCACCCACCAGCCACAGGCTGCCGCCCCATGGGACTGCAGGGCTCCAGACAAAGCCCATAACATCAGACAAAGGAAAACAAACAGAGGGACATCTGGCGTGGCCGGAACAAGCCCCACAGACGCCATCAGGGTCACATTCAACAGTAGAATCGCCCGAACTCCCACCCTGTCACGAGAAGGGAAAAAACGACGGGCGGCCAGAAAAAGCCATATGTTGGCACAGACAAAACCGACCAGACCACAGAACCGTACGCCAAACGGCGTATCCCCCCACAAGAGGGTTCCCAGCCGAATCCACAACGCCACCATGAAGGGATGGTCCAGATACCCTGCCTGCATATGGCGGGACCAGAGCCAGTAATAGGCCTCATCAGGTATGAGAGGTACTTCAGCAGCCAGAAAAAGCCGCACCATGAACCCCAGAGCCGCACAGCAGAACAGGATATGCAATGGCTTCCAGCGCCTGAAAAAGCGGACAGGTTTCAGCATGATCCGCTCCTAGAGCGGAACGCCGGCTCTCTCACAGCTTGTCCTGATGACCTGGAAAGTCTGTACCCGTACGACGTGCGTTACCTCGATCAGGTCCCGTGTCAGACGATTCTGATGTTCCGCATCCCGGGCCATGAGACGGAGGAGGAAATCCTCCCCTCCCCGGATCATGTGGCATTCCTGCGTTTCCGGCCATTCTGCGACCAGGGCCTCGAACTCTGCCAGCACGGCACCTTTCTGGCTGTCCAGCCCGACCAGAACAAAAAATGTGATGGACCAACCCAGCATCGCCGGAGCCAGCGTCGCATGATAGCCTTGGATGAGCCCCATCTCCTCCAGCCGCCTGACACGACGCAGACAGGGCGGCGCAGAAATTCCCACCCGTCGGGCCAGCTCCACATTGGTAACACGGCCATCCTGCTGGAGCTCCGCCAGGATACTGCGGTCAATCTCATCAAGGTCTGCAATGCTCATATGGTTTCCAGCAACTCTGCTCACAGAACCCCCATGCGGCCCGGATGGGGAACGGGCTCATCCGCAGGGGGTTATCCCCGCCTGTATAGACTGATCTTTCTTATGTGAAAACTCTTCCCATGGAAAAGAGAAATAATATTTCGTTTCTTCGCAAGATAATTATTTTTACCGAAATCTTTCATATACTATATCTGTTATCCTCCAGCCCGTAGCGGACCTAAGATCACCCCGCCCCTTCGAAACCATTCCTCTCATCCCCGTAGCCGGGAAGATGATCCCTTTACCACGGAGCTTTCAATGGCAGAGACACATCATACCGACATGCTGATCGTCGGGGCCGGACCGGCAGGCTATACAGCAGCCATCTATGCCGCCCGGGCTGGCATGCAGCCTCTTCTGGTTACCGGCATGCAGCCCGGTGGCCAGCTGACCATCACGGATGAAATCGAAAATTTTCCCGGTTTTGCACAGCCTGTCCAGGGGCCATGGCTCATGGAACAGATGCGGGAACAGGCTGAACATGTCGGGACGAAGCTGCTCTATGACCTCATCACGGAAGCCTCCCTCAAGCAGGGCCCTGATGCAGAAGGCTATTTCCACCTGAAAGGGGATTCTGGCGACCTGTTCCTGGCACGTACAGTCGTCATTGCCACGGGCGCCCAGGCCAAGTGGCTTGGTCTCGATTCTGAAAAGAAATATCAGGGTGCTGGCGTGTCTGCCTGTGCAACCTGCGACGGCTTCTTCTACCGCGGCAAGGACGTTGCCGTCATAGGCGGGGGCAATACGGCCGTGGAAGAAGCCCTCTATCTGACCCACCACGCCTCTACCGTGCATCTCATCCACCGGCGTGACAGCCTGAAAGCCGAACGCATCCTCCAGAAGCGCCTGCATGACAATCCCAAGATCAAAGTTCACTGGAACCGGTCTGTCCGCGAAATCATCGGTGAAGGTTCACCCGCCGTCGTGACGGCCCTTGAGCTGACAGACACGCAGGATAACACGAAAACGGAGCGTCTCGCCGTGGATGGCGTGTTTGTGGCCATCGGCCACAGCCCCAGCACAGGCCCCTTCCGGCATGAAGTCCTCTGTGATGAAGAAGGCTACATCACAACCCAGCCGGGAACTGCCTCAACGTCCATTCCCGGCATCTTCGCAGCCGGCGACATTCAGGACAAGACATACCGTCAGGCTGTCACGGCTGCCGGTACGGGCTGCATGGCCGCTCTGGAAGCGGAACGTTACCTTGCCGAAAAAAAATATGGTGCCTGACAGACCTGCACAGGGGCAGACCATCTCTCATTTTCGCCTTGCTGAAAGATGATCTGCCCTCTATCAGTCAACACTAGCTAAAATGGACTAAACTCTATCCTTTTCATGGCCTTTCATCTTCATTTAACGAAAATATAACCAACTTTAGAGGCATTCTGCCCTTGACCGATCGTTTCTTTTCGGGAATTTTTCATGAAATAGATAGACGGTTAAGGTTACGATGCGGGGCGTTATGAGCAGAGCTGGCCATGATTATTGCGAAGGGGCGTACGGGAATCAGAAAATGGACTGGGACAAACTCCGTATCTTTCATACCGTGGCGGAAGCCGGCTCCTTCACTCATGCCGGTGATCGTCTCAACCTGAGCCAGTCTGCTGTCTCCCGGCAGATTTCTGCACTGGAAGACGTACTGGGCGTACCTCTCTTCCATCGCCACGCCCGTGGGCTTATCCTGACCGAGCAGGGCGAGGTGCTCCACCGCACGGCCCGGGAGGTCTTCTCCAAACTGGCCCTGACCCAGGCTTTCCTGAGTGAAAACAGGGAGAAAGCGGCCGGGAAGATCAAGGTCACGACCACATCAGGCTTTGGCCTCTCTTGGCTGACACCCCGTCTCCATCACTTCATGGAACGTCATCCCCATGTGGAAGTCACGCTCCTGCTTGAGGATTCCGATCTTGACCTGAGCATGCGGGAAGCTGATGTCGCCATCCGTCTCCATCCTCCCACCCAGCCCGACCTCATCCAACGTCACCTGGCCAGTTTTCACATGCCCATCTATGCCAGCCGGGAGTATCTGGAAGAGCACGGCACCCCCACCACGCTGAAGGACCTAGCCGACCACAATCTGATCGGCTTTGCTGGCTGGCACCTTCCCCTGCCCCATGTAAACTGGCTGATTGAACGGCTCGTGAAGGACAAGATCATCCTCCACCCCAAGGTCCGCCTTGCCGTCAACAACATTGCGGCGGTCGGCATGGCCATTGCGCAGGGCAACGGCATCGGAACCCTGCCCTTCTACACAGCTTCCGCCCATCCTAACCTTGTCCGTATCCTCCCAGATGTGCACGGCCCGCTGGCAGAGGCGTTCTTTGTCTATCCGGAAGAGCTGAGAAGCTCCAAAAGGATTTCAGTCTTCCGGGACTTCCTGCTGGAAGAACTCAATACGGCCCGTACGGGGAAAGAAACCCCCTCACATAGCGCAGAGCCGTTCATTTCTTCGGCTGATTGACCCTCTCGCGCAGGTCTTTTCCAGCCCGGAAAAAAGGAACACGCTTCGCCCTGACAGCCACGGACTGACCCGTTCTCGGGTTCCGTCCCTGATGGGCAGTGTGCTGGCGTGTTCCAAAACTGCCTATGCCACGCAGTTCGGCCCTGTTCCCTGCTGCAAGGCCAGAAGCGATACGGGAAAATATCCCATCAACAGCCTGATCAACCTTATCTCTGGAAACACCCTCCAGGCGGGAGGTCAGTAAAGCGACAAATTCCGAGCGTGTCATCCAAACTCTCCGTCACTGATCATTCTTCCGAAGAGTGACAATAGGACGCCAGAAACGTCAAGAAAAAATGCTCTACTATGAAAAAAGCCGGGTTTACGCCCGGCTTTTTTCAGATTGATGTTAATAAACGGTTTCAGTTTTTACTGCCATTATCCCGTTTATTCTCGGCTGAGACACCAATATTACGCCCGAGCCCAATCGTTCTGGCCAGCTCGGACCGCCGTGCAGCATAGGCTGGCGCCACCATCGGGTAATCCGCAGGCAGACCCCACTTCTCCCGATACTGGTCCGGCGTCATGTCATACGTGCTCTTCAGGTGCCGCTTCAGCATCTTCAGCTTCTTTCCGTCTTCCAGACAGACGATATAATCAGGGTAGACGGACTTGCGCACGGGCACGGCCGGCTGCTGCCGGGTCTGCTCCACTACGTCACCGCTTTCTCCCCCCTGCCCGGCAAGTGCCTCATAAACCTGGCGGATCAGTCCCGGCAGGCTGTCAGCAGAGACATCAGAACCAGTCAACTTTGCGACGACAATATCAGTCGTCAGCTCCAGCAGCTTTCTGCGCTCTTCATTCGGGGCCGTCTGAGTTCCTTCAGCCTGAGTATTGTCCGTCATTGAATAACCTTTGCAGCTACAAGTCTTCAGCAGAATTTTCAGAAAAGTTTTACTATTTTTCCTTTAAACAAAAAAGAGAAATATTCCACGATAATGAAAAAAATATTCCCTCTGAAATCATTCCGATATTTTTGTTCAATTATAAGTGTGACCCCTCGCATCCATGCGTAAAGGGCAGTAATCTCCCGTCCTGAAAGCCACTGGATGCGCAATGATCACCCGTTTTCTGAACTTCAGGACCCCGTCCTTTTTCTACTGGATCTTCACCCCGTCTCTGGATGGATTTCTCTTCGCCCTGCGGACTACCATTGCAGCCTGTCTGTCTCTGGGGATCGCTCTCTGGCTGGAGCTGGACAGTCCCATCTGGGCCCCCATGACGGTCTGGTCCGTAGCGCAGCTGACACGAGGAGAAAGCCTCTCCAAAGCCCGTTGGCGCATCATAGGAACATTGGCTGGCGGTGTAGCGGCCCTGATCTTCGTCGGCATATATCCGCAGGCTCCCTGGCTGTTTTTCCCGATCATTGCCCTGTGGATTGGCCTCTGCAGCGGGCTGGCCACCTTTGTCAGCAACTTCCGCTCCTATGCGCTGGTTCTCTCCGGCTACACCTGCGCCATCATCTGCATGGATGTCGTCCCGCATACGGGCAGCATCTTCATGTTTGCCGTATCCCGTGCCAGTTACATCATCCTCGGCGTGCTGTGTGAGGCCTTCATCGGGCTTCTCTTCGCCTTCAACCAGGACCGTGTAGCCCATCTCAAGATACGGCAGAAACTGGAATCGGCCCTAACACTGGTGGCCGACACCCTCCACCATATTCTCCAGAGGGACACCGGCGCCCTGACAGAAGCCCGCAAGCTGTTCGGCACCATCCTCTCCATCAACGACCAGATCGAATTTGCGGAACTGGAAATGGGTGCGCATGGTCATGAAGGCGACCATGCCCGTGCCGCCCTGGCCGCCGTATCTGCCCTGCTCTCCCGCAGTTTCGGTATGGCTACACGGTTGGAGCTGCTCTCCTCCAACCATCAGGATTTTGACACGGTGGCACGGGCGTTCCGGCATTTTCTGAAGGACTTCTCCAGCCGCCTGCCCCAGGAAGCCGAAATCTCGGAACTTCTCGCCGAGCTCCAGCACCTCCGGGACATCTGCCGCCGTTATGCAACCCCGCACCGGCAAAAGATCATCTCCACCTCTGGCCCACTAACCCCTCTACGGGACAAGACCACCATCATTACTGATTCCGCACTGGATGAACGTATTCTATTCTCATCCCTTGGGGATCTGATCGGTGATCTGGAAGAAGCCATCACGGAATATCACGCCAGCACGCACAGTGTGCGTGGTGACCATTTCCAGTTCCAGCGCCATACGCACCGGGACGGGCGACTTGCCTTCAATAACGGGTTCCGTGCGGCGCTGACCATTCTGGTCACATCCTTCATTTATGAAATCACGGCATGGTCCAATGGCAACACACTCATCAGCATCACGGCCCTGATCTGCGGCCTTTTCGCCACAAAGGAAGACCCCGTACTGGGAACAATCAAATTCCTCAAAGGGCTTGCGGTAGGCTGGTGCGTGGCCTGGCTGCTCTGCTTCATCTTCATTCCCATGGTCACGACATATGAACCTCTGGTGCTCATCCTGTCCTGCGTGATGATGATCGGAGGGTTAGCCCGGGCCAACCCCGCCACAGCCCCGGCAGCCTCGGCCTTCAACCTGCTGATGCCCCTGATGCTGGGCATCCAGAATCATCATGTCATTGACGAGACGAAATTCTACAACACCAACCTCGCCATCATCCTTGCAGGTGTAACGGCCGTGCTGATCTTCCGCAGCATCCTGCCTTTCAACCGCAAGGCCGAAGAATTCCGGCTGCGCCGTGCCACACTGCGGGAGCTGCGCAATCTTGCCAGCCTGAGCAGCACACCGCAGATCAGCGCATGGATTGGCCACAGTACGGACCGCTTCTCTCGCCTTCTCAGCCACGCCACCACCCTGTCCCCCCTTGTGGAGGCCGGTATTCAGGGTACGCTGGCTACCCTGACACTCGGGCTGAACATCATCCGCCTGCGAGGGCTGCTCAACCGTGAGTATCTGCCGGAAAGCGCCCGCCGCCCCATCACGCTGGTTCTCTATTACATTGAACACTCATCCCGCCGGCATGACCGGGCAGCCCGCCTGACCCGGGCCGCCATACGCCGCCTGCGTGAGCTGGACACACAGGACCATGAGGCCATCATCCGGCTGGAAATAACCCGTGCCCTGGCCCACCTTGTGGTGATCGAACACACCTTGCGGACAAACGAGAATTTTCTGGATGCCAGCAAGCCCTTCCGTGGTGAAGGCCCCATCCCCCTGCCCCATGATGAGGATTCATACGCAGGCCACCCGCAAAGGGCTTGATCTCCTGCCTGTGGGCAGCCAGACTTCTGCCTCCCTGCCCTTGTCCGAGGTTCTGCCGTCTCCATGAATATCCATTATGTTGTCACAAGCCTGGAAACGGGTGGGGCTGAATTTGCCATCCCGGATATCGTAAAAACCCTCGAACAGTTCGGCCATCAGGTGGATGTCACCGCCTGCGAGCCTCGGGACATGGGGGCAGCTCCTCATCTGGAACAGGCCGGAATCCCCTACCATCTTCTGGACAGCCGGCGCCGCAGTTTCTTCCTCACGCTGATCCGTCTCCTGCGCCTGCTCCGCCGGAACCGGCCCGACATCATCTGGACCTCCCTGAGCCGGGCCACACTGCTGGGCCAGCTGGCCGGAGCACTCCTCAATATTCCCGTTGTCAGCTGGAAGAACAGTGCCAGCATCCGTTTCACCACCACGGCAGGCCGTCGCATTACCCGGCTATGGGTTGCAGATTCCGCTTATGTAGCCCGTTTCCTTCGGGAAAAAATGAACATTCCGCCGGAGAAAATCACGTCCTGGCCTCTTTATGTGGCCGCCCCCGAAAACCACCCGGCCCCGGACTGGAATGGCGGGACACCTCTGCACATCGGCAGCACGGGGCGACTGCATGAGGTGAAAAACTATCCCCTGCTCATCGAAGGTCTGGCCCTGTTCCGCGCACGTCATCCCCAGTGGGCAGACCTCGTGCACCTGTCCTTTGCAGGCGATGGCCCCCAGCGGGCGGAGCTTGAAACCCTCATCCGGCAGCACGGGCTGGAAAACCACGTCTCCCTGAAAGGTTTCCAGACGGATGTTCCGGCCTTTCTCCGCACGCTCCAGCTTTACGCACAGCCCTCACGTTATGAGGGCATGTGTCTGGCTGCCCATGAGGCCATGAACATGAGCCTGCCTGTCATGGCGACACCGGTCGGGGAAATGCGCAACAGCGTCCAGCCCGGTCAGACAGGATTCCTGCTGCAACCTGACAGGATTCCTGAAACCTTCTGCGACACGCTGGCAGAAATTTTTCAGAACCCGGCCCTGCTGAACGACTACGGCAAAGCTGCAAAACGTTACATCGAACAGCATTACAGCCGGGAAGCCTTCACGCAACGATGCGGAAAAATCGTTGAAAAACTGGAGCGGATGACCACCCCGCAACCCTCAGGAAAAACCCCGTCATGACAAAACTCTGCCGCTATGGCCGCCCCGGCTCTGAAAAGCCCGGACTGATCGACAGTTCCGGTACACTGCGTGACCTTTCGGGACTCTGGAGTGACCTGACGCCGGAGCGTCTCTCCCCACAATCCCTTGCTCAGGTGGCAGCCATTGATGCAGCGACCCTGCCAGCCGTGGAAGGCTCTCCCCGGTTCGGCGTGCCCATCAGCCATGTCTCCAAATGCGTCTGCATTGGCCTGAACTATGCCGATCATGCCGAAGAAGCCGGTCTTCCCATCCCGCAGGAACCAATCGTCTTTCTGAAAGCTCCTTCCGCCCTCTGCGGTGCCCATGACGACATCCCCATCCCGCCCCATGCTTCACAAGTGGACTGGGAAGTCGAGCTCGGCATCGTCATCGGCAGCACAGCCCGCCATGTGACGGAAGCGGAGGCTCTGGAGCATGTGGCAGGCTACTGCATCGTCAATGATGTGTCAGAACGCAGTTTCCAGATGCAGTCCTCACAATGGGACAAGGGCAAGGGCTGCGACAATTTCGGACCTGTCGGCCCCTTCCTTGTCACGGCTGATGAGATCGCTGATCCGCAGAACCTGCGCCTCTGGCTGGACGTGAACGGAACCCGCCGTCAGGACGGCTCGACAGCCACCATGATCTTCTCTGTCCGTGAGATCATCGCCTATCTCAGCCGGTACATGACGCTCCTGCCCGGCGACATCATTGCCACCGGAACACCGCCCGGTGTCGGGATGGGACACAAGCCGCCCCTGTGGTTGCAGGAAGGTGACGAAATGCGGCTTGGCATTGAAGGGCTGGGGGAACAGAAGCAGACACTCGTGCGATGGACACGATGAAAAAACAGAACAACCCCATGAAAGACAGAATGACAGAAACAGATACTTACAGAACTGTCCTCTGAATCCACCGCCTGCCCGCGCCATTTTCACCTGCCACCAGCTGGATGGCCATTATTCTCGTGGACATGGAGCACTGGTTTCACAATACCGGACCGGAAGAAACCCATGTCATCCTGACGGTCCTTGGCTCATAAAGTTGAAATGCACATATGCCATTTTCACGACATGTCGCCATGAAATCCATCTCATATAATTAAAACATTACTCATATTGCTATATTATAAACAATCAGCTCTCGACATGATGAATCTTAATGGCGCTCTAATGTGACTTTCATAAAACAAGTGAAGAACCATTTTTCATTCAAAATTTAAGAAGCTTGTAAAATTTTCGTGTTTCCTTGCATCCGCCAGCAGATGTCCGTTGGTTCCGCTTAATGAACTGGGAGAAAGGGCCATGAGTCTTTCCATCAACACCAACCAGTCTTCCTTGGCTGCCCTGGAAACACTGAACACGACACAGACGGATCTGGCCCACACGGAAAACGCTGTTTCCACTGGCAAGAAAGTGGCCAATGCCTCCGACAATCCAGCCGCTTTCGGCATTGCCTCCCAGATTGGCGGGGACATTGCAGGACAAAGTGCTGTCAATGACGGGCTAAGCTATGCCTCCCAGGTTCTCAGCGCTACCAACTCTGCGGCCAACAGCATCATCAAGGTTCTTCAGAATGTCCAGAATGCCGTGACAACCGTTGGCAACAACATCGGCAATGAATCATCTCTCGGCCAGCTCAACAAAGAGCTGACAGGTTACATGAAAAGCATCGACACCATCGCCCGAAACGCCACGGTGAAAGGCGTCAATCTTCTTTCCGGCGGCACGCTGAGCGGCACGGGGGACGGAATGGGCATTACCTCCAACAGCCTGACCTTTGTCACCAGCCTCCAGGGAGACACGCAGACACTGAACAGCTACGGCTACATGATCGGCCTCACGACCGGTTACGGGATCGGCCACATCATGACGGAACTGTTCGGCATGACCCCTGGCAGCGCAATGCCTGGCGAAGACCCCACCGTGAACAACTTCCTGACGGCCACTCCTGACGGTGCCCGCATCAGCGACGGTTTCAATGCGGCGGCCACGGCCCAGCGTCTTCCCAGAATGATCCAGATCACGCAGAACGCCATCCAGGCGATGACCAACGTCACATCCGACCTTGGCGCCAACATGCAGCTCATCAGCTCCATGAGTGCCTATGGGCAGAAATCGTCCGATTCCCTCACGGCAGCATCCGGTGCGCTGACGGATGCTGACATGTCTGCCGAGTCTGCCAAACTGACATCTCTCCAGACCAAACAGTCCCTTGGCATCAAGTCCCTGTCCATCGCCAACGGGCAGTCCCAGAACATCCTGTCCCTCTTCCAGTAAGGGCGGCGTATTCAGGGACCGGTCACTGGTACCGGCTGTCCGGTATCATCTTCCACTGGCTCCACGATCAGGCCCAGACGTTCCGTTTCAAAATCCATATGAGCCGCCTCCAGCCGGGGCAGATTTTTGCTGACCTTGGCTGAAAGCTGCCTGAAACGGTCCACCCGGCCATACAGCCCCTGCTGCCCGGCCAAGGCCCTGACGGCACTGTTGTAATGGTTACTTGCCGTGTTCAGACTTCCACCCAGCTTATTCAATCTTTCGGCCACAAGGCATACCGAATTGTAGATGTCCCCTGCCTTCTCGCTGATCTCACGGGCTTCCCGGTGGCTCCGTTCGATCATCCACAGATTGGCGACCGTCCGCAGGATGGGAATGAGTGTCGTGTGGGACACCAGCACGATGCCCTTCCTGTACCCATAGTCAAACAGGTCCCGGTCCGCCTTCAGGGCACTGATGTAGGCCGGCTCGATCGGCATGAACATGAGGACAAAACCGGGACTGCGCATCCCGATCAGGTTCGTGTAATCCTTGGAGGCCAGATCATCCATGTGCCGGCGGACGGATTTCACATGCTCCCTGAGAGCGGCCTCGTGCTCCGTCTGGCTCTCCGCCGCCACGGCCCGGTCATAGGCATTCAGTGACACCTTGCTGTCGATGATGATGTGTTTGCCTTCGGGCAGCCGGATCAGATAGTCCGTCTGTTTCTGCCGCCCCTCCGCATCCCGGAAGGAACTCTGGACCTCATAATGGGCTTCTTCCACAAGACCGCTCATCTCCAGGGTCCGGCGAAGCTGCGCCTCCCCCCAGGCACCACGCTGCTGCGAATCCCCCTTCAGGGCTGATGTCAGGTTGGTGGCCTCCTGACTCATCTTCAGGCCGATCTCCAGAACCTTCCTGATCTCCGCATTGAGGGTGCTGTTCCCCTGGAGGGACGCATCATGCACCTCATTGACCCGCTTCTGAAACCCTTCGATCTGCTCCCGGAACGGCTTCAGCATGGACGACAGACTGACCTGACTGGCATCAGCGAAGCTCTTACCTTTTTCCTCGAATATCCTGTTGGCCAGATTTTCGAACTCTTTCCCCAGCGACTGCCTGGCTTCGCCAAGCTGCTGCATCTGCTCCCGGAAATGTTCCTCTTTCCGCTCCAGCGTTGTTCTGATTTCCACATGCTCTTTTTCAAGCATGCCATATTTCTGGAGGAGGGCCTCATACTGTCCGCCCCGTTCCGTCAGGGCCGCATCCAGCCGCTGGACCGTCTCATGGGCATTGCGCAGCTGCGTGCGGGCTGTATTCTCCGCAAGCTCCGTGTCATGAAGCCTGTTCCTGAGCTGGACAAGCTCCGCTCCGTCCCTGTCATTCCGGTCACTGGCCTGCTGGAAAGCCACCTCCATCTGCCGGACCTGCATGGCAAGATCAGATATCTTCAACCCAGCCCGCCTCATGGCCAGCAGATACCCCAACCCGGCCGCCAGAAACGCCACGATGACAATGATGACGGTGCCGACCATCAGTTCGGACATCTGCATGTTGTTCTCTCCCAAAGGCCCCGGTTTGGGGCCATGACCTCCGTAAACCAGTCTGAAGGAGGCAGTCCATATCTTACGGGGTATCAAACTAACGGGCTATCAGGCCACAGGCCAGCCTGCCGGTGAACAACGCCCGGCACCGAAAGTTTACATGCAAAGGGAACAATCATCATGGCGGAGAGAGAGTCCTCCATGAATAGCATATAACATATTGATAATAATTGGTTTTATATAATTTGTAATTTTTTATACCACATAAAATACCTACCAAGGGATTCTGAAGGGGCGCTATAGGAAAAGCCTGTTAACGCCTTCATGTCGGACATATGGATCTTCTGATAGTCTCCCTCTAAGCCGACAAAGTGTCGCTGCCTGGTTCGAGCATCGGCATATGTCTCTTTTTAAGAACTCGCACGACAAGACCTACCGTTTGCTACAACGCCCGCAGGTCGACGTACTGTCCTATGGCAAGGCAGGTAACGCCTGCCTAAAGTTGAACTACTTGGGCGATTACCTAAGCATCAACCATCTGCCTATTTGGCCTTTACAATAGGAAAAGCCCGGCGCGAGGGCGAACCCGGATATGGACTCATCCAGACACGCTCACCAATGGCCAAAGCGGGTGCGGCATAGACCGAGTCCACGTGGCAGAAGATATCGCTGCCCACCAGTGCAGAAGCAAAGCCCCAGCTACTGTTGTCGAATTTTTTTATAGTCCCAAATTCGCGAGGAACCGTCGAGTAATAGAGACCTTCACAGGCCATCACAAGTTGGTCAGCAGTTGGGCGTAATGCAGGATCTTTCTGCATACATAACTTGATGAGCTCGAATATCGCAGTAACAAATGGGGCGAACTGGCTTTTGCTTACTAAAAGAGGAGGTAGGGGGGGCACTTTTGCTGCTTGAATTAGTGGTACGGCTTTGTAGCCAGCGCCGAATGGTCGTTTGCCGGTCAGAATCTCGAAGGTTAGTGCGGCAATGGCCCAAACATCGGCGGGCTTATCTGCGTGCTTCATATCGTCAATCGTTTCCGGTGCCATGTAAGGCAAGGCACCGAGCGCGGTTTGAGAACTGGTGAGGCCGTCTTCATCACCTGCCACGGCTTCTTCAATCTCCTCTTGAGCCATTTTTGCGATGCCGAAGTCCGTAATCTTGAAACCAACAAAATCTTGGCCTCCTACGACCATAACGTTGGTCGGCTTGAGGTCGCGATGGATCACATTGACGTGGTGAGATGCCGCCAATCCTTTGGCTAGATGGTGCATCACGCGTCCGGCTGCAAAGGGGTCAAGCATCCCGACATAGTTTTTCAGGAAATGGCCAAGATCGCAGCCCTCAATCAGTTCTTCGACCAGATAGAAGCGAGCACCTTCTTCGACATAGTCGAGCGTCTTGGCCACATTGTCGTGGTTAACGCGAGCACTGAGATTAGCACTTCTGTTAAAACGCTTTTCTGCGGTTGGGTTTTTGGGAGACTTGAGAACAACGTCACGTTCGAGCAATTGATCGTGGACGCGGTAGACTTCCTGCATACCGCCCTGACCGATATAATTGGTCACTCGGTACCGACCGCCTACAAGATCGCCGATCGCATGCAGCACACCACTCATAGAATCACCTCCGGATGCGTTACATCAAAAGTAATGTATCGCCTTCTGACGCCAAGAGTGGGTGCTCCTAGCGTAATCACGCACGCGCCAGGTAAATTCTGTGGCGGAACAATGCGCATATTATTGATAAAAACGTCACCGACAACATTGGTGGCGATGAAATCATATCCATTGTAACTTACATTTACCGAGCCTAACGAACCGGCGCTCAGTTTCACGGATTGACCAATCTTCTCAATGTAGTGAATTTTCTCACCAACAATCATGGTTGCCTTGTGCCGACCATGCAGCAGATGACGACCAATGGTGTCCCGGACTGTGTCCATGTTCGGGCGATTAGCAGGCTCTTTTGATAAGCACTGATTGAGGATAGAGGCAATCGCTGGCGGAAGGGCGAGCGTTTGCTTGGTGAAATCAGTCTCCACACTCGGTAAGTCGGGCGGGATTGAGCAGAACGTCTGGGGCAGTTTTCCTCGGACGAGCTTTAGGGCCGTGGCTCCAAAGGCAAAGACGTCAACGGCCGACGTGAAGTTAACCTTTTGATCCGATGGAACGCAAAGTTCTGGCGCGATATAACCCCGTGTTCCGATTGTTCCGATCGTCTCGCAATTTACACCGTCAGTTCGAGACAAGCCGAAATCGAAAATTCGGAGACAGCCCTCAGCGTCGATTTTCATATTATTTGGCTTGATGTCGCGATGCACCACCCCGACTGCATGAATGTCAGCGAGACCGCAAGCAATCGCATAAACGTGGCGTAGAAATTCTCCAACCTCATTGATTGGGATGACGTCATTCAGATCTTGGCCGGGAAGGAACTCCTCCACAAGCGCAGCAACCTCACCTGAGCTATCTTTCAGTACATCGTAAATCTGAACAACATGCTTGGATCGGATGGCACCTAGAGCCTTGACTTCATCGAGAATACGCTTCTTGTCTACCCCCGTTTGGAGCATCTTGACGAGCACAGGACGATCCAAATGCTTGTCTTTGCACTTAAACGCGGTCGACATCCCACCGCCGGAAAAGGAGGCTCCATCTTTTTCATAGCGAGCGGGCAACTTCATTGTTTGTCCTCTTCGGGTGGGGTAGTGGGCGTCGAAAACTGGACATCGACTTCGTTGTTGGGTCCATCAAACTGCAACTGGGCAGCAGCTTCAGCTTTTGGAGTAGTGGGCCGCCGTTTGGTCTTGCGCGCCTTGTTTGTCCGCGATTTCTCCTTGGAGGCAGCAGGCTTGATCTCCTGTTCATTGTTGACGGCCCGCTCCGGAGCGGCGATCTTTTTCGAGGCGGGTCGCTCTTCGATCCGCTTGCTCGGTTCAGGCCGCTGATAGTTCGGGGGCGCATTGCGTATGTGTTCCGAACGCTCCCATGCGTCTGGCCCCGTGATATGGATCGTCAAGGTATCGTTAGGCAGGATGGCGAGCAGCTCGTTATCCCCTCTCTCGTCGTAGAGTTCCGTCTCGGTTCCTATGGGAAAAAAAATGGCTGAGGCGTTATCGCGACCGCCCGTCATGTCGGACAGCATCAGCAATTTGCGGACAAGGTCACCCCCTCCCGCAGCGGCACTTACGACACGTTGGAATACAGAGTTGGGAACATCGTGCGCACCGTCGGATGTCAGGAGGACCGAACGACAATGGCCTGGAACGGGGGCAATCTGAGCCTCCATTTCCTCGCCCATCCCGACGAACTGAAGCAACCGCGAGTCCTTCGGAGCCTCCCCTTGTCCTTCTTGCCGTTTCAAAAGAGCATTAATAGTATCATCGCGACTTAATTGCTCTACCACGCGGTCGGGCATGACACCGTAGACGCGGCTGTCGCCCACGTGACAAAATATTGCCCCATCATTGAATGAAATGACTGCAGACAGCGTTGTGCCACCGGCACCATGTAGTCGCTGATAGATTTGTGTGTTCGCAAATGCGATTGCCTTAGAAAGGCGCTCTTTCCAGCCGATAAGCGGGGAGGAAAACAAATAAGCAGTAAAGGAACTGGCAGCAAGAATCGCGGCCTCCCGGCCTTGACTCATGCCACCAAGACCGTCGCAAATAATCGCGATAGTAAAATTCGTACGACTATCATGTGCATAGGACACTCGCGCGACGAGGCAACAATCTTCATTGCGCTTCCGCACCTGCCCAACGCTTGATCCAATTGCGACGCCGCTGTGCGTGCGAGTGGCGTTACCGGAGCCTTGAGCTTCTAATGCTCTCTCCAGTCTGTTTCGTATCCGCTCTATCAACCCTGCGCTCCGCATCCTTGAGATAATAGCCTATTGTTCCGGCAAGAAGATACAAGCCCCAACGGAGTGACATCGCTCAGCGGATGAACCTAAAGCCGATGCGGCTGCTTTCAGAATCCAAGTTTAACTAAGCAGATGGCACAAATTAGCACGTAGTCGTCGTAAAGACCTTCGATGTAAATGTCCACTCAGGTTGTCATGCGTCCAACAGCCGACCTACTGCTTCCCCCCCATTGCCGACAACATCCCGTCACTGTTCAAGCTGCTTTACTCGCTCGAGCAATTCGTTGTTCAAGGTTATCTGATCCTCTCCGAAATGCGCCCGACGGTGGCAGTTTGGGCAAACTGCAGCGACCGATGCTGGGTGATCCGGACCGCCATCACTCAGTTTGTGGATATGATGTGCTTCGAGATAGGGCTGCCCCGAGGACGTCAAAAACGGAGCTGGACTTCTGCAAGCTTCACATGCCCCAGCAGCACGCGCCAGAACGTAATCCCGTACTGCTTTGCTGCGAGCTCTTACGTTCGCCAACGCGATACGCGGGCTGGTCTCATTGGATCCAACAGCTGCTTGGAGCGCTCGCTCTCTCAGTTCTGCTAACGAAAGATCAATCGGAGCGCCCTCCGCAAGATCTTCAGCCTCGCTGGAAAGCCCGTTCTGAGGCACCAATGTAAAGACAATCGCCTGCCGTGGCTGACCGTCCATATCGGGCTGCTGCTCAATCTCCCAACCTCCGCAGACATAGAGTCCTTCAAACCGGACCGGGCCACCTTTCTTGGTCTGCTGAAACAACAGAAGATCTTTGCCGTTCTGCACATGATCGCGGATGGCTCGGTTTCCCGAGATCATCCGCATATCGCCAAGCTGGCCTTGCCCCGTATAGCGGAAGCTCCCATCTGCTTCGAAAGCATCTTGGTAGCCAACATGGCCCGCGCCGTGCCCGGTAAAAATGAAGATCCCAGGCGCGTCAGCCGGCGTTGAAATGCCGCCCTGTTGCTGACCCCCAAAACGCGCATGAATATCATTGCGACGATGATAGGATCGATGAAGTTCAAACGGCCAAAGCATATCCTAATTGGTTACATAAGATTGCAAGAGGCACAATACTGTTCCTCATAGGGCAAGACTGGCGGCTTGAGCCTTTTCTTGCGCTTTCTGTTTCCCGTCCTGCATGTCAGCTCCGCGTTCCTTAAGCGCGCGCGTCGCTATTCCTGCACGCTCCTGGAGTCCGACCTGCATTTTCGAGCGGTCATCCGTGTAAAGCACGCTTTCGACCTTCGCGCGTGAGAGGGCCACATAAAAGCTCTTTTGCTCCAAAAGATGCGTGGCCGAGCTCTCCGCATTGGCAAACACCCGCTCCGCTGTCCGCCCCTGAGCTGCAAAAGCAGTAGACACATAGGCATGCGAGAAATGCCTGTCTCGCGCGCTCTCCAAGTTCAATGTCTCAATCCGGTTGCCTTGGAGTTTGACGCGGGCAAGGCCTCGGTCTGGGTCGATTGTAATCACCTCCCCAAGCTGCCCATTCACGCGCTTTGCCGCTTTGTCGTTCCGCGTAAACTGAACGCGATCCCCCACGCGAAGCTCTAGCGCTTCCTCGCGATAGACTTGAGCTTGTGCCGCTCCCCAT